>DASVPM010000001.1:0-4758 GCA_036382815.1 Allosphingosinicella sp.
GGGAACCCGATCGCGGCACGAGCGCTGAGTGGATCGTTACAGCGCCCACATGAACGCGCGCGCTAGACAAGAGGTGCCGGGATGAAAACAGCTTTTCTGCGAAGCGCCCCCCTTCTGCTGGCGGCGGGGCTCGCCGCCTGCGCCGGCGGCGGCGGACGCGAGAGGCCGGCCGCCGGCGGAGTCGAAATCGCCCGGTTCCACCTCGGCGAACCGGTCGCGCGCGCCCGGATCGCGATCGAGCCTTTCGACAAGGCCGACGCCAACCGCCCCGAATTCCCGGCTTATTCCGCCGCGGTCGCCCGGCAGCTTACCCGGCTCGGCTGGACCGTGGTGCCGACGACCACCCAGTCGGAGCAGATCGCGCTGATCGACCTGGAGCAGGGCAGCCGAGAGGCGGTGGCGGCCCTGAGCGCGGCGCGAATCGGCCGCGGCGTTTCGGCGACGGTTCCGGCCGGCACCTCGGCCAACGTCACCGCCACGTTGCTGGAGGTCGCGATCCGCCGTCGTTCGGACGGGACCGTCTTCTGGGAAGGCCGGGCCGTCGGCGAGGCACCTACCGGAAGCGCAGAGGCGGTCCGGACGGCCGCCGTCGAGCGCCTCGCCGATGCGCTGTTTCGGGACTTCCCCGGGGAGTCGGGCCGCACTATCAGGGTTCGATGACCCTATCCGTTACTAGCCCCTTCGATGGCGGCAACATTCGCACGGTCGCCGTCGAAGGCGATCGGATCGACCTCGAGATCGTCAAGGACAATGAGTCCGATTTCTACCAATGGTTCTATTTCCGGCTGACCGGCGGAGCGGGCCGTGAGGTTGAGCTCAGGATCGTCAATTGCGCCGGCGCCGCCTATCCGCTCGGCTGGCAGAATTACCGCGCCTGCATGTCGGTGGACCGCGAGGAATGGGAACGTGTCGAGACGCGCTATGACGGCGGCACCCTCACGATCCGGCTGACCCCGCCCTCCAACAGCGTCTGGTTCGCCTATTTCGCGCCTTATACGATGGAGCGGCACCATGACCTGGTCGCTTCGGTCGCCGGCCACCCGCTGGTTGAGCACCGCTCGCTCGGGCAGACCCTCGACGGACAGGAGATGGACTATTTCCGGATCGGTGACGGACCGCTCCAGGTCTGGCTGTTCGCTCGCCAGCATCCCGGCGAGACGATGGCGGAATGGTGGATGGAAGGCGCGCTCGAGCGGCTCCTCGACGAGGCCGATCCGGTTGCCCGGCGGCTTCGGAGCAAGGCCACCTTCCACGTCGTCCCGAACATGAATCCCGACGGCTCGCGCCGTGGCCATCTCCGCACCAACGCGGTCGGCACCAACCTCAACCGCGAATGGCACGAGCCGAGCCCGGAGCGAAGCCCGGAAGTGCTGTGCGTCAGGAACGAGATGGACCGGACCGGAGTCGACTTCGCGATGGACGTCCATGGCGACGAGGCGATCCCGGCCAATTTCCTCGCCGGCTTCGACGGCATTCCGAGCTGGAACGAGGGCCAGCAGAGCCTGTTCGACCGATTCAGCGAGGAGCTGGTCCGTTTCTCCCCCGATTTCCAGACCCGCAAGGGCTATGAGATCTCGAAGCCCGGCGAAGCCAACATGTCGATGTCGACCTCGCAGCTCGCCGAGCGCTTCGGCGCGGTGTCGATGACCCTCGAGATGCCGTTCAAGGACAATGACGATCTGCCCGATCCGCGGTGGGGCTGGTCGCCGGAGCGGAGCGCCCTCCTCGCCCGCGCCTGTCTCGACGCCCTGCACGCGATGATCGACCAGCTTCCGAAGAAGAATCGCTAGCCCTCTATCCGTCCTTGCGAGCGTAGCGAAGCAAGCCGGTGCAGCCTTCCGAGGCCCGCTGGATCGCTTCGTCGCTTCGCTCCTCGCAATGGCGGGTCAGTCCCAAGGGAGACCCGGTAGACCCATGCCCACCCTCGTCCTCATTCGCCACGGCCAGTCGGCCTGGAACCTCGAGAATCGCTTCACCGGCTGGTGGGACGTCGACGTTACCGACAAGGGCGCCGAGGAGGCCCGGCAGGCCGGCGAGCTGATGGCCGCCAAAGGGCTCGACTTCGACCTCTGCTTCACCAGCCTTCAGACCCGGGCGATCAAGACCTTGAACCTCGCGCTCGAGGCGATGGGGCTGCTGTGGCTTCCAGTCGAAAAGGATTGGCATCTGAACGAGCGCCATTATGGCGGGCTTACCGGGCTCGACAAGGCGGAGACCGCGGCCAAGCATGGCGCCGAGCAGGTTCGCATATGGCGCCGCTCGTTCGATATTCCGCCGCCGCCGATGGCGGACGACAGCCCCTACGACCTCTCCGCCGACCGCCGCTACGCGGGGATCGAGGTGCCGCGATCCGAGAGCCTCAAGGATACGATCGGCCGGGTCCTGCCTTATTGGGAAAGGCGGATCGCGCCCGCCTTGCGGAGCGGGCAAAGGATCCTGATCTCGGCCCATGGCAACAGCCTGAGGGCGCTGGTCAAGCATCTGTCGCAAATCCCCGACGACGAGATCGCCGGCCTCGAAATCCCGACCGGGCAGCCGATCGTGTACGAGCTGGACGAGAGGCTCGGCGCCACCGACCGATACTACCTGAGCGAGCGCTGGACATCTTAATTCCTCCCCCGGATTCCGGGGGAGGGGGACCGCGCGAAGCGCGGTGGAGGGGTTCTTCGGACTCGGCAAGGCCCCTCCACCATGCTTCGCATGGTCCCCCTCCCCCGCAAAAGCGGGGGAGGATTTGAAAAGGCATGACGAGTTGGATGTCGATACAGCCTGCGGTCCGGCTCCAGCCCGGGGTGACGTGTCGGGTTCGAGCGATTAGGACTTGGGTCATGCCCCACGTCCGCTTTCCCCCCCGATGATCGCGAAGCTCCGCGGCCTGCTCGACAGCTTCGCTGCCGACCATGCGGTGGTCGACGTTAACGGGGTCGGCTACCTCGTCTTCGCCTCGACCCGCACCCTCGCGGCGCTCGGACCGGTCGGCGGCGAGATCGTCCTCCACACGGTCATGCAGGTCAGCGAGGACGATATAAGGCTGATCGGCTTCGCCTCGGGCGACGAGCGCGACTGGTTCCGGCTGCTGACGTCGGTCCAGGGCGTCGGCGCCCGGGTCGCGCTCGCCATCCTCTCCACCCTGCCGGGCGACGACCTGCACCGCGCGGTGGCGAGCGGCGACCACGCGATGATCGCCCGCTCCCCGGGAGTGGGGCCCAAGCTCGCCCAGCGCGTGGTCAACGAATTGAAGGACAAGGTCGGAAGCCTCGCGCTCGGCCCGGCGGCCGCCTCCGCTCCGGCTCCGGGCAGCGCCGCCGCCGACGCCGTCTCCGCGCTCCTCAACCTCGGCTTCCGGCCCGGCGAAGCGGCGGCGGCGGTGGGCAAGGCGGAAGCGGAGCTCGGTCCACGAGCCACGCTCGACGCCTTGGTCAGGGCTGCCCTCAAGAAAGCGGCGAAATAGCCCTTTGCCCCAGCGTAGGCTGGGGTCCCGGGGCGAAAGCGCCGCGCTCTTCACCCGCTCGGATCCCGGCCTTCGCCGGGATGACGGTTACCCCCAGGCTTCGCCGAACAGCCTGTCGAAATTGGCCCCGAGCACCTTGTCGATCCGCGTTCCCTTCAAGCCCCGCGCCGACAAATCCTCGGCCAGCCTCGAATAGCGCGCCGCCTCGTTGAAGCCCTCGACCATGTTGAACACGTCCGCGGCCTCGCCCGGGGCGGCGATTCCGCGCTTGCTCCGGTCCTCGAAGAAGTCGCGCTGGGTCCGTTGCCTACCTCGCCGACCGTCTGGCTGACGACGTTTATCCATCCCGCCTTCACCGCCTCGATCAGCTTCGCGGAGGGGACCGGCCGTCCCTCTTTCTCGTCGAACCCGTCGATCCCACCCTGCGCGTCGACCCAGATCGCGTTCGGGGTCGAGCCGCGGGGGCGGTTTTGGGCAAGGGCGGGCAGGGGGAGCGACGCGGCCGATCCGGCGATGAGGAATTGGCGTCGGTCCATGGCGTTTCTCTTCCTCCCTGACCGCGAAGCGGATGGGGAGCACAGGTTACGACAAACCCGCTCGACAGCAAGTCCGCTTCGGCTAAAGCTCCGCGTCGTGGAGCAGGAGCGGATCATCGGCGGGGAAAGGCGGCTCGAGGATATCGACGCGGCCTTGCGCCCGAAGACGCTCGACGATTTCGTCGGCCAGAAGGCGGCGCGCGAGAATCTGCGCGTCTTCATCGAGGCGGCGAAGAGCCGGGGCGACGCGCTCGACCACGTTCTCTTCTTCGGTCCCCCCGGCCTCGGCAAGACGACGCTCGCCCAGATCATCGCCCGCGAGCTCGGAGTGGGCTTCCGGGCGACCTCCGGCCCGGTGATCGCGAAGTCGGGCGATCTCGCCGCCCTGCTCACCAATCTCGAGGACGGCGACGTCCTGTTCATCGACGAGATCCACCGGCTGGCGCCCGCCGTGGAGGAGATACTCTATCCCGCGATGGAGGACCGCGCTCTCGACCTGATGATCGGCGAGGGACCGTCGGCCCGCTCGGTCCGGATCGATCTGCCCAAATTCACCCTGGTCGGAGCCACCACCCGCCAGGGGCTGATCACCACCCCGCTGCGCGACCGCTTCGGAATCCCGGTGCGCCTGACCTTCTACTCGGTCGAGGAGCTCGAGCAGGTCGTCCGCCGCGCGGCGCGCCTGCTCGGCCTGTCGCTCACCGAGGACGGGGCCCACGAGATCGCCCGCCGCTCGCGCGGCACTCCTCGGATCGCGGGCAGGCTGCTTCG
>DASVPM010000002.1:0-11544 GCA_036382815.1 Allosphingosinicella sp.
GCTGATGCCGGTGGAAGCGACAGCCGAATAGACACGTCGGGCAGGCTCAAACCACTACGCTCCCGCGTCGCCGTCCCCGTAAAGCTCCCTGGCCCGGTCCTCGAACGCCCCGATCATACGCCTCAGCGCGCGGTCGAACATCTGGCCGGCGAGGCTCTCGAACAGCCGGTTCTTGAAGGCGAAGTCGACGCAGAAGTCGATCTCGGTGCCGCCCTCCCCGTCCGGCTTGAACACCCAGCTGTTCTGCAGATATTTGAGCGGGCCCTCGATATATTCGGTGTGGATCCGGTGAGGGCGCTGCTTCTCGACCCGCGAGGTGAAGGTCTCCTTGATCGCCTTGAAGCCGACGACGAGGTCGGCGATCATCAGCGTCTCGCTGTCCGAGCGGACCCTTGTCGCCGCCACCCAGGGCAGGAACTCCTGATAGCGCTTCACGTCGGCGACCAGATCGAACATCTGCTCGGGCGTGTAGGGCATTCGGCGGGTTTCGGTATGGCGGGGCATGTGGACCGCCTCTAGCCCGTCATCCCCGCGAAAGCGGGGATCCATGCGGTCTCGGAGGCCGCTCCCGGGCCTGGACACTCAGCATGGATTCCCGCTTTCGCGGGAATGACGGAGGGGGGCGAAGCCATCGACTTCCTCAACGCCCCACCCCCAGCTTCGCTTCCCTCGCCGCCTTCATCTTCGCGAAGTCGTCGCCGGCATGATAGCTGGAGCGCGTCAGCGGGCTGGCGGCGACGAGCAGGAAGCCCTTCGCCCGGGCGATCGCCCCATAAGCCGAGAAGGCCGCGGGCGTAACGAACTCCTCCACCTTCGCATGGCGCGGGGTCGGCTGGAGATACTGGCCCATGGTCAGGAAATCGACGTCGGCCGAGCGCATGTCGTCCATTACCTGATGGACTTCGAGGCGCTGCTCGCCGAGGCCGACCATCACGCCCGACTTGGTGAAGATGGTCGAGTCCTGCCGCTTGACGCTCTCGAGCAATCGCAGCGAGGCGTAGTAGCGGGCGCCGGGGCGGATGGTCGGATAGAGCCTCGGCACCGTCTCGAGATTGTGATTGTAGACGTCGGGCCGGGCCGCGACGATCGCCTCGACGGCGCTTTCCGGTTTGTTGCGGAAGTCGGGCGTGAGGATCTCGATCGTCGTCGACGGGGTGGTTCGGCGCAGCGCCTCGATCACCCTGACGAACTGCCTGGCGCCGCCGTCGGGAAGGTCGTCGCGGTCGACCGACGTGACGACGATATGGGTGAGGCCGAGTTCGGCCGCGGCGGTGGCGACATGCTCGGGCTCGAGCGGGTCGACGGCGCGCGGCATGCCGGTCTTGACGTTGCAGAAAGCGCAGGCGCGAGTGCAGGTGTCCCCCAGGATCATCACGGTCGCGTGCTTCTTGGTCCAGCACTCGCCGATATTGGGGCACGCCGCCTCCTCGCAGACCGTGGCGAGGTTCAGGCTCCGCATCAGCCGCTTCGTCTCGGCGAACCCGGCGCTGGTCGGCGCCTTGACCCTGATCCAGTCGGGCTTGCGCTGGCGCTGCGCGGGCAGCGGGGAAAGGATCGGGTCGGCTTCGCTCATGCGGGCCAGATAGCGATGCCGGCCCCTCTTCACAACAAGCCGGCGCCTTACGCCTTCGGACGAAGCGAGACGCCCGAGCGATCGGTCCGAAGATTCGAGAACCAGGTAAGCGGGCTCCAGGTCGCGTCGCCCTTGAGCGAGAAGGTGACGAACTCGGCCCTTCCGCCGATAGCCTCGACCGGAACGGCCCCGCCGAGCCCACCCGACTCCAACGGAAACCGGCTGTCCGCGCTATTGTCGCGATTGTCCCCGAGCAGGAAGACGTGTCCCGCGGGGATGCGGTACGGCGCGGTGTCGTCCTGGCGGCTCGGATACAAGTCGAGGACGTCGTACGAGCGGCCGCCCGGCAGCGTTTCCCTCAGGACGTGAAAGCGGCACGAAGGCCGGCCGCCGCCGCTTGCCGGCCCGGACTCCGGATCGGTCGCGGAGCAACGCAGGTTCGAGTCGGCCGGGAGTGCGCGGTAGCCGAGGTCCCGGGTGGGAACGGGCCTTCCGTTAAGCCACAACCGACCGCGCACCATCCGCACAGTATCGCCGGGAAGGCCGACGACCCGCTTGATGAGATCCTCGCTGCTTCCGGACTCGGGCCGCGACACGATCACGACGTCGCCGCGGTCGGGCATCCGGCCCAGCATCCGGCCATGGATGAAGGGCAGAAGGTGAAAGCTCGCCGAGGCGTAGGACCAGCCATAGGGATATTTGCTGACCAGGAGCCGGTCGCCCACCCGCAGTCCCGGCATCATCGATTCGGACGGGATGTAGAAGGGCTTCGCGATCAGGCTGTGAACTGCGACGACGAGCAGCAGCAGGCCCGCCCAGTTGCGGATCTCGGCGGCCCATTGTTTTTTGCGCGAGGGTGATCGGGGATTGTCGGTCATGGCGCCGATCAAGTCGATTCGACCCTGGACCGCCAGCGAAGTCGTGTCCGGACAAGCCGAAAAGCTGTCCCGACAATGGCGACGGCCGCCCCCGCTCTAGCGGAACCGGAATTCCTCATAGCTGAGCGTGCCGTCATGGTCCCGGTCCAGCGCCTGGATTGCGGAGCGGCTATTGTCGAGGGAAGCGGCAATGGACGGCGCCGCTATGCCCCCGCCCAGGACGGCCCCGGCCGCGACCGCCGCGCCGATACGCCAAAGCGACCTGCGACTCCGGCGAACCCTCCCTCCCGGATCGAGCTGTTCATCGATGAACGACCGAACGGCGTCGCTTGCGGTGCGGCCTTCCCGCCTGCACTTCTCCTTGAATGCGACCTTCGTTTCGTCCGGCAGCCGGATCTCGATCGAATCGTTCTTCTTGGTGAATTTCGCACTGGCCATGGAACGCTCCCCGCAAGTGCGGCCAGCATACCGCCATCGCAAGTCCGGCGCCACCTCGCCGCGCGGTGCTTGTCGAACCCCTTCCCTTCTCTTAGGCGCGGCGAAGGAACGGGCTTCGAGAGGCTCAGCCCGAACGGATGGGAGACTCGGCTTTGTCCGCTATCACCAGGCTCGTCGACGGATACCGCCGCTTCCGCGAGACGGGATGGGCTCGCGAGCGCGAGCGCTGGTCTCAGCTGGCCGAAGGGCAGAGCCCCAGGGTGATGGTCATCGCCTGCTCCGACAGCAGGGTCGACCCGACCCAGATCTTCGACGCGGGCCCGGGCGAGATGTTCGTCGTCAGGAACGTCGCCGCCCTCGTTCCCCCCTACGAGACGACGAAAGGCCATCACGGAGTCTCGGCCGCCCTCGAATTCGCCGTCACCCAGCTCCAGGTCGAGGAAGTCGTGGTGATGGGACACGGTTTTTGCGGCGGCTGCGCGGCTGCTCTGACCGGCCAGTTCGACGACGCCGCCCATGGCGAAGGCCATTTCATCGCCGACTGGATCGAGATGCTCCGCGACGCCCGCGACAAGGTGCGGGCAAGCCACGGTGAGGATTTCCGGGCGATGGAGCTGGAGGGCGTTCGGGTCAGCCTCGCCAATCTGCGCACTTTCCCCTGGGTGAGCGAGCGCGAATCGGACGGGCGCCTCAAGCTCCACGGCGCCTATTTCGCGATCGTCGACGGGGTGCTGCACCTGCTCGACGAGGCCAGCGGCGAATTCTCGCCGGCGTGAGGCCGGCCTAGGCCCCTTGCGAAGCGACGCTTTTGCGGGCTCCGTAGGCGAAATAAATCGCCAGACCGACGACATGGGCGATGATGAAATAACGCTGGGTCGTCCAGGGCAGGCTGTAGAACAGATAGAGGCAGCCCAGGATTCCGCCGACTCCGACGACCCACGGGAGCGGCGTGCTGAATTTCCGTTTCGCGCCGGGTTCGCGGACGCGCATGATCAGCATGCACAGGCAGACCGCGATGAAGGCGGTCAGGGTCCCGGCATTGGCAAGGGCGGCGAGCTCGTCCAGCGGCACGATCCCGGCGAGAGCGGCGACAACCAACGCCGTGAACAGGGTGATCCGCACCGGCGAGCCCCGGCCCGAGACCCGCGCCAGGCCGCGCGGAAGCAGGCCGTCGCGGGCCATGACGAAAAAGATCCGGCTCTGGCCGTAGAAGAATGCGAGGATGACGGTCGGAAGCGCGATCACCGCTGAGGCTGCCAGATAGCGGGCGGCCCAGGGCTGATTGAGTTCGCGAAGGATAAGGGCGAGCGGCTCGGGGCTGTTGGCGAAGCGCGTATAGGCGAGCGCGCCGATCGCGGTTGCCGCGACCGCCATGTAGATGATCACGCAGGCGACCATCGAGCCGACGATGCCGATGGCGAGGTCGCGGCCCGGATTCTTGGCCTCTTCGGCGGCTGTGGCGATAGCGTCGAAGCCGTAAAAGGCGAAGAAGATGATTGCCGCCGCGGCCATTACCCCGACCTCCGCTCCGGGAGCGCCGCTCTTGGGGAAGCCGTTGGGCATGAACGGCTCGAAATTGGCGGAATCGAAATAAGGCAGGGCGACCGCGACGAAGACGATGAGGGCGACGATTTTGACCAGAACCAGAATCGCGTTGATGGTCGCGCTCTCCTTGGTGCCGTAGATGAGCAGACCCGCGACCACGGCGATGATGAAGACCGCCGGGAGGTTGACGATCCCGCCCAATTCCGGTCCCTGGGCGAGCGCCATCGGATAGCCGAAGGCTTCGTGCAGCAAGGGCGCCGCATAGCCGGACCAGCCGACCGCGACCGCGCTCACCACCAGGGAATATTCGAGGATCAGGCTCCAGCCGATGATCCAGGCTACGAGCTCGCCGATGACGACGTAGGAATAGGTATAGGCGCTTCCCGACGCCGGAATCATCGTCGCCATTTCGGCATAAGCCAGCGCCGCGCAGGCGCAGATCAGGCCGGCAATCGCGAAGGACAGGATCACGGCCGGCCCCGCCTTGGCGGCGCCGACCCCGATCAGGGTGAGGATCCCGGTGCCGACGATCGCGCCGACCCCCAGGGCGACGAGATGCGGCCAGCCGAGGCTGCGGTGGAGGCGGTGCTCCGGGGCCATATCCTCGTCGGCGACCACCGCCTTGCGCGCGAACAGGTTCATCAATCGCCCCTCCCTTTGATGCGCGACTTGAGACGATTCAGGCGAAGCCGACAAGACTTTTTGCCTTCCGATGGGTGCGCCATCGAGAGGGCATCAAGGGACCCGCTGCCCGACGACATTGCCGTGGGGCGAATAGCGGCAGATGAGGAAATCCCATTTGCGGGCCTTGTGGACGGCGCAGCCGACCCGGCTCGTGCCCTTCCAGATCATCTGGGTGTAATGGCCGACGTCGCTCCAGTTGCGGCTGGTGCTGACGGTGGGGAAGATCCCGGGGCGGAACAGGCTCTTCTCCGCAGCCCAGCTCTCCGCCATCTCTTCCAGCTCATAAGCGTCGCGCGTCCCCATCCACAGATTCTCGCCCTGCCCGGGCCGCGCGCTCAAGGGCGAATGGGCGAGCTTGCCCAGGCGTTCGAGCTGGGGACCGTAGGAGGCCGCGGCGGCAGCGAGCCGAGCGTCCCAGAGCAGCGGCCGGGCGCCCGTGGCCGCCCGCTCGCGATTGTGGATTGCGAGCAGCCGCGCCTCGAGCCGGCCGAGGTCCTGCGCCTCGCCGGTATCGCGCCGCTCCTCGGTGACCATCCGGCCATCCGCCCAGGGCGGCCGCGACGAGTTGCAGGCGGCGAGGAGCAGGAGGGCGGCGAAGGCGGTGGTGGAGCGTTTCATGCGGCCTCAGTTGCGGTCGGCGCCGGCCGGATGCAAGAAGGGGGAATGAAGCCCGTGCCGTTCGCTTTGCTTGCCCTCGTCCTCGCCGCCTGCACGGCGCAGGTCTCGCACCCGACCAAGACCCTGGCGGAGCAGCAGGCCGACGTTGGTTCCTGCACCCGGCAGGCCAACCACAAATATTGGATGGACCCGGTCGCGGCCCTGCTCAACGCCTACGACTGCCTGGAGGCTAAGGGCTATCGTAAGGAGAAAAGCGGCCTCGAGGCGCAGGTCGAGCGCGCCGCCGGCGAGGACCGGGTCCGAAGGCGCGACCGCGGCGAACCGCAAAAGCCCTGCGCGGTTCCGTGCCGGGGGTCATGACCGCGGCCTCGCCGCGTTGTCGCGGAACGGCGCGAGGGCGAGAATATCAGTAAATGTAACCCTGGCGCTCGAGGAAGTCGCTCTCCTTGCGCGGCTCGGTCCTGGAGCGGGCCGCCGGGCGGACCTTGCGGGTGCGGGGCGCGCCGGACGAGGTTCTGGGCGGCGGCACGGAAGCGATCTCGCGGGAAATACCCGGCTCGGCACGGACCCGCGCGATCACCGCGGCCGACGAGGGCATGGCGATCCTGTCCTGAGCCGCTTCGGCGTCGGCGGCCTTGAGCGCCGCGGCGCGCGCCGGCCCTTCCGAATCATGGATTTCGGCCGCCTCCGCGATTTCGCCGATGCGCGGCGGGACCACCGTCTTGCCCATGGCGACGGCGGCGAGCGCGGCGGCGAGCAGGCCGGCGATCAGCCACCCGCTGACGGCGACGAAGCGGGGCGGCCGGCCGGCGCTGGCCACGTGAAGCTCGGCGAGGCGGATCGCCTGCTGCTTGTTCCACAGCCGATGGTCGTAATCGGCCCGCTTGGCGGGGTCCTTGAGGACGGCGAAGGCCTCGTTGATCGCCGTCGCGTCCTTGGAGACCGGGGCCTCGACCGCCTGGTCGGGATGATATTTCTTGATCAGCGCCTTGTACGCCGCCTCGACGACGATCGGCTCCGCTTCGGGAGCGACATTGAGGACATCGTAGAGGCTGCGGAGACCGGCCATGGCGCGCCCGCTTTCTGCCGCAGAAAGCCGCAAAGCGCCAGTGGCGAATTAATCGCGCCTGTTCAAAGGCTTGCCAGTCGCGGCTTTCGCGGGCCCGGCCGGGGTGTTAGGCGCTCGAACTTGTTTTTGACGGAAGGGGTTTCGATGCGCGATCTGGGACTGCCCGCGGCCTGGGTGCCGCGCCTGCTGAGCCTTCTTCGGATCGTCTCGGCGCTCATCTTCATGGAGCACGGAACCCAGAAGCTGCTCGGCTTCCCGCCGATGGGGCCCGGGATGTCGCAGCCGCCGGCGCTCTCGCTCTTCTGGTTCGGAGGGATATTGGAGATGGCCGGCGGGGCCCTGCTCCTGATCGGCCTGTTCACACGTCCGGTCGCCTTTCTGCTCGCCGGCGAGATGGCGGTCGCCTATTGGATGTTCCACGCCCCGAGCGACCCCTTCCCCGCCTTGAACGGCGGCGACGCGGCGATCCTCTATTGCTTCGTCTTCCTCTATATCGCCGCGGCCGGCCCCGGGCCCTGGAGCGTCGATTCCAGCCTCAATTCCGGCGCCCGGCGCTAGCATGGCCGACACCGACCGCCAGGACGGCAACGTCGCTCTTCTGATCGACGCCGACAACGCCTCGTCAGACCATCTCGACGCCGTGCTGACCGTGCTCGCCGAGCTCGGCACGGTGAACATCCGCCGCGCCTACGGCAACTGGAGCAAGTCGGCGCTCAAGGGCTGGGCCGAGATGACCCACCGCCACGCGATCGAGCCGCACCAGCAGTTCGACATCACCAAGGGCAAGAACGCGACCGACATGAAGATGACGATCGACGCCATGGACCTGCTGTTCGGCGGCCGGGTCGACGGCTTCGGCATCATGTCGAGCGATTCGGACTTCATGCCGCTGGCGATGCGCATCCGGCAGGACGGGGTGCCGGTCTACGGCTTCGGCACGTCGCGGGCGCCGGTCTCCTTCCAGCAAGCCTGCAGCCGGTTTATCGACGTCGGAGCGCTCGCCGCCCAAGGCGACGACCACGACGCCGCGCCCGAAGCGGCCCCTGCCCCGCCCAAGCGCAAGGTGGACGAGGAGCTGGTCAAATTGCTCGGAGCGGCCTTCCGGGCTTCGAAGCGCGACGGGCGGGGCTATGCGAGCCTCTCCGAGGTCGGCCAGCGCGCCGGCAACCGCTCCTCCTTCGACGCACGGAGCTACGGCTATGCCGGCCTCGCCGAGCTGATCGACGCGGTGCCCAATTTCGCGACCGAAAGGCGCGAGGACGGGCGGGTCTATGTGAAGCGGGTCCGCTAGAGTCGGTCCTGATGAGGCTGAATCGCTTCCCGGCGAAGGCCGGGATCCAGTCCTTCCGGTGGTGCTGCTGGACCCCGGCCTTCGCCGGGGAACATGGGCTTCAATGTCATCAGGACAGACTCTAGGCGTTCAGCTGGCCGGAGCGGCGGCGGCCGGATCGGCGGGCTCGGCGCTGACGAAGTCGGGAAGGCCGCTGTGGACGCGGACTCCCGCGGCGCTCGCTGTGCGCTCAGGAATTTGCGCCTCCGCCGCCGCGGCGAGGAAGCGGGGCGGCGGGCCGCCGCGGCGGATCGTCACTCCGAATGCCCTGGTCGTCTCGCCCGGCTCGGTCCGCTCGGCGGTACGGATCGGCCGATCGGGCCCCTCGGCCCGCTTGGTCGCGGCGACCCTCACCTCAGCCGCGAGATAAGGCCGTCGGAAGGACTTGGGATCGCCCCAGTCGCCGCGCCAGCGGTAGAAGATGTGGGAGCCGACCGTCACCGCCCTGGTCAGCGATGCCGCCCACCAGGGGGTGACGTACGAGGCGTGATAATGGGTGGCGTGGCCGACCGGCCCGAAGACGCTCCCGGCCAGGGCGGCGCCGGCGACCCGCCGGGCGCGGCCCCAGGCCAGGGGCTCGCGGCGGGCTCGAAGCGAGCCGTCGCAGGTGAAGCTGAACTGGCAGCCGGTGCGGCGGTTCGATCCCTGATAGACGACCCCGCACACGCTTTTGGGGAAAGCGGGATGGCGGACCCGGTTGAGAACGACCTGCGCGACGGCGCGCTGGCCCTCGGCCGATTCCGAGCGCGCCTCGTAATAGACGGCGGCGGTGAGGCATTGGAGCGATGTCGCGACGTCGCGCTCGCTGCGCTTGCCGACGACGAAGGGCTCGGCGGCCTGGCCGGGGGCGATCGCTTCGGCGGGCGGCAGGGGCACCGCCCTGGCCGAGGCCAGGCCGACAGGCGCGGAGCCGGGGCTCTGGACCCCCTGCCGGGTCGCGACGGGTGGCACGCAGGAAGCGCCCAGAAGCAGCATGGGAAGCCCCAGCATCGACTTGTGCAGCATTAAAAAGGGCCCCGTTTCAACAAGGAGGCCGGCTTTATCGGAAGGGTGTTAGAGGATGGTTAACCGTGTTGGCCCGTCCGGAAACGGACGAAGTGGACGACTTGGACACGACATCGGTCGTCAGCGTCATCCCGGACTTGGGAACCATGAACATTGCGTATGAGGCTTGAACGATCGTGTTCATGGATTCCGGCCTTCGCCGGAATGACGGATGCGGCGCGGGCGCGCGGGTGCGCGGGTGCATCCGCCGGAGACGGGGGAAGAAACGGCCGGCGCGTCCTTGCCACGGGCACCCGGGGCTGGACGACTTTTGCTGCTTTCGTCGTTGGTCGAAAGCGTCCAGACTTATCGTGAAGAGCCGCCGGGTCCCGTGGCCTTCGCTTCGCGAGGCTGAGGTGGCACCGGCTCTGCCCCTTGCGGGGCGGCGCCGCCGATGGCGCCTGGAACAGCCTCCTACGCTTTGGGTCCGTCCGGGGTCGCTGTCCCCGATTCGAAGGCGACACGGGCGAAAAGCCCGATCCCCTCCTCACGCCCTGAGCCCGGGCGCCGGTCTTCAACGCTTTCAGCCAGTTCCCGACGCGTCCCGGAGGACTTCGCAGTCACGGCTCTTCGGTAGACGCGAGCTCATACGTTCCCGGATGACTTCGCGCCGGCCGCCGGCCCCGGGGGCGAACCCCTGAAGCCGCTTCCGCCTCCGCCGATGGATCCAGGCCGACTCGGGCAGGCTTCCTGCATGACAGTAAAGAAAGAACAGGTCAAGAACGTTCGACTCATTGCTGGCTGCGGACCTCGACCATAGCATTGGATTCTGGCATGGCCGGACGGATGTCGGCCGCCCAAGAACGTTCAATGAACTCGAGATATGAGCAATCGGGCTTTGCGACCCGAGCGCGCGGCATGGTAAAAGACGGGCCATGAACGTCCAGACGGCCATCGGACAGCCGGAGCGGGTGAAGCTTGGAATCCCCGACTTCATGCTACTGAGACAATCGGGCACCTTCGATGGCTATTCGAAGTCCGAACTGCTGGACGGCGAGTTGTGGGGCGTTCCTGCCCGGGACGAGGACGAGCCCGAAAGCGACGCGGTCTATCCGATCAAGCTTCGGATCGAGGACTATCTGCGGCTGCATGAAGCTGGCGCCTTCGCGCGATACCGAAAGACGGAGCTGATCGATGGCGTGGTGTACGCGATGAACCCGCAGCACCGGCGTCACATGCGCATCAAGAGCGAGCTGGCGTTCCGCCTGCGCCTCGCCTTGGAAGGGATAGGTAGCACCTTGTTCGTCGGCACCGAAGGAACGGTTGCGATGCCGCCGCACGATGCGCCGGAACCCGACATCCTGCTCACGAGCGAGCCGGAAGGCGATGGGCCGGTCCCGCTCTCCTCGATCGCACTGCTTGTCGAGGTCGCCGACAGCAGTCTCGGCTTCGATCTCGAGCAGCTGGCGGCGCAATATGCGCTTCATGGCGTGCCCGAATATTGGGTCGTCGATGCCAGGGAGCTGGCGATCCACCAGATGTGGGCACCGCGGCCGGACGGCTATGGACGGTGTCAGGAGGTGAAGCTTGGGGGGCGGATCGTCGCGGCGACGATAGAAGGACTCGTGGTGGAGACGATGGAGATGAGTTAGTCCGTCGTCCCGACTTCTTCGTCTTTTATCCGATTGTACACTGATAAGGCAGCGGCCACAGCGCGGACCTGTGAGACGTTGATTGCGTTGATCATGCCACTGTTCGGCTTCGTGTAGAGGTCTGGGACCTCTTCCTCCCGGCCGTCCGCGTTCACGCGATATAGGCGAGAATGTCCAATACGTTCAGTTCGGTACCCGGAAACCAACGCAATAATGCTTGGCTCGCCATCTTCTTGAAGGGCGTACACCGGCCCCCCTGAGAAACCGGGATTATTGAAGCCATCCAGCACTTCGATCTCAAGGCCTTCTACCAGGATGACGCCGCTGAAAAAGGCGGTCCTAACTAGCGGCGCAATCCATTCCTCGAGGGGGTACGTATTACCAAGCCCATGAGGAAATCCGAGAAACTTCACTTCTTCGCCGAGGAAAACGGTGGCATCTGGTCGGGGAGGAAGACGGGTGGTGGTTCCAAAATTTGCAGCCGAGAAGACAGCGACATCATACCCCTGAGAATGGTGCTGTATCTCTCTCACTCTCACCGAGTGCCAGCCGCCTTGACGCCTAAAGAGGATATTATCGTCGGCCTGAGTTCCATGAACCAGATGAGCGGCCGTAACAAAATACGATCCCTGATCATTTGAATGTAAGAATGCAGTTCCCGTCCCCGCTGCTGTTCTGATGCAGTAGCACCTGCTCAGCTCGCGATCGCTTAGGCGTAAGCGATTCACGACCTACCTCGTAAGCCGCCGATACGTCATCCGATGCGGCCGATC
>DASVPM010000003.1:0-13058 GCA_036382815.1 Allosphingosinicella sp.
CGGCATGGGCATTGCCGGGCGACTGTGGCGGCGGCGGCGGCGGCGGGCAAGCCTTGCCGCCTTCGCCGCCCGATCCTATCCCGCCGAAATGGCAGGCGAGTTCGAAGGTCCGCGGACGGCGATCGTGACCGGCGGCGCGAAGCGGATCGGCGCGGCTTTGTGCCGGGCGCTCGCGGAAGACGGCTGGCATCTGCTCATCCATTACCGCCGCTCGACCGGGGAGGCGGAAGCGCTGGCCCGGGAGCTGGGCAATGCCGCGACGGTCGGCGCCGAGCTCGAATCGCCCGACTCGGCAGCGCGGGTGATGGCGGCGCTGGAGGGACTTCCGCCGCCCCGGCTGCTGGTCAACAACGCCTCGCGTTTCGCTTTCGACAGCGCCGACGACTTCACCGTCGAAGGGTGGGAGGCCCATCTCGCCACCAATTTGCGGGCGCCGGCGCTCCTGTCCCGCGCCTTCGCAGCGCGGGTCGAGGGCAGCGGGCTCATCGTCAACCTGCTCGACTCCAAGCTCGCTTCGCCCAATCCGGACTTCTTCAGCTACACGATCTCCAAATTCGGCCTCGCCGGCCTCACCGAGATCTGCGCGCGCGCCTGGGCGGAGCGCGGAATCCGG
Organism: Allosphingosinicella sp.; assembly: GCA_036382815.1. Classification (GTDB taxonomy): domain Bacteria; phylum Pseudomonadota; class Alphaproteobacteria; order Sphingomonadales; family Sphingomonadaceae; genus Allosphingosinicella. The sequence continues at coordinate 614 of DASVPM010000003.1, forward strand.
GTTTGCGGAATCGCGCCCTCGGTCACTCTCGTTTCCGGAGCCCAGCAGAATTTCGACTCCGTCCACGGCCTGAACGCGCTCGGCCGCGGGGTTCGGGTCGAGGAGATCGTCGCGGCCCTGCGCTTCATCATTGCCACGCCGACCTTCACCGGGCAGACGCTCACGCTCGACGGCGGGCAGCGCTTTCTCGGCCTGCCGCGCGACGTCCAGTTCCTGGAGCCCGGCAATGACTGAGCAGGTGAAGCTCGACGGCCTCGTGCCCGCGCGGCTCGCGCCGCGGAGCCGCAAGATCGTGCTCGACGATTATTGCGTCGCGGCCGACATCGGCTTCCACGCCTTCGAGGTGGGGGCGCCGCAGCGGCTTCTCGTCACGGTGGAAGTGTGGGTCGACGAGTCGAGCTTTCCCTCCGACGACCAGCCCGCCGGAGCCTGGGATTACGACTTCCTGCGGACGGAGATCGGCGCCCTCATCGAAGGCCGCCGCTTCAATCTCCAGGAGACGGTGGCACGGGAAATTTACGACCTCGTCGCCGCCCGCCGCGGAGTGACCGGGCTGAGGGTGGCGACCCGCAAGCCCGACATCTATCCGGACTGCGGCGGGGTCGGAGTGGAGCTGACGTCCTACTGATCGTCATCCCGGCGAAAGCCGGGACCCCGGGGAGACCCGCCGGGACTTGTCGTCGTGAGGCGCCGGCTTCCGCCGGGGTGACGACCGGCTCGTGCTCCGCTCTAGCGCCTCGCCCTCAGGCACGGTCCCAGCCTGTCCAGCACCATCCGGTAATCGGCCTGGATCGCGGCCGCCGCCTCCGCGTCCGCCTCGGCGAGGCTCTGCCTGGGAAGGCTGCGCGGGAGGCCGCAGGCGAGGCGGTACCAGAGGAGGGTGCCGGGTGCGGGCGGGGCGGCCGCCTCGTCGACGATCTCGCTCAGCGCCACCGCCCACAACGGAGTTTCGCCCGGGCGGCGGAGCACGGTCAGCGAAACCGGGGTTCCGCCGGCGGTCTGGAGGAAGATCTGGGTCTCGCTCTCGCCGCGAATCGCGCCGGGGACGTGGAACGCCCTGCCGATTCCCGCGATTCGCGGCGGCGGCGACGCGGAGCTGGCCTCGCGGATGATGGAGCGAAGGGTCGCGGCGCGCTCCGGCGTGAACGGAATCTGGGCGTCCTGAGCGGCCAGCCGAAGCTCGCCCGGCTTCCCCGGGACCGGAGCCGCCAGAACCAGAAACTCGCTGCCCTTGCGCATCCTGGGCGCCTTGCCCTTCGGGTCGAGCGGAAGATCGACGATGTAGCTCAGCCGCGCCGGCAGCGACTGGGGCGAGCGAATCAGCGAGACAAGCGCCGCTTCGACATAAAATCGGGCCCGTCCGGGCTTCAGGCCGGGCGCCCGCTCGGCCTTGACCGCCGCCGCCTCGGTGATCCGGACCTGGGCGGCGACCGGCGCGGCGAGCGCGAGGTCGGCGAGATCGGCATAAGTCGGGGCGGGGGGCGGGGGCGCCTGCGATTCGGCCGGAACCGCCGCGGCGACGGCGAGAGCCGCCGCGACCGCCCCTTTACAAAAAGTTGATGAGCTTGCCACCGTTCCGCCTCCGTAAGTTTATGCCCCGTTTCCCATATGCTTAGCGGGATGAACGGCGGATTTCGGCGGTTTTAGGCGCATGCGCCTTGCATTCACAGGAGGATTGCGTCCTCTCCATCCACACGATAGAGGAGCCCGTTCCGGCCGATGATATGTTGATACATCGCATTTCGGATGGAGCCGTTGGGGATCAGCCGCGTTGTGAATGACGCGCGGGTCCCCGGCAGAGGGACGAAGAGAGGGAGTGTGGCTGATTAATGGCATATGCTGACAACAGGATGAGCCGGAGCCGCATGACGGCGATCATCATCGTCGCCCTGCTCCATGCTCTGCTCGGCTACGCGTTCGTCACCGGCCTCGCCTACAACGTGGTCAAGAAGGTGGCGGCCGACCTCAAGACCTTCAACGTCGAGGAGGAGCCGCCGCCCCCCGAGGAGAAGCCGCCGCCCCCGCCGCCGGACCAGCCGCAGACTCCGCCGCCGGTGGTGACTCCGCCGCCGATCGTCCGGACGAACACGCCGCCGCCGCCGATGGTGACGACGAGCGTCGCTCCGCCGCCGCAGATCACCTATACGGCGCCTCCCGCGCCACCGGCTCCGCCGGCGCCGGCCCCGCCGCCGCCGCCGCCGCCGCCGAAGAAGGTCACGCCCGCCCGGGCCAAGGCGAATCTCGCTTCGCTCTTCTCGGACGAGGATTATCCGGCCTCGGCGCTGCGTTCGTCGGAATCGGGCGCGACCGGGTTCCGGCTGGAGGTGGGCGCCAACGGCCGGGTCACCAACTGTACGGTGACCTCGTCGAGCGGATCGTCGGCGCTCGATTCGACGACTTGCCGGCTGCTCAGGTCGCGGGCCCGATTCTCGCCCGCCACCGACAGCACCGGGTCGCCGACGAGCGATTCCTACAGCGGCCGCATCGTCTGGCGTCTCCCGGCCGACTGACGAAGCTCGACCGGAACATAACGACTTCAAATTCAATCTGAGAGGAAAGTAGAGACCATGGCCACCCCAGCACCAGGCGCCGCCCCGGCAGGCGGAAATCCTTACGGCCTCATGGCCGCCCTCCAGCAAGGCGGTATGATCGCCTGGGCCACCTTCATCATCCTCGTGATCATGTCGGCCGGTTCCTGGTACGTCCTGTTCGTCAAGCTGTTCGAGCAGCAGAAGATCATCAACCAGGGACGTCGCGCCCGGACCACCTTCTGGCAATCGGCGAACCTGCGCGAGGGCGCCTCGAAGCTCGAGAAGAACAGCGCCTATCGTCAGATCGTCGACGACGGCATCCTCGCCCTCGAGCAGCATGACAAGCTGACCGACCCGATCGACCAGCACGACTGGATGCTCAACTCGCTGGCGCGCAGCCAGGGGGCGATCACCTCGCGCCTGTCCAGCGGCCTCGCCTTCCTCGCCACCGTCGGATCCACCGCGCCGTTCGTCGGTCTGTTCGGAACCGTCGTCGGCATCTACCGGGCGCTGGTGAAGATCGGCGCGGCCGGTCAGGCGTCGATCGACACCGTCGCCGGCCCGGTCGGCGAGTCGCTGATCATGACCGCGCTCGGCCTCGTCGTCGCGGTTCCGGCGGTGCTCGCCTACAACTGGCTCATTCGCCGCAACAAGGCGATCGTCGAGGAGCTGGCGCGCTTCGCCAACGAGCTTCACGGCTACATGATGTCCGGCGGCGCGGTCCGTCCGGTCGTCCCCAGCCGTGCCGGCGCCGGCGCCGCTACCGGCGGCGCGAGCGCGGCGAAAGGTCCGGGTGCGGCTTCGCCGGGCGGAACCACGGCCACCGGCAGCGCGATCGGCGCTCCGCATTCCGGCCCCAAGAAAGTCTGACGAAAGTGCGCCGGCGGAGCAGCAGCTCCGCCGGCGGCCTCCCTCGGCACTCGAGCTAGATAGGATTACCGACCATGGCCATGAATGTCGGCCAAGAGAGCGAAAGCGGCGAAGACTCGCCGATGTCAGACATCAACACGACGCCGCTCGTCGACGTCATGCTGGTGCTCCTCATCATCTTCCTGATCACGGTGCCGGTCGTCGTTCAGACGATTCCGATGAAGCTCCCCAACGTGAGGTTCGAGGCGACCACGACCAAGCCGGAGAACGTCTCTCTCTCCGTGCGCGGCGGCCCCGGCGGCACGTGCGAGGTCTATTGGGGCCTGACGAAGATGAACTCCGACGAGCTCCTCAAGCGCGCCGTCAAGAAGCTCGAGGACGAGATCAAGCGGCTCGGCGGCGTTGACAACATGACCGAGGAAAACATGCCCGAGGCGCATATCCGGGCGGATATCAACACGCCCTACAAATGCGTGGGCGGCGCAATCTACACGATGCAGCGGGCGGGCTTCGCCCGGGTCGGCTTCATTTCCGAACCGCCTCCCCAGGGCGGCGGCGACCGCCTCTAGGCGCTCGGCAGCAAGGTTTAGGAGTTAGCGCTTTATGGCAATGTCAACGTCGAGTTCGGACGACGAACCCATGATGGACATCAACACGACGCCGCTCATCGACGTCATGCTGGTGCTGCTCATCATGTTCATCATCACCATCCCGATCCAGACCCACGCGGTGAAGCTCGACCTTCCCCAGGATCAGCCGAACCAGCAGCCGCCGCCGATCGACCCGGTCAAGAACAAGATCGTGATCTCTCCGCAGGACCAGGTGCTGTGGAACGGCTCGCCGATCGACCTGGTGCGCCTGCGCCAGTATCTCGACGTCACCCAGACGATGAACCCGGTGCCGGAGCTTCACCTCCAGCCGGAGCCCAACGCCCGCTACGAGCTGGTCGATGAGGTCCTCGCCGTCACCAAACGCGCGCGGGTCGAGAAGATGGGCTTCGTCGGCAACGAGGCCTACGCGACCTTCTGAGGCGCGGCCCTTTGCTTTTCTCTCGGGGCGGTCCTTCGGGGCCGCCTTTTTTTGCCTCCCCCGGGTTTTCCGGGGGAGGGGGACCGCGCGAAGCGCGGTGGAGGGGTTCTACGGAGTCGAAAGAGCTCCACCATGCTTCGCATGGTCCCCCTCCCCGAGGAATCTCGGGGAGGATTTGATGAGGATCAGGCCGCGATGCCGTCGAACTGCAGGCGCGCCAGCCTCGCGTAGAGGCCGCCTTCGGCGCGAAGGCTCGAATCGGTGCCCTGCTCGACGATGCGGCCCTGGTCCATGACCACGATGCGGTCGGCTGCGCGCACCGTCGCCAGCCGGTGGGCGATGACGATGGTGGTCCGGTCCGCCATCAGCCGCTCGAGCGAGCGCTGGACGAGCCGCTCGCTTTCAGCGTCGAGCGCCGAGGTCGCTTCGTCGAGCAGAAGGAGGGGCGCGTCGCGAAGCACCGCCCGGGCGATGGCGAGCCGCTGGCGTTGCCCGCCGGACAGCCGGGCCCCGCCTTCGCCCATGAACGTGTCGAGCCCGTCGGGCAGCTTGGTCAGGAACTCGGCGGCGTTGGCGGCCTCCGCGGCGGCCCACAATTCGTCGTCCGGCGCCTCCCAGCGCCCGTAGCGCAGGTTGTCGCGGGCCGAGGCGGCGAAGATCACGATATCCTGGGGCACGACCGCGATCCGCGCCCGGACCTCGGCCGGATCGGCCTCGGGCAGGGCCACTCCGTCGAGAAGCACCGAGCCGGCCTCCGGATCGTAGAAGCGCTGGGCGAGCTGGAACAAGGTCGATTTGCCCGCGCCCGAAGGGCCGACCACCGCCAGGGTCTCGCCCGGCTCCACGCTGAGCGAGAATTCGTGAAGCGCGCTCACCTCGCGCCGGGTCGGATAGCGGAAGGTCACCTCGCGGAATTCGAGCGCGCCGCGCCCCGGCGAGGGCAGGGATCTCGGTGAAGCCGGCGCCCTGATCTCCGGCTGCTCGCGAAGCAGCTCGGTCAGCCGGCCGGCCGCGCCGGCGCCGCGCAGCAGGTCACCATAGACTTCGGTCAGCGCTCCGAAGGCGCCGGCGACGAGGGCGCCGGTAAGGACGAAGGCGGCGATTGTGCCGCCGCTGATCCGGCCCGACTGGACGTCGACCGCGCCCTGCCACATCACCATCGTGATCGAGCCGAAGATGAGCGCGATGACACCCGCCGTCATCAGCGCCCTGAGCAGGATACGGCGCCTGGCGGTCTGGAACACCCGCTCCACCGCCGCCGCGAAGCGGTTCGCCTCGCGCTCTTCCTGCCCGAAGCCCTGGACGATTTTCATCGCCCCGAGCACTTCGTCCACCATCGCCCCGACCTCGGCGATGCGGTCCTGGCCGAACCTCGAGACGTTGCGGATGCGCCGGCCGAGGAAGACGATCGGGAGGATGACGACCGGGATGCCGAGCAGAAGCAGGGCGGTCAGCTTCGGCGCCAGAGCCAGCAGATAGACGATCCCGCCCAGCCCCATGACGATGTTGCGGAGCGCCACCGAGATGGTCGTGCCGACGACCTGCTCGATGATCGTCGTGTCGGCGGTGAGCCGGGACGCGATCTCGGACGGACGGTTCTCCTCGAAGAAGGAGGGGGCGAGCCGCAGCAGGTTGCGCTGCACGGCCTCGCGCACGTCGGCGACCACCCGTTCGCCCAGCCAGGAGACGAAGTAGAAGCGTGTGGCGGTGGCGATCGCCATCACGACGACGATCAGGAGCAGATATTGGAACCAGCGGCCGATATCGCCGCCGGTGCCGGTGAAGCCGCGGTCGATGATCAGCCTGAAGGCTGCCGGGATGGCAAGGGTCGCCAGCGCCGCGACGAGCAGGGCGAGGAGCGCTCCGGCGACATGCCCCTTGTAGCGCGCCGTGAAGCGCCAGATCAGCGCAAGATTGGCGATGCGCCGCGGGCTCGCGGTTTCGTCGGGGGTTTCGGCCATGCGAGCGGGGTTAGCAGGGGCGGGCCCTCCCGTCATCCCGGCGAAAGCCGGGACCCCGGCGAGGAAAGGCGCCGCGTCAAGTCTCGCCGAGGTCCGGATTTCGCCGGTATGACGGAAAGGGACCGATCTCCCCCGCAGATGGTTTTGATCCGCAACCCCTTTTCCGTTGACGGCAACGCTGCAGCGCACCAAGCAGGTCATCGCATGCTCTATGACGCCTATGAAATGCAGCGCTCGCTGCTCGCCGGAGCCAGCACGCTCGCCAATATCGGCGCCGGCTGGCTTCAAAACCCTGCCAACCCCTTCGCCTACAGCCAGATGGGCCCGATCGTCGCGTCCGCGCTCGACGTCTTCGCCCACGCGTCGGCGCCGCGCGGCAAGCCGGAATTCGGTCTCGACACGACGCTCGTGAAGGGCCGCAAGGTCGCCGTGCGCGAGGAAGTGGTGCTGAGGAAGCCGTTCGGCCAGCTCAAGCATTTCCGCCGGGAGGGCGTCGAAGGCGGGCCGAAGCTCCTCATCGTCGCTCCCATGTCCGGCCATTACGCGACCCTGCTTCGAGGCACGGTCGAGCGGATGCTCCCGGGTCACGACGTCTTCATCACCGACTGGCGCGACGCCAAGCTCGTCCCGCTCGATTCGGGCCGCTTCGACCTCGACGATTATATCGACTATCTGATCGAGTTCCTCGAGCATATCGGCGGCACGGGCGGCGACAGGCGCGCGCACATGCTCGCCGTCTGCCAGCCCTCGGTGCCCTGCTATGCCGCCGCCGCGGTGATGAGCGCCGACAAAAATCCGGCCCGTCCGCGCACCCTGACGATGATGGGCGGCCCCATCGACACCCGCAAGGCGCCCACCGCGGTCAACACCGTTGCCACCCAGCGTCCGCACAGCTGGTTCCAGCAGAACGTCATCGCTTCGGTGCCCTACACCTATCCGGGCGCGGGCCGGGCGGTCTATCCGGGCTTCCTCCAGCTCGCCGGCTTCATGGCGATGAACCTGGGCGATCACCTCACCGGCCATTGGGAGATGTTCAAGCATCTCGTCCAGGGCGACGGCGAGAGCGCCGAGGCCAGCAAGGCCTTTTACGACGAATATCGCTCGGTCTGCGACATGACCGCCGAATTCTACCTGCAGACCGTCGACGTCGTCTTCCAGCGCCATCTGCTCCCCAAGGGTGAGCTCAAGCACCGCGGCCGCCGCGTCGATCCCGCCGCGATCCGCGACGTCGCCCTGCTCGCCGTGGAAGGGGAGCGCGACGATATTTCGGGTATCGGCCAGACCAAGGCCGCGCTCGACATCTCGTCGCGGCTTCCCAAGGCGATGAAGCAATATCACCTCGCCAGGGGCGTCGGTCATTACGGCATCTTCAACGGAAGCAAATGGCGCGAGCGGATCGCCCCGGTGGTCGGGGACTGGATCGCGACGCACGATTGGCCGGAAAAGGCGCCGCGGCCAATCTCCACGAGGTCCCGGCTTTCGCCGGGATGACGAGGATCAAGCGAAGCCCTTGGTATAATCCGAGTCGGAATCGAAGCGGGCGCGGCCTTCGATCCGGGTGCTCCGGTATTTGAGATAGCCGATCGTCCCAAGCACGCCCAAGGCCAGGGCGAGCAGTCCGATTCCCTTGCCCAGCAGAAGCAGCACGGCGAAGCCGATCCAGCCGATGATCGCGGCCAGCAGCATGATGCGCTCGTTGCCGCTTGGATTGGCGAAGGCGGAGCGGCCGTCGCGGGTCCGGAACCCGAACAGGCCGCGATGGTCGATCGCCTTGTAGCCGTAGAACCGGCCCTCGGTGCCGGCCTGCAGCGATGCAGCGACGCCCGGCGCCACCGCGACTTTCTCAAGCCTCAGCTCCGACCCCGCAGTCGTTCGAATGGAGATCCCGTCGTACATGACGACCTTCGCGTTCGAACTCTTCACCGTGGCCGCCTCGATCGTGCCGTCGATAACCTCGATCGCCATGTCCGCCTCCCCTGTTTGCGCGAGGCAGTGTCTACGTCGGGCCTGTTGATGGCAAGGTTGCCCTGCGCGTCGGGGAGGGCGACGGGTTGCGACTTGCCAACTCCGCGCTATGCTGCGCCGCAACAGCGTAGGGAGTCGGCCGGTGAAGAAGATCGAGGCGATCATCAAGCCGTTCAAGCTGGATGAGGTGAAGGAGGCCCTGCACGACGTCGGAGTTTCGGGCATCACCGTTACCGAGGCCAAGGGCTTCGGCCGCCAGAAAGGCCATACCGAGCTGTACCGCGGCGCCGAATATGTCGTCGACTTCCTGCCCAAGGTGAAGCTCGAGGTGGTGGTTGAGGACGGTCTCGCCGACCGCGTGGTGGAGGCGATCGCCAACGCCGCCCGCACCGGCCGCATCGGCGACGGCAAGATCTTCGTCATGGATGTCGAGGAAGCGCTCAGGATCCGGACGGGCGAGCGGGGCAGCGACGCGATCTAGGCGTCGGGGCCGCCGTTCGGCGGCTCGCCCTCGCCCCCGCCCGCGCCAGGCCCGCCATGCTTCGTGGCCGCCTTGGCCTCATTGGCTGCCTTGCGCCGCCGCCGCAACGGCACCGCGTACAGGGCGGTGAGAAGGCCGCCGACCGCAACGACGATGGCGGTGATCGCCTTGATCCAGGGGGGGGCTCCGATGATGATATCCCAAATCCGGTCGCCCATGCTGACCTCGACCATGACCCTGCGCACTTTCGGGGTGCGGGCGAGCACGAAGCGGCGGTTCCCGATGACGCCCTCGACGACCGTGACCAGGGTCAGCGTCTGGGTGCCGCCCTTGCGCGCCGTGACGGCCCAGACCCAGCTCGCCTGCCCGCCGAGAGGTATTTGCTGGGAGGTCTCGGTCTTGGCCCTGATCTCGAACCCCTCGCCGGCGAGCTCCGCCCGCATATGGCGGCCGGTGAGCGGCGAGAAGCGCTCGACCCTGCCTTTCAATGGCTCGACGATCTGCGTCGGCGTGGGCACCGGGTCCTCTGCCGGCGCGGCCTTGTTGTCCTGGGGATCCTCTTCCTCGGACGAGGTCGTATTGCCGGTGCCGGTGCCCGGGCCGTGGCCGTTGGTGGCGTTGCCGATCTCTTCGCCGGGAACGTTTTGGAGACGCTCTTCGATGATCCTTATTTCCTTCGGAGAGCGGCGATCGATGACGAGGTGGACGTCGAACGTGTGGCCGCGTTGCATCGGCTCGGGGGCGGTGAACGCCGCCTCGCCGGGCCGGACTTCCGCATCCGCGCGGGTCAGATCCTCGCAATCCTGGGGCGTCACCCGAGCTTCCACGGCGGGACAATAGACGCCTACCTGCGGCTCGCCGAACGGATCGTCGACTGAGTCGGACACATTATTGGCTGCGCCGTCCTCTCCACCGCCGCATCCAGTGACCAGTCCCAGAAGGATGAGGGACGTCAAAATGACCAGCTTCTTCCTCATGCGACTCTCCCCGAAACCGGCGCAGGATATTCGTCCCGCGCAGCGACGGCTGTGATCCTCGTCACGACGAGTCGGGTTGGCGCCGCGGCGTTGGAACGCGCTGCGCCGGGATGACGGTAGGGTCTTCCGGCGCTACAGCTCCGAACCGTGGACGATCCTCGCCTCGCCTCCATGTCCCCCGACGAGCTTCGCTCCGCGATGCGCACCCTGGGCTACCGGACGCAGAACGATCTCGCCGCCGCGATCGGGGTCAGCCGGTCGGCGGTCAGCCTGTGGCTCGAGGGGAAGGTCGGGGTCCCGCGGCCCGTGGCGATGCTCCTTCGGATGCTGATCGCCGCGCAGCGAAGACCGTTCTAGCCGTCATTGCGAGGAGCGAAGCGACGAAGCAATCCAGGTCGGCGGGACGACTGGCGCCGCTCTGGATTGCTTCGCTTCGCTCGCAATGACGGTTCCCCACGTGAAATGTTCACGGGCGTCTGGACCCGGAGCGGCGGCGGGGGAAAGGTCACCGCATACCGCTACCGGATTCGCTTCCCGTCATGCCAGCGCAGGCTGGCATCCATGCGGATGCGTTTGCCGGGCGGAGAGGCAGCATGGACCCCAGCTTTCTGGGGTGACGGAAGGAACCATCATGGCGAGCGATGCGGGCAAAATCCTGAAGCGGATCGAGGACGAGGAGATCGAGTGGGTGGACCTCAGGTTCACCGACCCGCGCGGCAAATGGCAGCATCTCTCGATGGTCGCAGGCGCGGTCGACGAGGACCAGCTGTCGGACGGTTTCATGTTCGACGGAAGCTCGATCAACGGCTGGAAGGCGATCAACGAATCGGACATGATCCTCAAGCCGGACCTCGACGCCGTCTATGTCGATCCGTTCAGCGCGACCCCCATGATGGTCCTGTTCTGCGACATCGTCGATCCCGGCACCGGCGAGCTCTATGCCCGCGACCCGCGCTCGACCGCCAAGCGCGCCGAGAACTACCTCAAGGGCACCGGAGTGGGCGACACCGTCTTCGTCGGTCCCGAAGCCGAATTTTTCATGTTCGACGACGTCCGGTTCGAGGACGGCTACAACGCCTCCGGCTTCCGGATCGACGACATCGAGCTGCCCACCAACAGCGGCCGGGAATATGAAGGCGGAAACCTCGCCCACCGGCCGCGCGCCAAGGGCGGCTATTTCCCCGTCGGTCCCGTCGACAGCGCCACCGATATCCGGGGCGAGATGGTCTCGACGATGCTCGAAATGGGCCTGCCGATGGACAAGCACCATCATGAGGTCGCGGCCTCGCAGCACGAGCTCGGCCTTACCTACGGTACCCTGGTCCAGACCGCGGACCGGATGCAGATCTACAAATATGTCGTCCACATGGTCGCCCAGGCCTATGGCAAGACGGCCACCTTCATGCCCAAGCCGATCAAGTCGGACAACGGCTCCGGCATGCACACCCACTTCTCGATCTGGAACGGCGGCAAGCCCCTGTTCGCGGGCAACGGCTATGCGGGCCTTTCCGAGATGGCGCTCTATTTCATCGGCGGGGTGATCCGGCACGCCAAGGCGCTGAATGCCTTCACCAACCCGACGACGAACAGCTACAAGCGCCTCGTCCCGGGCTTCGAGGCGCCGGTCCTGCTCGCTTATTCGAGCCGCAACCGCTCGGCCTCGTGCCGTATTCCCTACGGCGCGGGCGAGAAGGCGAAGCGGGTCGAGTTCCGCTTCCCGGACGCACTCGCCAACCCCTATCTCGCTTATTCCGCGATTCTGATGGCCGGGCTCGACGGGATCCAGAACCGGATCCACCCGGGCGATCCGATGGACAAGAATCTCTACGACCTTCCGCCGCAGGAACTGGTCAACGTCCCCACCGTCTGCGGCTCGCTCCGCGAGGCGCTCATCTCGCTCCAGAACGACCGCGCCTTCCTGACCAAGGGGGACGTGTTCAGCGACGACCAGATCGACGCCTACATGGAGCTGAAGTGGGAAGAGCAGATGCGCTGGGAGACGACTCCGAGCCCGGTCGAATACGACCTCTATTATTCCAGCTAGAAACAGGCTCTGTTCGCGAAATAGCGCGGAGTCGCGGAGGCAAGGGCATGTTCCGAATGGCGCTTCCGGCGCTCACCTTCACCGCCGCCGCCGGCGCCGCCGCGCAGCCCGCCGGCGATCCGGGCGTCGAATGGGTGATCAGCGCGCAACGGCCCGAAGACGTGAAGCTTCCACCTGAGCGGCGCGTGGCTCAGGGGCGGCCGATCCTCTCGCAGCCGCTCGCGGAAGCGGGCGGCGCCTATCTCCGGCTGCCCCCGGCGGAGGAGAAGGCATTTCGCGAACGACACCGGATGGGAAAGTCGCAGCTGAACCTGACTCACTGGCTGCTCCGCACGCCGGGCGGCGGATTGCGTCACCTCGGCTGGCTCTATTGCGGCGCCCACATCAAGATGTTCTCGGGCCAGATCGCAAGCTGCTTCCGCGATACCGACGCCGACGGCCGGCTGGACAGCGCGGCCGTCTTCAACGCCAGCAATCGCGGGGGCGCCCGGATCGAGTTCACGCCGATCGACCCGGCGCCCTATGAATCCTGGACCTGGAAGCGGATCTATCTCGGCAGCTTCCCCAAGCACGCCTTGCCATATCTC
>DASVPM010000004.1:0-12191 GCA_036382815.1 Allosphingosinicella sp.
GCGGTTCGAACGGATGACCGAGCTTTGGAACTCGCTCGGCCGCTACTGGGCCGATTTCGCCGACGCCCATCCCGAGATCGACCTCGAGGAGCCCGACGACCGCGACCTGCCGCTGCTCGTCGATCCGCCCGAGCAGGCGGAGCTCGAGGCGGTCGAGGCGGAGATCGCGGCGGCGCGCGACCGCGACGTCTGGCCGAGGCATCTGTATTTCGACGAGGTGTGAACGGCTCCGATCGGAGTGGGACTTCGATCGGGGGCGGCGTGACGCCAGAGCATGATCGGCATCGAGGTCGCCCGCGTGGCGGCGGGGGAACCCCCTCCCGCGCGGGCGGGAGGGGGCTTGAGGCTCAGTTGCAGCCGCAATTCCTGCAGGTGCAGGGGTTGCAGCGGCAGCCGGCGCGGGGGGCTTTCCTTTCCGTCGTCATGGTCTTGTCTCCTGTCGCGCCGGAGCGGGATCGCCCGGCGCGAATCGGCCTATAGCTCCCGTACCATGGTACGGATTCAAGCCTGGAAAGACGGGGCGAGAAGCCTCAGCCGGCGGCCTTGCGCAGGCGCGAGCGGAGCGGGGTGACGCCGGGACGCGCGGCCTTGAGGCGCTCGATCTCCTCCTCCTCCAGCTCCTCGATCCCGGCGATCTCGTCGCGGGCGCGGCGCGAGGCGATGAGGAGCTCGTCGAGCTTGGCGTGGAGGGCGACGTCGCGGCGATGCGCGTCCTTCTCGCGCTCCTTCTGGCGGTTGAGGACCATCTGGGTAAGGGTGATGGCGAGGATCGAGAGGATCGCGGTCAGCCAATCCACCCGCCAGGCGAAGGCGAACCAGGCCCCGCAGAGCAGGACCAGCCCGACCTGGGCGAACGGGTGGGCGGAGATGTCGGCGACTTTTTCGGAAAGCCAGCAGCCGAGCGCTTCCAGGCGGGTAGGATTGGTAGACATACGCATACACTCCCCTCGTGGGGCGAAAGCGGACTAACGTAGGTTACTGATCTGAGTTCCCCCCGACGCGGCGGGAGGAGCCGGCGGCGAGACGGCCGGGGGCAAGGGGCGGGGGCGATCCGCGCCGGGCGAACCTGCCGGCGCGGACGGCTCAGCCGCAGTTCTTCTTGCAGTTGCCGTGGTCGTGGCCGTTGTTGTTGCCGTTGCCGTTGCCGTTGCCGTTGCCCGGGGGAGGCGGCGGCGGCGGCGGCGGCGGCGGAGGCGGAGGCGGAGGAGGAGGCGGCGGCGGCGGCGGCGGAGGGGGCGGCGGCGGCGGCGACGGCGGCGGGGGCGAGGAAGGCGGCGGCGACGGCGGCGGCGGCGAGGCTCCGCCGGCGCTGGTCGAGCTCGAGCTCACGTCGTTCTCGGGCACCGACGCGTCCATCTGGGTGTAGACCTTGCGGCTGTCGTGCAGGGTGACCGGCCCGATGTCGAAGAAGATGAAGTCGAGCGGCACCTGGGAATCCATCGAAATCTCGATGAAGTCGTTGCCGTTCTCGTCGGTGCCGCGATCGATGTCGACGTCCGCCAGTTCGACCCCGCCGGCGCGGGCGATCCGGTTGTTGACGGCGGCGAGAATGGCATCGTCGTCCTCGGGCACCGGCCAGACCGAAGCCGCCCTCGCGCCGGAGGCCAGCGCGTTCTTCATGTCGGCGTTGGCGAAGAACAATCTGCCCATCTGGCTGATCCCGATCACGAAGGAGATCAGCACCGGAGCGACCAGCGCGAACTCGACCGCGCCGATCGCCTTGTTCTCACCGCCCAGGCGCTTCAGCATCGTCGTGCCGAACAGCGCGGGCCTGACGCGTTGGAGAGGGCTATCCGACATCATTGCGTCCTCAACGTCCCGACGGCCGCCATCGGGATGGTTTCGTAGTAGAACTCGCCTTTGAAATCCTTGGTGACCCGGACCCGGATGTAGCGGGCCGTGTCCTGGCCGTCGGCGCAGGTGGCGTTGACGTCCAGGGGATCGCCGCCGTCGCATTCGAGCCAGCGGGTCACGGTCACCTGGGTATCGGGATCCTCGACGTCGGCGGCCGCGGCGACCTCGGTCTTGACGAAGCTGTAGTCGACGTCGGCGGACTTGGCGGAGGCGACGGCCGGCCGGGCCTGGACGAGCTCGAGGCCGCGATTGACCGCCTGCTGGAGAGCGAAGCGCTCGGCGAGGCCCCGGCTGAGGTCGATCACGCCCATGGTCAGGAGGGCGAGGAACGGCGCCAGGAAGCCGAACTCGATCAGGCTGGTGCCGCGCTGGTCGCGTGCGAGGGTGAAAAGCCGCTTCATCCGACCAACCTCACGACCGTCTGCTCGATTGCGGAGGCGCCCGTGCCCGAGCAATTGTTATCGATCTTGGCGCCGCCTCGGAACTTGAGCTTCTGGCCGACCATCTGCAGGCAATTGGTGACCGAGCTCGAGCCGCCCGCATAGCTGATGTCGGAGGTCGGGAAGTACAACGCGCCGGTCAGCTGCGAGCTCGAGCCGCCGTTGATCTTGATCTCGATGTTCGAGGCTCGCCGGTCGCGGTAGAAGAGCACGCCCTTGTAGGTGCCGCTGGCCGGCGCGCTGATCTTGAGATTGGCCTGCGAGTTGATGATGAGGTCGCCGGCCTTGCCGTTGTCCCCGGACATGACGAAGGTCACCTCGCTGCCGTTGACGTCGCCCTTGAAGTCGATGTCGCCGCCCCAGATCGTGATCGTCTCGACATGGGCCGGGATGTTCAGGACCCCCTTGGGCTTCACGGCCGCCGAGAGGAAACATTGATGGGTCGCGGCGGTGAAGACGGTGGTGTCGGTCAGGGTGCCGCTGCACCCGGCCGGCGGCTTGGTCGGATCGGGCAGATAGGCGAACGGATCCTTCTGGGCGGCGGTGTGCGGAAGGAGCACGGTCGGCTGGTTGAAATTGTTCGATTTGCCGTCGAGTCCGCCGACCGCCGCGATCGGAGTCGCGGTGACCGACGAGGAGCCGCCGGCGGTGACGCACTGGGTCCCCGTGCAGTTGCTTTTCATCCCGCAACCGAGGTTGACATTGGAATTGCCGTTGACGTCGATGCCGGCGTCGGGCCCGTCGTAGAGCGAGATCATGCAGAACTCGCCGTCGCCGACGATCGCCGCCGTCGCGTCGGCGACCATGGCGGTCGGGTGCTTCGTGAAGATCGACAGGAAAGGCAGGGTCCGGGTCGCGGTCAGGGTCACGCGGACGGTGCGGTCGAAACCGAGCCGCGGCCCGACGACGATCTCCTCCTCCTGGGTGAGGACCGGAAATTCGTTCTTGTCGAGGTCGCGGTGGATCGCCGCATGCTCATCGTCGTCGAGCGAGACGGCATAGGCGCCGGCGATCGCGCTCGAATCGGCGGCGCGCTGGAGCTGACGCTTCCAGACGCTGAGCTGGATGGTGTCGACCGCGAAGGCGGCGGAGCCCAGCAGAAGCGGCATCACCGCCGCGGCGACCACGAACACGTTGCCGCGTTCGCTCGAAATCAGATCCTTAAGCCAGCTCAATGCCCTCATCGTCCCTGTTCCTCGTCGGTGCAATGCGCAGCTAGAGGGACCGCGTTAGAGGCGCGGGGTTAGGGACTCGTTGAGCGGAGTGGTTACCGGACGGTTTAGGCTGTTTTGGAGGGGGGCTTTTTAATCCTCCCCGGCATTCCGCCGGGGAGGGGGACCAGGCGAAGCATGGTGGAGGGGTTCTTTCCAGGCCCCGGAGAACCCCTCCACCGCGCTTCGCGCGGTCCCCCTCCCCGCGAAATCGCGGGGAGGATTCAGAAGCCCCGGAACCTTGCGAATTCCTGGACCGGCGCCCGCTCCGTGCGGAATCGGTCGATCGGCGCCTCCGGGTCGGCATAGCCGAGCGCCAGGCCGCAATAGAGGATGCGCTCGGGCGGGAGGCCGACATGGCGGGCGGCGACCTCATGGACGGCGGCCCAGGCCTCCTGCGGGCAGGTGGCGAGGCCTCGCTCCTCGGCGAGCAGCATCAGGTTCTGGATGAACATGCCGAGATGCGCCCATTGCGGCCGGTCGAAGATCCGGTCGATCGAGAAGAGCAGCAGGACCGGCGCTCCGAACGCTTCGAAATTGCGGGCGAATTGCGCCAGCCGCGCCGCCCGGTCCTCGCGCGGGATCCCGATCGCCGCGTAGAGCGCTTCGCCGCTCCGGTGCCGGCGCGTGCGCCAGGGCTCGGGCAGCGGCGAGGGATAAACCTCGAACTCCATCTCCGCCCGCGTCGAAGCGAGCGCCTCCGCCGCCAGCGCCGCGAGCGGCTCCCCGGTCAGCACATCGACATGCCAGGGCTGGAGATTGCCGCCGGACGGGGCCCGGGCGGCGATCTCGAGCATCGCCTCGACGACTTCGCGCCCGACCGGCCGGGGCAGGAAGGCCCGGGTCGAGCGACGCGACAGGATCGCGTGCGTAACATTGTTGCGCTCACCGGACACGAGGCTATTCTGCGCGCCCATGACGTTACTCGACAAGATGCTTCACAAGCTCGTCACCAAGGGCGAGCTCACCATTATCGATCACAACGGCAAGACCAGCCGGTTCGGAGCGCCCTTTCCGGGGCTCGAACCGGTGACGGTGCGGATGGCGGACCGGAGGGTGGCGCTCCAGATCGCCCGCGACCCGACCATGGGGACGGTCGACACCTGGATGGAGGACCGGCTGGTCCTCGAGCAGGGCGAGATCATCGATCTCGTCAAGCTCATCCGCCGCAACCGCCGCTGGGAGGAGCGGACGAAGCCCAACGAATTCCTCAAGAAGACCGGCAAGCTCACCCATAAGCTGAGCACGCTCAACTGGAAGTCGCGCTCGCTCAAGAACGTCCAGCACCATTACGACATCGGCAACGACCTCTACCGGCTCTTCCTCGATCCGGACATGCAGTATAGCTGCGCCTACTTCACCGATCCGGCGAACAGCATCGAGCAGGCCCAGCTCGACAAGAAGGCGCATATCGCGTCGAAGATGCATCTGAAGCCGGGCCAGCGCGTGCTCGACATCGGCTGCGGCTGGGGCGGCCTCGCGCTCTACCTCAACCGGGTCGCCGACGTCGACGTGCTCGGCGTGACGCTGTCGAAGGAGCAGCTCGCCGTCGCCCGCCAGCGGGCGGAGGAGGCCGGGGTTTCGGACCGGGTGAAGTTCGAGCTGGTCGATTATCGCGACGTGACCGGCCAGTTCGACCGGATCGTCTCGATCGGAATGTTCGAGCATCTCGGCACCGCCTTCTTCCAGACCTTCTTCCACAAGGTGCGCGAGCTGCTGGTCCAGGAGGGAGTCGCCCTCGTCCATACGATGGGCCGGATGGGCAAGCCGGGCACCACCGACAAGTTCATGCAGAAATACATCTTTCCGGGCGGCTATCTCCCGGCTTTGTCGGAGATCGTCTCGGCGAGCGAGCGCGAGAAGCTGATCATGGCCGACTGCGAGGCGCTGCGGCTCCACTACATCTACACGCTCCACGCCTGGTACCAGAGGTTCAAGGCCAATCACGACAAGATCGTCGAGATGTACGACGAGCGCTTCTACCGGCTCTACCTGTTCTACCTCGCCGGCTCGATGACGATGTTCAGCGACGGCGCGATGGTCGTCTACCAGCTCCAATATCTGAAGAGCCGCTACGCGACGCCGATGACGCGCAACTACATGATCGAGGACGAGGACCGGTTGCGGGCCAAGCAGGGGCCTGCGCCGACCTGAATTCCTCCCCCGCATTTGCGGGGCAGGGGGACCGCGCGCAGCGCGGTGGAGGGGTTCGGGGCCGGAGAGAAGCCCCTCCACCAGGCTTCGCCTGGTCCCCCTCCCCGCGAATTTGCGGGGAGGATTTTGAGCGGTTCCGGAGCCCCGTCTTGACCCGCCCGCCCGCTCCATGCTCATTGCCGGAAAACTGAGGACCAGGACGAATGTGGCTGCTCGATAAAATGCTCAGGAAGGTCGTCCGGATGGGCGAGCTCACCGTCATCGACCATGACGGCAAGGAATATCATTATGGCGACGGCCAGCCGGCGCCGCACGGCCCGGTGCGCGTCCGGTTCACAGACAAGGGCGCCGCGAACCATATCATCAAGGATCCGAGGGTCGGCGCCGGCGAGGTCTTCATGGACGGCCGCATGGTCATCGAGCAGGGCAATCTGCGCGATCTCGTGCTCCTCATCCGCTACAACGCCCCGGTCGAGCGCCAGGGCGACCTCAAGCCGAGGGGGCCGGTCCGCCAGGCCATCGGCCGGATCGCGGGCCGGCTCGACCAGATCAACTGGAAGACGCGCTCGGCCAAGAATGCCGAGCACACCTACAACCTCACGCGGCGCCTCTTCGAGCTGTTCCTCGACGAGGACCGGCAATACACGATGGCCTATTATCGCGACCTGTCGAACAGCCTCGAGAAGGCGCAACTCGACAAGAAGGCGCACATCGCCTCGAAGCTGTACCTGAAGCCCGGGATGAAGGTGCTGGACGTCGGCTGCGGCTGGGGCGGCTTCGCGCTCTATCTCCACCGCATGTACGGGGTCGAGGTGCTGGGCGTGGCGCTGGCGCGCGACCAGGTCGACTTCTCGAACGAGCGGGCGCGCGAGGCCGGGGTCTCCGACAAGGTGAAGTTCGAGCTTCTCGATTATCGCGACGTCCAGGGCCAGTTCGACCGGATCAGCAACGTCGGCCTGATCGAGCATCTCGGGACCCCGCATTATCCCGGCTTCTTCACCCACATGCGCCGGCTGCTGAAGGACGACGGGGTGATGGTCTCGCATTGCTGCGGGCGGATGGGCGAGCCGGGCGTCACCGACAAATGGACCCGCAAGTACATCTTCCCGGGCGGCTACATCCCGGCCTTGTCGGAGCTCGTCACCCAGGCCGAGAAGCACCGGCTGATCGTCACCGACGTCGAGGCGATGCGCTTCCACTACGCGCCGACGCTGGCCGAATGGTACAACCGCACCGTCATGAACAGGGACGAGATCATCTCGCTCTACGACGAGCGCTTCTACCGGATGTGGCTGTTCTACCTGGCCGGCGCCGAGGCCGCCTTCCGCTACGGCGGAATGGTCAACTGGCAGATCCAGTATGTGAAGCGCCGCGACGCCATCCCGATGACCCGCGACTATATGTACGAGGAATCGGCGCGGCTGAGGGAGATGGAGGAAGCTCCGCAATGGCATCTGGCGGCGGAGTGAATCCTTAATTCCTCCCCCGGTTTTCCGGGGGAGGGGGACCGCGCGAAGCGCGGTGGAGGGGTTCTGCGGACTCTGGAAGAACCCCTCCACCAGGCTTCGCCTGGTCCCCCTCCCCGCGAAAACGCGGGGAGGATTTTCGGTGATTACGCCGTAACGGCCGTCCCCGGCTGCAACGCTGCCTCGGCGCGGGTCGGGCGGAGCATCAGGGCGAGGAGCGCCGCGAGGATCAGAGGGGCCGCGGGCAGATGGAGCAGGCCGAAGGTGTGCACCGTCAGCGGCAGGAGGAAGGCGAGCAGAAGGACGAAGCTCGGGCCGCTCTCCGGCTCGCGCCGGAGCCGGGCGAACATCAGCAACGCGGCGAGGCCGGGCACGGTCATGTCGTAATCGAACGCATAAGGCAAAACGAGGAAGGTCGCGACCCCGCCGGCGAGGCCCGCGGCGCGGCTGTCGCGGGGCATGTGGAGGAGCAGTGCGGCGACGGCCGCGGCCCCGCCCAGCAGCTGCAGGGTCCAGGCCGCGGCGCCCGGGAAGCCGAAGGCCGAGACGGACGGGACGATCGTCGGCATCATCCTGAGGAACAGGGTGCCGACATCGTCGACCATCGCCGCCTGGACCCCCGCCGTGACGGTGAGATAGGTGCGCCACAGCTCCGGCCCGAACAAAGCGAGCGAGAGCGCGGCGAGGCCCGCGGCGGTGGCCGCCGCCGAGGCGAAGGCGCGCCACTCGCCGCGGCGGGCGAGGATCAGCGGCGCGAGGACGGCCAGATGCGGCTTGACCAGCATCAGCCCGATCAGGATCCCGGCGAGGATGGGGCGGCGCGGCAGCAGGTGGAAGGCGCCGAGCCAGAGCGCTCCGATGAGCAGGCCGTAATGCCCGGCCCAGACGTTGAGAAGGGTGGCCGGAGCGATCAGGGCCAGCCGGCCCGGCAGCCCCGCCTCGCGCAGATAGGGCCGGGCCGCGGCGGCGAAGGCGGCGCCGGTCAGGCCGAGCCACGAGACCAAGGCGAGCGGATAGGGCAGAAGCCCGAAGGCCCAGGTGTAGAGCAGGGTCGGCGGCGGGTAGGAATAATTGTGGGCGCTGAGCGCCCGGTCGAACAGGACGTCCTGATAGGCGCGATAGGAATCGATGTCGTAGAGGATGGCGAGCCTGCCCTCGAGCACGAGCCGGCCGGACGTGTAGAGATTGGCGAAATCGCGCCCCCAGACCGCGTCGCCGCGGATCGACGGCCAGGGCCTGAAATAGGTGGTGAAGGCGTCCTGGACGAAAAGCAGCGCGGCGAGCGTGAAGGCGAACAGCCACGCCGCCGTCCAGAGCCGCTGCGCGGAGGCCGGGCCGCCGTCGCCGACCCGCTTTGCGCGTTCGAGGTTCATGCCCGCTCCATCGCGGGAAGAGCTAGGCGAACAGGGTTAACGAAGCTTTACCACGGCCGGTTCGAGGCCGGCGCCGACGGGAGTCCGTTTACCTTTTGTTGACCTTGTTCGGGCACCAATCCCGGCGACAGGGAAGTCAGCCCGGGGGGATTATGGAACTCGCATTGCCGGTGTCGCGGTGGAAGGAGAGGCCGGCGGGCCTGCGCTCGCTTGAGAATTGGCTGCTGTGCTGGCTGCTTCTGCCGAACCTGGGCTATGGGCTGTTCTGGATCGTCGGCGGCCCGCCCCGGCCGATACCGATCGTCATCACCGCAATCGCCGGCGTCCTGGTCCACCGCGCGCCGTTCGCGATCAAGTTCGCCGCCTTCGTGGCGTGCATGATCTTCTCGGCGCTCGCCTTCGTCTCGTCGCTGTTCAACCTCACCGTCCTCTCCCTGGTCTTCACCTTCCAGTTCGCCAGCGAGCTCAGCCCGTCGGCCTCGGTCGAATATGTGGCCTGCGGAGCCGCCGTCGTCGGCACCCTGCTGCTCGCCTGGTGGCGGCTTCGCAAGCCGACCACGCTGGTGCAGCCGACCCGGTTCGTCGCCGCCATGGCGCTGACCCTGATCGCGGCGTCGACCGACGTCGCCATGGCGCAGGGCGCGCGCGGCTCGTACAAGCGCACCCCGCAGGCCGGAGCCTTCTTCACCTCGGCCGTCCAGGAGAGCGGCCTCGAGCGGATCGCCACCGGCGAGCGCCACGTCGTCGTCATCATGGTCGAGGCGATGGGCCTGCCTTCCGACCGCGCGCTTCGCCGCCGGCTCTTCGACCTGTGGGCCCGCCCGTCGGTGCGCGCCCGCTATTCGGTCACCGAGGGCGACTCGCTCTTCTACGGGTCCACCACCAACGGAGAGATGCGCGAGCTTTGCGGGCGCTGGGCCGAATATGCCGAAGTGATGGAGCGGCGCGATCCCAGTTGCCTGCCCGCGCGGCTCCGCGCCCGAGGCTATCGCACGCAGGCGACGCACACCTTCAACGGCACCTTCTTCGAGCGCAACGTCTGGTATCCGAACATCGGCTTCGAGAGCATGCGCTTCGCCCCCGAGGTCATCCGGGCGGGCGCCGAACGCTGCCCCGGAGTCTTCGTCGGGGCGTGCGACCGCGACGTCCCGAAGCAGCTCGCCGCGATTCTCAAGTCGGCCAGGCAGCCCCAGTTCCTCTACTGGCTGACCGTCAACTCGCACCTCCCGCTGGTCGAGAGCTCGGCGCTCCATACCGACGAATGCGCCAGCTTCGACGCCGGGCTCGCGGCGGAGTTTCCGATGATCTGCCGGCTGATGAAGCTCTACGACGAGACCGGCCGGTCCCTCGCCGGGGAAATCACCGCGGACGGCTTTCCGGACACCGACATCCTCATCGTCGGGGACCACATCCCGCCATTCTTCGACCGCTACCATCGCGAGCAGTTCGAGCCTGACAGCGTCCCCTGGATCCTGCTCCGGCCCAGGCACGCGGCGGGCGGAGCGGACGCGAAGACCGCCGGCCGCAGCTAGACCGCGTGCCTCTGGTTCCTCCCCGGATTTCCGGGGGAGGGGGACCCGCGAAGCGCGGTGGCGGGGGCCTTCGGACTGTGAAGAACCCCTCCACCATGCTTCGCATGGTCCCCCTCCCCTGCGAACGCAGGGGAGGACTCGGGCGGCGAATCAGTTAAAGGTTGAATTTCGCCGCCGGAGGGGGGAGGCAGCAGCCTCCATCCCTTTGGCGGGCCGAATGACCTCCACTCCTGCCGAACGAGAAAGCGCAAGCGCCCGCCAGCCTCGCGCGTGGTGGGAGCACCGGCTCGTGGTCGTGCTGGCGGTCCTGGCCTGCGGCGTGCCCCTGCTGTGGCCCGACATCCCGCCGCTCGTCGACCTGCCCGGCCATATGGGTCGCTATCACGTCCAGATGACGATCGCGGGCTCGGGCGTCCTCCAGGCCTTTTACGATTTCAAATGGGCGCTGATCGGCAATCTCGGGGTCGACCTCCTGGTCGTCCCGCTCGCCGCCCTGATCGGGCTCGAGCCGGCGGTGAAGCTGATCACGCTGGCCATCCCGATGATGACCGGCGCCGGCTTCCTGTGGGTGGCGCGCGAGGTGCACGGCCGGGTTCCGCCGACCGCCTATTTCGCCTTGCCGCTGACCTACAGCTTTCCCTTCCTGTTCGGCTTCGTCAATTTCGCCTTGTCGATGGCGCTCGCCTTCCTCGCCTTCGCTCTGTGGCTGAGGCTGGCCCGGCTCGGCAAGCTGAGGCTTCGCGCCGGACTGTTCGTGCCGATCTCCGTCCTGCTCTGGGTCTGCCACGCCTTCGGCTGGGGCACGCTGGGCGTGATGGCCTTCTCGGCCGAGCTGGTCCGCCAGGTCGACCTCAAGCGGCCGATCTGGAAGGCCGGGCTCAACACCGGCCTGCATTGCCTCGCGCTCGCGCCGCCGATGCTGCTGATGCTGCTGTGGCGCAGCGGCGCGGTCGGCGGCGAGACGTCCGTCTGGTTCAACTGGAAGCTCAAGAAGAACTGGATCCTGATGGCGCTCCGCGACCGCTGGGAATATTGGGATTATGGGGCGCTGACGGTGATGGGCCTCGTCCTCCTCACCGGCCTGCTGTGGTGGAAAAGGTTCGAGATTTCGCGCAACCTCGCCGCGTCCGCCATCTTCCTCGCCATCGTGTACGTCTGCCTGCCCCGGATCGTCTTCGGCTCCAATTACGCCGATATGCGCCTCGCTCCGTTCGTCATCGCGACCGCGCTGATCGCGATCCGCTACCGCCCGGCCTGGGCGGGGAAGGCCGGAGCGGTCTTCGCCACGCTCGGCCTGATCTTCGCCGGTGCCCGGCTCGCCGGAAATACGGTGAGCTTCTGGATGTACGACCAGGTCTACGACCGCGAGCTCGCCGCGGTCGCCCATATCCCGCGCGGCGCCCGGGTGGTCTCGTTCGTCGGGGTCTTATGCCGCCCGGGCTGGCCGCAGACCCGGATCGAGCATCTGCCCGCCATCGCCCTGGTGCGCCGCGACGCCTTCTCCAACGACCAATGGTCGATGCGCGGCGCGCAGCTCCTAACCACCCGCTTTCCGGACCCGCGCAACTGGTTCTCCCGCGACCCGTCGCAGCAGGTCCTGGCCCGCCGCTGCCTGAGCGAGCAATGGCTGACCATCGACCAGTCGCTCGCCCTCTTCCCGCGCGACAAGTTCACCCATGTCTGGCTGATCCGGCCGCCGCGGCCCGACCCGGCGCTTCTGCGCGGGCTCCAGCCGGTCTGGCAAAGCGGCACGAGCGTGCTGTATCGGGTCGCCGATCCAAGCCCGATCGTCCTCCAGGAACACGAATGACCGCGCCCGCACTTTCCATCGTCGTCCCCTGCTTCAACGAGGAGGCGTGCCTCGCCGAGCTTCACGGCCGGCTGACGGCGGCGGCGCGCTCGGCGGTGGGCGAGGATTATGAGATCGTGCTCGTCAACGACGGCTCGCGCGACCGAAGCTGGGAGATGATGCGCTCGCTCGCGGCGGCCGACCCTCGGCTGGTGGCAATCAACCTCTCGCGCAACCACGGCCACCAGCTCGCTTTGACCGCCGGGCTCGATCTGTGCTCGGGCGCCCGGGTCCTGATCATCGACGCCGATCTCCAGGATCCGCCCGAATTGCTCTCCGCCATGCTCGCGGAGATGGACCGGCAGAGCGCCG
>DASVPM010000005.1:0-2475 GCA_036382815.1 Allosphingosinicella sp.
GCTGCGCAAAGCCGCCGAACGAACCGTCGACGCGACCTGGAAGCGTATCGGCTCCCTCCTCGACGCCTTCCCACCCCACGAATGCGCAAACTACCTGCGCAACTCCGGATACGCTTCAATATGAGCAGAACAGACTCTAGACCTCGAAGCTGACCGAAATGCCGTCGATCACGAACTGGGCGGCGAGGGCGGCGAGGACGACTCCGAGCAGCCGGGTCAGCATCGCCTCCATCCGGTGGCCGAGCAGGCGCATCAGCCAGCCCGCGGCGAGCAGGGAGAACAAGGTGAGGAGCAGGACCGCGGCCAGCGCCGCGAGGACGACGAGGCTCTCGTCGAGCCCGTCGCTCCGCGCCATCAAGAGCATGACCGACGCGATCGAACCTGGGCCGGCGATCATCGGGATCGCCATCGGGAAGACCGAGACGTCGTCATGCTCAGGATCCGCCTCGACCTCCTGGGCCCGGCTCTCGCGGCGCTGGGTGCGCTTCTCGAACACCATTTCGAGAGCGATGAGGAACAGCATGATCCCGCCCGCGATCCGGAAGGCGGCGAGGCTGATACCCAGCGTCCGCAGCAGGTCCTCGCCGAGCAGCCCGAAGAAGAGCAGGATCCCCGCGGCGACGAGCGACGCCCGGACCGCCATCGAGCGGCGCTCGACCGGCGTCGCCTCGCGGGTCAGCCCGGCGAAGATCGGCGCGCAGCCCGGCGGATCGATGACCACCAGGAAGGTCACGAAGGCCGAGAGGAAGAGCGCGATCACAGGCCCTCGGGAGGCGGCAGGCCGGCTCGGGCGTGGGCGGCGACGAGGGTGTTGCGGAGGAGGACGGCGATGGTCATCGGGCCGACTCCGCCCGGGACCGGGGTGATGGCGGCGGCCACTTCGGACGCGCCGGCAAAATCGACATCGCCGACGAGCCGGCCCTTGCCGCCTTCGTCGGCGGCGATCCGGTTGATGCCGACGTCGATCACCACCGCCCCGGGCTTGAGCCAGTCGCCGCGGACCATCTCGGGTCGGCCGACCGCGGCGACGACGATGTCGGCCCGCCGGACCACTCCGGCGAGGTCGCGGGTGCGGCTGTGGGCGAGGGTGATTGTGCAGTTCTCGGCGAGGAGGAGCTGCGCCATCGGCTTGCCGACGATGTTCGAGCGACCGATCACCACAGCCTCGAGGCCGGAAAGGTCGCCGAACCGGTCCTTGAGCAGCATCAGGCAGCCGAGCGGCGTGCAGGGCACCAGCCCGTCCTCGCCGACGGCGAGCCGGCCCGCATTGATCGGGTGGAAGCCGTCGACGTCCTTCGCGGGGTCGACCGCCTCGATCACCGCCTTGTCGTCGATGCCGGCGGGAAGCGGGAGCTGGACGAGGATCCCGTCGACCGCCTCGTCGGCGTTGAGCCGCTCGACCAGGGCCAGCAGCTCCTGCTGGCTCACGCTGTCCGGCAGGCGGTGCTCGAAGCTGGCCATTCCGGCTTCCTGGGTCGCCCGGCCCTTGGAGCGGACGTAGACCTGGCTGGCCGGATCCTCGCCGACCAGCACGACCGCGAGACCGGGCGCCCGGCCGGCGGCGGCGCCGAAGGCGGGCACGGCCTCGGCGACGCGCTCGCGCAGCCGCGCGGCGAAGGCACGGCCGTCGATTCGCTCCGCGCTCACCGGTAGCTCAGCGCGACGCTGTAGGCGACGTCGTACAGCACCCGGTTGAGGATCCAGAGGACCAGAAGGACGACCATCGGGCTGAAGTCGAGGCCGCCGAAATCGGGGAGCACCTTGCGGATCGGCCGGTAGACCGGCTCGGTGATCCGGTCGAGGCCGCGCATCAGGCCCCGCACGAAATCGTTGTAGGTGTTAATGACGTTGAAGGCGACCAGCCAGGAAAGGATCATCTGGATGACGATGATCCACCAGACGACCTTCAGCAATATGATCACGACGTCGATCAGCGCCAGCGCCATCAGGTCTCTCCGCGGGGGTCCGTCCCGGCGATGTAGGGAAGCGGCGGGTTGGGGGCAATGGCGGGAGGCGGGGAAGGGTGTCAGCGGGAACGCGTTTCAGGCCCGGTCCTAAGTTCAGCATGACGCCGGCCCGGACCGGCGCTACGCTGCCGGGATGATCTTCGCTCTCCTCCTCGCTGCCGCCGCGGCCGCCACGGCACCCCAGCCGGCCAGCCTCAAGACCTTCCAGGACTGGACCGTCGGCTGCGACAACGGCCGCGCCTGCCACGCCGTGGCGCTGATGCCGGAGGACTGGCCCGAAGACGGCCTGACGATGAGCGTCAGGCGCGGCGCCGAGGCCGGGGCGCAGCCCGTGGTCGCCTTCGAGCTCGGTTCCGGCAGCAACGCCTCCGCGGTCATGGCCGACGGCAGGAGGCTCGCGGTGCGGCTGGTCGACGCGGGCGGCGAGACCCGGGTGGCGCCCGCCGACGTCGCGGCGGCGATCGCCGCTCTGCGCTCGGCGGGACAGCTCCGCCTGCAATCGGCCGAC
>DASVPM010000006.1:0-6293 GCA_036382815.1 Allosphingosinicella sp.
CCCCTCCACCAGGCTTCGCCTGGTCCCCCTCCCCGGCAAATGCCGGGGAGGATTTCTCTCCCCTCAATCGAAGGTCGAGAACACCCCGCGCGCCCGCGCCGCGGCCGCCTTCTCAGGCAGATATTCCCAATGCCAGGGCTCGCGCGAGACGGTCCGCAGGAAGCCGAAGCGGGTCGCGTTCTCGGAAAGCCAGACGTAGGTCGGGTTGCTTCCGCCGCCGTTGACGTCGATGTCGAAGGCGATCCCGTTCTGGTGGTTCGAATTGCCCGGGCGGTTGGCCGGCGCGAAGCCGGGAAGGCCCTTCTGGCGCCCCTCGAACAGGAACTTCTGCTCGGGGTAGGAGCGGAAACCGCTGTTCACTCCGATCTCGACGCCGTCGGCCCGCGCCGCCTCGGCCATGGCGAGGAAGCGGTCGCACGTCTCCTCGGAGATATGCTCGATCTCCTTGTCGGTGCCGACGACCCGCACGAGCGTCACCTGGCCGAGATACTGGTCCTTCGCCCAGGCCGCGTTCGGCCCGAAGCGGCTGGCCCCCGGCACCGGCGGGATCGAGCCGATCGTCTCCGACATCAGCCGCCCTTCGATATTGGAGGCCGCGGTCCAGCCCAGCGTCTTCGCGCCGTCCTCGGAGAAGGCGTGGACGTAGAGGACGACCGCCTTGGCGCCGGCAGGCACGACCTCCACCGAATCGATCCTGATCTTCGACCCTTTGGGAATCAGGACGAAGCCGCCGTCCGGGCCGGTCACATATTCGTGCAGCGCACCGTCCTTGCGGATCCGGGCGTCGGGATCCCTGACGACGAAGGTCTTCCCCTTGTAGCTCTCCGAGTTCATTTCCCCTCTCCTTCTGCTGCTTCCTCCCTAAACCACCCCGAAGGCCAACATCGCGTCCGCGACTTTCTTGAAGCCGGCGATGTTGGCGCCCTTCACATAATCGATCCGGCCGTCCGGCAGCCGGCCATATTCGATGCAGCGGTCGTGAATGCCGTTCATGATGTCCTTGAGGAGGCGCTGCAGTTCCTCCTCCTTCCAGCTCAGCCGGGCGCTGTTCTGGCTCATTTCGAGCCCTGACACGGCGACTCCGCCGGCATTGGCCGCCTTGCCGGGCGCGTAGAGGATCCCGGCCGCCTTGAAGACTTTCACCCCTTCGAGGTCGGTCGGCATGTTGGCGCCTTCGGAAACGGCCACGCAGCCGTTCCTCACCAGCGTCCGGGCGTCCTCCCCGAGCAGTTCGTTCTGGGTCGCGCAGGGCAAGGCGACGTCGCATTCGACGCCCCAGGGCCGGCCGCCCGGATGGAAGGTCGAGGCCTTGAATTGCTCGGCATATTCGCAGACCCGGCCGCGGCGGCGGGTCTTGTGAGCCTTGACCCACTCGATCTTCTCCCGGGTGATTCCGTCCGGGTCGTGGACGAAGCCCTCGGAATCGGAGAGCGTCAGCACCGTCCCGCCGAGCTCGACGATCTTCTCCGCCGCATGGGTGGCGACGTTGCCGGAGCCCGAGATGACCGCCCGCTTGCCGGCCAGGTCCTGCCCCCGGGTCGCGAGCATGTTGGCGAGGAAATAGACCGCGCCGTAGCCGGTCGCCTCGGTCCGGATCAGCGAGCCGCCATATTCGAGCCCCTTGCCGGTCAGCACGCCCTCCCAGCTGTTGGTGATGCGCTTGTATTGGCCGAACATGTAGCCGATCTCGCGCGCGCCGACGCCGATGTCGCCGGCGGGCACGTCGACATTGGCGCCGATGTGGCGATAGAGCTCGGTCATGAAGCTCTGGCAGAAGCGCATGATCTCGTTGACGCTCTTGCCCTTGGGATTGAAGTTCGCGCCGCCCTTGCCGCCGCCCATCGGCAGTCCGGTGAGGGCGTTCTTGAACGTCTGCTCGAAGGCGAGGAACTTGAGGATCGATTCGTTGACCGACGGATGGAAGCGTATGCCGCCCTTGTAGGGGCCGATCGCATTGTTGTTCTGGACCCGGTAGCCGCGCTGGACCCGGATCTGGCCCTTGTCGTCCTCCCAGCAGACCCGGAAGGAGACGACCCGGTCGGGCTCGGTCATCCGGCGCAATATCTGCGCTTCGTGATATTCGGACTTGCCCGCGGTGAACTCGAATATGTCCTCCGCGACTTCGCGGACCGCCTGGAGGAATTCGCCCTGGCCCGGATTGCGCCTCTCGACGCCCGCCATGAACCCCTCCAGGTCGACGTGCCGGCCCGGATTCACTTCATCGGCACCGGATCGCCGGCCGGCCATTTCGTGTCGCCGACCCGCTTCAGGTTCATCTCGAAGATCTGCACCGGCGCGGCGGTCCCGGCGATCCGCTCGCCGATCTCGCGCCAGCTCCCGTTCCGGATCGTCGCGGTGTAGCGGACGATCGCGCCCGGACCGGCGGGCGTCTGCCAGACATAGCCGTCGGGGCGGACATCGAGCGGGAAGTCGCCGCTATGGCCCATCGCGTGGGAATGGAGATTGTACGCCTTCCGGCCCGGATCGTAGGAGATGATGCCAAAGGCGTTGAAGCCGACCGACCCGTCTTCATTGTAGGAGCGGCCTTCGATCACCTTGAGGGTCCCGCCGAGGAACGGCCCGATCCGCTCGGTGTGGACGACGTCGTGGCGCCCGGCCGGAGTCATCGTCCAGGCGGTGCCTCGCCAGACCCCGTCCATCCCCGGCAGCTTCGCCATCGCCTCGCGCTGCGCGGCCTGGAGTGCGGCGGGGTTCGGCGGCTGCGCGGGGGCGGACGCGGCGAGTGCGAGGAGAGCGGCGGCGAGGATGATGCGCATGATGGGCCCCCTTTCGACCAGGATGGTGCGTCAGATCGTCGGACCCGTCAAATTCCTCCCGGCTTTTCCCGGGGAGGGGGACCGCGCGAAGCGTGGTGGAGGGGTTCTTCCGGACTCAGCAAGGGCCCCTCCACCCGCCTTCGGCTGGTCCCCCTCCCCTGCAAATGCAGGGGAGGATCTAGCCGGCGCCGTCCAGGATCTCCTCGATCGCCCGCTCGACCTCCTCGATCGGGGCCATTCCGTCGACCCGGCGGACGAGGCCGCGCGCGTCGTAATAAGGCAGGATCGGCGCGGTCTTGGCGCGATATTCGGCGAGGCGGGTGCGGACCGTCTCCTCATTGTCGTCGGGACGCCGCTTGAACTCTTCCGATCCGCAAATGTCGCAAAGAGTGGCGATTTTCGGCAGCTTGTAGCGATCGTGATACCCTTCGCCACATTTGGCGCAGGAGAAGCGGCCGGTGATGCGGTCGACCAGGGCGTCGGCGTCGACGAGCAATTCGATGACGTGATCGAGCTTCATCCCGCGCTCGGCGAGCAGGGCGTCGAGCGAGACCGCCTGGGCTTCGGTGCGCGGATAGCCGTCGAAGATGAAGCCGGAGCCCGAATAGCGCTCCGGCTGGTCGAGCCGGTTGGCGATCAGCTCGTTGACCACCTCGTCCGGGACCAGCGCGCCCGCCTCCATGATCGCCTTGGCGCGGAGGCCGATCGGGCTTCCCGCTTTGATCGCCTCGCGCAGCATGTCGCCGGTCGAGAGCTGGACGAGCCCGCGCTCGGCGATCAGGCGGCCGGCCTGGGTGCCCTTCCCCGCGCCCGGAGGTCCGAGGAGGATGATGTTCACGAGTGAGCGCTTGCCGCGAACGCCGGAATCATCGCCCGCGCCCGCCCTTCAGCTTCGCCTTCTTGATGAGGTCGCCATATTGGTGTGCGATGAGGTGGCTCTGGATCTGGGTGACCGTATCCATCGTCACGTTGACGACGATGAGCAGGCTGGTGCCGCCGAGATAGAAGCCGATCCCCATCCGGGCGATCACGAATTCGGGCACCAGGCAGATCAGGGTCAGATAGGCGGCGCCGATGACCGTGATCCGGGTGAGGACGTAGTCGAGATATTCCTCGGTCCGCTTGCCGGGGCGGATGCCCGGAATGAAGCCGCCGTAGCGCTTCAGATTCTCGGCCGTCTCCTCCGGGTTGAACACCACCGCGGTGTAGAAGAAGCAGAAGAAGATGATCCCGGCCGCATAGAGCGCCATGTAGAGCGGAGCGCCGTGCTGGAGGGCCGTGGTGACCGTGATCAATATGTCGCCCCACATGCTGTCGCCCGCCGTGCGATTGCCGGCGAACTGGGCGATGGTGAGCGGCATCAGCAGCAGCGACGAGGCGAAGATCGGCGGGATCACGCCCGACGTGTTGATCTTGAGCGGCAGATGCGACTTTTCCGCCTGCATCTGGCCGCGCGCGGTCTGGCGCTTGGGATATTGGATCAGAACCCGCCGCTGCGCCCGCTCCATGAAGCAGATGAAGAGAATGAGCACGATGACCAGCGCGACGATCGCCAGGATGGCGAGCGGCGACATGGTGCCGGTGCGGCCGCTCTCGAACACCTGGACGAGGGTGGTGGGCAGCTGGGCGACGATTCCCGCCATGATGATCAGCGAGACTCCGTTGCCGATGCCGCGGCTGGTGATCTGCTCGCCCAGCCACATCAGGAACATGGTCCCGCCGACCAGCGTGATGACGGTGGTGATCCGGAACATCATGCCCGGATCGAGCACCGCCGAGCCCGTCCCGCCCTGGCCCCAGCCCTCGAGGCCGACGGCGATGAAATAGCCCTGGATGGCGCACAGGAAGACGGTGCCGTAGCGCGTATATTGGTTGATCTTCTTGCGGCCGCTCTCGCCCTCCTTCTTGAGGGCGGCGAGCTGCGGCGACATCGAGGTCGCGAGCTGAACGACGATCGAGGCGGTGATGTAGGGCATGACGCCCAGCGCGATGAGACTCATCCGCTCGAGGCTTCCGCCCGAGAACATGTTGAAGAAGTCGAGAACACCCCCGCGGGTGGTATCGAACAGGTTGGACAGGGCGCGCGGATCGATGCCGGGCAGCGGCACGAAGCTCAGCAGCCGGAAGACGATGAGAGCGCCGAGGGTGAACCACAGGCGCTTCTTGAGATCCGTCGCCTTGGCGAAGCTCGCCATGCTGAGGTTGGAAGCCATGGATTCGGCTGCGGATGCCATGTGAAGATTCCCCTGGACGCTCGGGCTCATATAGGACGCGATGCCGTCATTGCGAGGAGCGAAGCGACGAAGCAATCCAGGGGCTGAAGCGCCGCACCGGATTGCTTCGCGCCGCTCGCAATGACGACTTACGCGTCCTTGCGCTTCTTGACGCTGTTCTTCTTCGCGGCCGCCTTCTCGGCGGCCGGGACGACCTCGATCAGCTCGACCGAGCCGCCGGCATCCTCGACCGCCTTGCGGGCGCCGGCGGAGGCGCCGGCGACCCGGAAGGCGAGCTTCGCGGTGAGGCTGCCCTTGCCGAGCAGCCGGACTCCGTCCTTGCCGCCGCGCGACAGGCCCGCGGCGCGGAGCGCCGCCTGGTCGATCGTTCCGTCGGCCGAAAGCGTTCCAGCGTCGATCGCCTTCTGGATCATGCCGACGTTCACCTCCGCATAATCCTTGGCGAAGACGTTGTTGAAGCCGCGCTTGGGAAGCCGCATGTGGAGCGGCATCTGGCCGCCCTCGAAGCCGAAGACGCTGACGCCCGAGCGCGACTTGGCGCCCTTCTGGCCGCGGCCGGCGGTCTTGCCGAGGCCGGAGCCGATTCCGCGGCCGACCCGGACGCGCGACTTGCGGGCGCCCTTATTGTCTCTGAGATCGTTGAGTTTCATGTTCGTGCACTCGCTTTCGCTTCTGTCGCGCGTCGTCCCAGCGAAGGCTGGGACCCCAGTGAAATAAAGGCCCAGCGGGTCTCGCCGGGATCCCAGCCTTCGCTGGATGACGGTCAGCGATTACTCGCTGACCATCACCATATGCTGCACCTTGCGGATCATTCCGCGCACCTCGGGGGTGTCGGTCAGCTCGACCGTGCGGTGCATCTTGTTGAGGCCCAGCCCGATCAGCGTCTTGCGCTGGTCGGGCGTGCGGCGGATCGGCGATCCGGTCTGGGTGATCTTGATCTTGGCCATGTCGCTTACTCCACGACCGCCGCGGCGTCAGCCTCGGCGCTCTGGGATCCGCCGCGGCCGAGCAGGTCGGCGATCTTCTTGCCGCGACGCTGCGCGACCGACTTCGGCGAAGTCTGGTCGGTGAGCGCGTCGAACGTGGCGCGGATCATGTTGTAGGGGTTGGACGTACCGACCGACTTGGTCACCACGTCGGCGACGCCCAGGCTCTCGAAGACGGCGCGCATCGGGCCACCGGCGATGATCCCGGTGCCCTGCGGAGCGGACCGCAGCGTCACTCGGCCCGCGCCGAAATGGCCGTTGCCGTCATGATGCAGCGTGCGGCCTTCCTTCAGCGG
>DASVPM010000007.1:0-2828 GCA_036382815.1 Allosphingosinicella sp.
TTGAAAAAATATTCGACGCATTCGAGGCTGACCGGTTCGCGGTAGAGGCCGATATGGGCGACCCGGGCGGAGGGGACGAGGTCGAGCATGCCCTCGGCCATGGCGAGGCCGGCGCGGAGGATCGGAGCGAAGACCAGCTTCTTGCCCGCGATCGCCGGCGCTTGGGTCACCGCGATCGGAGTCTCGATGCTGATGAGGTCGGTCGGGAGATCGCGGGTGACCTCGTAGCAGAGCAGGGTCGCGATCTCGCGCACCACCGCCCGGAACAGCTGGATCGAGCTGTTCCTGTCGCGCAGGAGGGTAAGCTTGTGCTGCACCAGGGGGTGCGAAACGACCGTCAGTCCGTCCATGTCTAGAATACCGTTCCGTCGCTGATGATGGTGAAAGGTGGCCCGCCGCCCGGCCGCAACTCGGCGGCGATGCGTCGGCCCGCGGCCCAGCTCCCGCCCTCGAGCATCCGGGCGAGCGGGAAGCCTGGGGCGCTCACCCCCAGACGTTCCCGAACCCGCGGCGCCATCCTGTCGAGCAGCGCGACCGTCATCGACCGCCACGCCACGATGAGCGGGTCGGATACCTGATGGGGACGGGCGGCGGCGCCCGGATCGGTCAGCTCGAGGACGCCGGTATCGACGAACAGCCCGCCGTTGCGATATTCGGCGAGGCCGGTGAGCCCGTCCACATCGACCACTTCCACGCCCGCCGCTTGGAGCGGTTCGATCAGCGAATAAGCCAGCCACTGAGACAATTTGTGGAGCGGAACGAGTCCGTCGGTCTTGTCCTCCCGGCGAATCGCGGGATGGCGCCAGCAATCCCCGAGCGGAACTCCGTCGAGGTCGAGCCGGTCCGCCCAGACCGGTCCGAGCGCCTCGAGCAGCAATTCGAGGATCGCCGGGGCCGGCAACCGCCCTCCCTGCGCGCGGCCCGCGAGGACGTCATAGAGCCCGCCCGGTCGCGGCGCGTCCGCCGTCGCGAACAGGTCGGGCCGTACCAGCATTTGGGTGCCGAGCCTCCGCAGGAGGGCGGTACGACCCTCGAGGCCCGCCAGGGGATTGGCCTCGGAGACCTGGAAACCCTTCGTCAGGGTCTCGCCGTCGAGCGCCGCCAGCGCCGCGCCACTGCTGCCGAGGGCGCCGCTTTCGACGAGCCTCTGGCTGGCGACCGCGAGCCCTTCGGAGCGCGTGAACGTGGCGCCGCTCACCGGATCGCTGAAGCGCCAGCCCGGGCCGGTGCCGGCATCGAGCAGGACCGAGAGGATGACGAGATCGAAGGCGGCGCGCGCCCTCGCGGGCTCGTCGCCGTCCGGCAGTCGCGGCTGCCCGGCGACGAAATGCCGCCAGCGGGCGTGAAAGGGGATTGCGAGATCGGGATAGGCTTCGCGAGTCACCTTCGCGGTCAGATCGGCCGCGGCGTCCAGCCGGGCCAGGTCGACCCCCCAGCCGTCGACCCCGCCCTCCAGCGCGATCTCCAGCATCTCGTGAGCGCGCTCTCGCACGGCGGCCGCGCTGAGCAGGGCGAGGAGCGCGGGGTCAGGCGCCTGCATGCCGTCTTCCGTCATTGCGGGCGAAGCGAAGCAGTCCAGTACGGCCTCCACCGGACGCTGGATTGCTTCGTCGGTGCGCTCCTCGCAATGGCGCGCACCGCTAGAACTTCCCCAGATCCCGGCCGACGACCGAGCGCAAATGCTCCGCGCTGGGCGCGCCCTCGGGCGTGTAATAGCCGGCCGCCTTCTTCGCCTCCATCTCGACGCTGGCGTCGGGCGGCACGAGCCCGTCGGGAATCGGCACCCGCTCGCCGATCTCGACTCCCCCCGTCGCGAGGGCGTCGTACTTCATGTTGGACATGGAGACGAAGCGGTCGATCCGGGTGATTCCGAGCCAGTGGATCACATCCGGCATGAGCTGCTGGAAGCGCGCGTCCTGCACTCCGGCGACGCATTCGGTGCGCTCGAAATAGGTCGCCGCCTGGTCCCCGCCCGGCTGCCGCTTACGGGCGTTGTAGACCAGGAACTTGGTGACCTCGCCCAACGCCCGGCCTTCCTTGCGATTGTAGACGATGAGACCGGTGCCCCCCGCCTGGGCCTGCCGGGTCGCCTCCTCGATGCCGTGGGTGAGGTAGGGGCGGCAGGTGCAGATGTCCGAGCCGAACACGTCGGAGCCGTTGCACTCGTCATGGACCCGGCAGGTCAGGGTCCGGCTGGTATCGCCGAGATAAGCGGGATCGCCGAAAATGTAGAGGGTCATTCCACCGATCGGCGGCAGGAACACCGACAGGTCCGGGCGGGTGACGAGCTCGGGATACATTCCGCCCGTCTGCTCGAACAGGCAGCGCCTCAGGCTCGCCTCGGCGACCTCGAAGCGCTCGGCGACGCCGGGAAGCCACCAGACCGGATCGACCGCGATCTTGGTCACCGAGACGTCGCCCGCCTCGTGGACGATCTCGCCGTCGACCTCGAGCCGCCCCGCCGCGATCGCGTCCCGGATCTCGCCCAAAGTGAGCCGCGCCTTGGTGATCGCGATCGACGGGCGGATGTCGATGCCCTCCTCGATCAGTTCGGCGAAGTCGTGGGCGACCCGGTGACCCCAGGGGTCGAGCGAGACGATCTTGGCGGGATCGCCCCATTGCGGGTGCGGGCCGATCTCGCAGACGGGAGACGTGTCGTGAAGGTCCGGGCGCGCATTAGGGTCCATCGCCCCCGACGAGATGGCGAGCGCCCGGTAGATCGAATAGGAGCCGCCATGCGCTCCGATCGCGTTGCGGTCTGCGCGGGCGTTGACCGTCGCGACCACCGGGCCGCGCGCCGCCGCGGTCGGCGCGCCCCAGTTCAGCGG
>DASVPM010000008.1:0-11495 GCA_036382815.1 Allosphingosinicella sp.
AGCCCGCCGCTGAGGACGTTGGAGCCGAGGCCGCCGGACAGGAAATCCTCGCCGTCGCCGCCGAGGAGCGAATCGTCGCCGTCGCCTCCCTCGAGCGTGTCGTTGCCGTCACCGCCGGACAGCGCGTCGTTGCCGGAATCGCCGAACAGAATGTCGTTGCCGGCCTCGCCCGCCAGCTGGTCGGCGCCGTCGCCGCCCTGCGCGAAGTCGTCGTCATTGCCGCCCCTGACGATATCGTCGCCGGCATCGCCGTTGAGCGTGTCGGAGCCGTCGCCGCCGTCGATCGTATCGGCGCCGGACAGCCCGGACACGTTGTCGCCGCCGCCGAGCCCGTTGATCGTGTCGTCGCCGAACGTTCCGGTCAGGCTGTCGCCGTCGGCGGTTCCGTTAACGGTCTGACCCGCGAGGCCGGAGCCGTCGGGATTGTAGCCGGGCGCGAAATTGGCATCGGTGAAGGCGCCGGCGTCCGTATTCCGGAAGACGATCAGAGTCTCCCAGCCGGAACCGGCGCCGGAGCCGTCCCGGTCCCATTGCAGCAAGGTGTCGGCGCCGTCCTGCCGGAGCCTAAGGAAGCCGGACCCGAACGGGTTGGAGCTTCCGTCCCAGCCCGAGAGAAGGCTGAGCAGCGATCCGGCGTCCCCCGAAAGCCGCAGCACGTCGCCGCCGGCGCCGGCGGTGAAGTCGGTGACCACGACCGCCGCACTGCCGACATCGGCATTGCCGATCTCGATCGAATCGCTGCCGGCGCCGGTCGTGATCGTGCTCGCGAAGTTCCGGGAAGACTGGCGGATGACGTCGCTGCCGCCGCCGCCGTCGATGGTCTGCGTTCCGCCGGAGGCATCGGCGACGATCCGGTCGTCGCCGATGCCTCCGCTGAGGACGTTGGAGCCGAGACCGCCGGACAGGAAATCGTCGCCGTCGCCGCCCTGAAGCCTATCGTCGCCGTCGCTTCCGTCGAGGCTGTCGTTGCCGTCATTGCCCGACAATTGATCGGCACCGTCCTCGCCGAACAGATAATCGTCGTCGTTGCCGCCCGCGACGATGTCGTCGCCGGCGCCGCCGCTCAGCGAGTCGAAGCCGTCGCCGCCGGAAAGCTCGTCGTCGCCATAGTCTCCGGCGACAGAGTCGTTGCCGGCCTGGCCGAGCAACTGGTCGTTGCCCTCGCCGCCCGAGAGGAAATCGTCGCCGTTGCCGCCGTCGGCGACGTCATCGTCCTCGTCGCCGCTGAGCATGTCGGAGCCCTCGCCGCCGAGGAGGAGGTCGTCGCCGGCCAGCCCGGAGACGCTGTCGTCGCCGCCGAGCGCGTCGATCGTATCGTCGCCGGGCGTGCCGACCAGGGTTTCGCCTTCGTCGGTGCCGATGTTGACGGTGCCCGCGTCGCGGCCCTCGACCGTGACGGTGACGGTCGAGGTGGACGACGCGCCATGCTCGTCGACGATCGTGTAGCTGACGGTGACGAGGGCGCTCTCTCCGCTCGCGAGATGGTCGAAGTCGCTTCCCGGATCGAAGCGGACCTCGTTCTCGACGATGCTTACGCTGCCCTGGCCGGCCGGCGCCGAGGCGGCGACGACGGTGAGCACGGCGCCGTTGTCGACGTCCGAATCGTTGGCGAGGACGTCGATGACGGCGGCCGATCCCTCGCTCGTCGTCCGCGAATCCGGGTTGGCCACCGGGCTGTCATTGGCGCCTTCGACGGTGATCGTGAGAGTCGAGGAAGCGGCGGCGCCGTGCTCGTCCTCGACCGTATAGCCGACGACCACGACCTCGCTTTCGCCGGCGGCGAGCTCGTCGAAGTCGGATCCCGGGTCGAACCGGATCTGGCTGCCGGACGCGGAGGCGCTGCCCTGGCCGGCCGGCGCCGACGCCGCGGTGACGGTGAGGACCGCGCCGTGATCGACGTCGGAGTCGTTGGCGGCGGCGTCGACCGCCAGGATCTCGTTCTCGCCGCCCGAGGCGGTATCGGGATTCGCCACGGGACCGTCATTGGCGCCGGTCACTGTCACGGTCAGCGCCGAGGAAGCCGCCGCGCCATGCTCGTCGACGATGTTGTAGCCGATGACGACCTGAGCCGTCTCGCCCTCGGCGAGGCTGTCGAAATCGGTCCCCGGATCGAACCGCACCTGGTTGCCGGCGACCGAGGCGCTGCCCTGGCCGGCGGGCGCCGAGGCGGCGACGAGGGTGAGCACGGCGCCATGATCGATGTCGAAGTCGTTGGCGAGCACGTCGATCGAAACGGCGGCGTTCTCGCCCGCGCCGGCGGAATCGGCAATCGCCCTCGGCGCGTCGTTGGCGCCGGCGATGTGGAAGACCAGATTGCCGGTGTCGCTGCCGTCATTGTCGGAGACGGTGTAGGCGAAGCCGTCCTGGACGATCTCGCCCTGCGCAAGCGACTGCACCGCGGCCGACGGAGCGTAATTGTAGGTGCCGTCGGAGTTGAGCGTCAGGCTGCCGTAGGCGCCGGTGAACGTGCCGCCGGCGACGGTCATCGCGTCGCCGTCGAAATCATAATCGTTGGCGAGCACGCCCGCCGCGCCGCTGTTGTAGATGCCGCCGTCCTCGGTGAGCGAAACATGGTCGTCGATCGCGACCGGACGGTTGTGGCCGCTGCCGATCTCGATGGTCCGGTCCGCGAAGACGAGCTTCTCGACCCGGATCACCATGTCGTGGCCGTCCGCTCCGGCGCCCCCGGCATGCAGGATGTGCAGGTAGCCGGCGCTGGCGAGGAAGGTATATTCCTCGATCAGTCCGCGATAATAAGCGATGTCGAAGCCGTTATTGCCGTCGATCAGGTCGTCGCCGTCGCCGCCGATGAGACGGTCGTCCCCGTTATCGCCGAACAGCTGATCGTTGCCGGCCTCGCCGTCCAGGATGTCGCCGCCGTTGCCGCCGTGGATGATATCGTCGCCGTCGCCGCCCCGGATCGTGTCCTGGCCGTTGCCGCCGTTGATCGCGTCCTGGCTGGTGCCGCCCGTGATGGTGTCGTTGCCGTTGCCGCCGGTGATCGTCGTCACGTGGAGTTCCTTCCCCTCTCGACGACCAGGAGCAGCGCACACCGCATTTTCCGCGAAACTGAGCTATCAAAACTGCAAATTGATGCTGGCGCGGCCGCTCCCGGTCTGATTCTGTCATGCAGAAACCGAATGGCTTGGAAGCGGAACGACGCGTGAACGTTCTTCGACGTCTTCGCGAGCGACTCGCCCCCCCGGCGCTGCTCAAGACATCAGAGTGACTCCTGGCACGGCGGGAGTCCAGCGCCGAAAACGAGTATCCGGATTTGGCGGGCGACGTGCCGCTTGAAAGCCCGCTTCATTCCCGCCACTGCCCCGCCATGACCGAGCGCCGCCTCCATCCCCTCATCCGCCACCGGCCCGATCCGGACCATCCGGGCTGGATGACCTGGGACCTGGCGAGCGACGAGACGCGCTTCAACGCGACGCTCGGCAAGCTGCTGGTTCGCGCCGAAGGCGAGGGGAAGGCGCGGTGCCGGATGTTCCCCGACGTCGCCCAGAGCAATCTGGGCAACATCGTCCACGGCGGCGCGATCCTCACCTTCGTCGACATGGCGATGTTCGCCGGCGGCTATGCGGCGGGAGGAAGCCTCGGGCCTTCCGTGACTCTCGACCTTTCGGCCCAGTTCCTGTCCGGCGCGAGGCTCGGCCTCCCACTCGACTGCTCGGTGGAGCTTCTCCGCGAGAGCAAGCGGCTGGCGGTGATGCGCGGGCTGGTCGAGCAGGAGGGGCAGGTCGTGGCTTCCTGGTCGGGGACGCTCCGGAAACTGTCGCGGTGAGCGAGGTCGCCGAGCGCTACCGCGCGCTGGTGGCCGCGGGCGAGCTTCGGCCGGATCCGGACCAGGCGCGGGCGGTGGCGGTGCTCGACGGGATCGCCGACGCGCTCCGGCCGGCGCCGCGCAAGGGCCCCTGGGCGCGCCTCTTCGGCCAGGCCCCGCCCGCGGCGCGCGGCGCCTATCTGTGGGGCGGGGTCGGCCGCGGCAAGTCGATGCTGATGGACCTCGCCTTCGAGGCGATCCCGGCGCAGCCCAGGCGCCGGGTCCATTTCCACGAATTCATGCTCGAGGTCCACGAGCGGCTTCGGGCCGAGCGCGAGAAGGAGGAGGGCGATCCGATCCCGCCGGTCGCCCGGGCGATCGCGGCGGAGGCCCGGCTGCTCGCCTTCGACGAGATGGTGATCAACAACGCCGCCGATGCGATGATCCTGTCGCGGCTGTTCGCCCAGCTGGTGGAGAATGGAGTGACGGTCGTCGCCACCTCCAACCGGCCGCCGCGCGACCTCTATCTCGGGGGGCTCAACCGCGAGCTTTTCCTGCCCTTCATCGACCTGGTCGAGCGCGAGCTCGACGTGGTGCCGCTGAACGGCCCGACCGACTACAGGCTGGAGCGGCTGGGCGGGTTCCCGACCTGGTTCGTGCCCAACGGGCCGGAAGCGACCGAGGCGCTCAGCGCCGCTTTCTTCCGGCTCACGGACTTTTCGGTCGAGGACAGGGCCAAGGTGCCGGGCGAGGACATCCCGGTGCAGGGCGGCCGGATCCTGCACGTGCCCAAGAGTCTCAAGGGCGTCGCCGTCTTCTCGTTCAAGCGGCTGTGCGGCGAGGCGCGCGGGGCCGCGGACTATCTCGCGATCGCGCGGCGCTACCACAGCGTCATCCTCGTCGGGATCCCGGTCATGGGCCCGGAGCGGCGCAACGAGGCGGCGCGCTTCGTCACGCTCATCGACACCCTCTACGAGCACAAGGTGAAGCTCCTCGCCGCCGCCGACGCGGCGCCGGACGCGCTCTACCCGGAAGGAGACGGCGCGTTCGAGTTCCAGCGCACGGCCTCGCGGCTGATCGAGATGCAGAGCGAGGAGTATCTGGCGGCCGGGCACGGGGGAAACAGCGCGTGAAATCCTCCCCGCGATTTCGCGGGGAGGGGGACCGCGCCCTTCGACGCCGCCTGCGGCGTCGCTCAGGATAAACTGCGCCTTCGGCGAAGCGCGGTGGAGGGGTTCTTTTCGAAGAGGCTGCCAGCCCCTCCACCAGGCTTCGCCTGGTCCCCCTCCCCTGCAAATGCGGGGGAGGATTTCACCGTTGACGCTCGCCCGTCTCCGGTCCAGCGTCCGCACCGCCTCTGAAGGAGCCCCCCCATGCGCCTTGCCTTCGCCCTCGCCCTCGGCCTGCTCTCCTCCACCGCCCTCGCCGCCGGTCCGGCGCCCGACAAATGGGACCTGAAGGCGCGCGAGATCCTCGCCCACGCGATCGCGATCCCGACCGCGGCGGGGGAGGGGAAGGTGCCCGAGCTCGCCCGGTATCTCGCCGAGCAATATGAAGCCGGCGGCTGGGCGGCGAGCGACATCCACGTCGTCCCCTATGAAGGCGCGCCGGGCGACAAGACCGCCGCCTTCATCGCCCGCTGGCCGGCGGCGAAGCCTTCGGGCAAGAAGCCGATCCTGCTCATGGCGCATATGGACGTGGTCCCGGCGAAAAGGGAGGACTGGTCGCTCGACCCTTACGTCCTCACCGAGAAGGACGGCTATTTCTACGGACGCGGAACGAGCGACATCAAGCAGGGGATCACCGCCGTGACCACCGCCCTGCTCCGGCTCCGGGCGGAAGGGTTCAAGCCGACGCGGGACATCGTCGTCCTGTTCACCGGCGACGAGGAGACGCAGGGCAACGGCGCCCGCCTCGGCGCGGGCGAATGGCGCAAGTGGACCGACGCCGAGTTCGCGCTCAACTCGGACGGCGGCGGCGGCGGCTTCGCCAAGGACGGGCGGGCGCTCGGCTTCTCGATGCAGACCGCCGAGAAGACCTATTCGATGTACACGTTCACGGTCCGCAACCGCGGCGGCCACAGCTCCAAGCCCAGGCCCGACAATGCCATCTACAAGCTCGCCCACGCGATCGAGCGGCTGGAGGCCTATCGGTTCGAGCCGATCCTCAACGAGACCACCCGGGCCTATTTCTCGGTCCGCGAGAAGGGCGAGAAGGGGCCGCTCGGCGATGCGATGCGCGCCTGGCTCGCCAATCCGAACGACGGCAAGGCCGCGGACCTGATCGAGGCCGACGAGGGCGAGGTCGGCCTGACCCGGACCCGCTGCGTCGCCACCCGGCTGGAGGGCGGCCATGCCGACAACGCCCTGCCGCAGCTGGCGCGCGCCACCGTCAACTGCCGGATCATGCCCGGCACGGAGCCTGCCGCGATCCGCGACGAGCTCGAGCGGGTGGTGAGCGACCCGGAGGTGAAGGTCGAGCGCACCGACGACCAGAAGATGTCGCTCGCCTCGCCGCTCCGGCCCGACGTCACCGCGGCCTATACGGCGGCCGTCCGCACCCGCCATCCCGGCGCTCCGGTCATGCCCGAGATGAGCACGGGCGCGAGCGACGCCCGCCCGTTCCGGGTCGCCGGAATCCCGGTCTACGGGGTCGACGGCAGCTGGGGCATCATCCCCGACGACCTGCGCGCCCACGGCCGCGACGAACGGCTCCCGGTCAAGGCGCTCTACGACGACGTCGACCATTGGACGGACATGCTCAAGGCGCTGGCGGGCAAGTGACTTCCTGAATCCTCCCCCGCATTTGCGGGGGAGGGGGACCAAGCGAAGCTTGGTGGAGGGTTCTGCTGAGCCCGAAGAACCCCTCCACCGCGCTTCGCGCGGTCCCCCTCCCCGAGAAATCTCGGGGAGGATTTTTCCACGCGG
Source organism: Allosphingosinicella sp. (assembly GCA_036382815.1). Classification (GTDB taxonomy): domain Bacteria; phylum Pseudomonadota; class Alphaproteobacteria; order Sphingomonadales; family Sphingomonadaceae; genus Allosphingosinicella. Next base: position 6,694 of record DASVPM010000008.1, read on the forward strand.
CCCCTTCCCCACAGGTTGCCCCCTTTCGCCTTCGGGTCTAAGCGGGCGCCACATTTGGCGGCGTCCTGCCGCCGGTCCCGCTCGACTGACGAAAGAAAGGCTGGAGCAGCCCTTATGGCTCGCACGAAAATCGCGCTCATCGGCGCCGGCATGATCGGCGGCACCCTGGCCCACCTCGCGGCGATCCGCGAAATGGGCGATATCGTCCTCCTAGACGTCGCCGAGGGCATCCCCCAGGGCAAGGCGCTCGACCTCGCCCAGGCCGGGCCGGTCGAGGGCTTCGACGCTTTGCTTACCGGCACCCAGGATTATGCCGACATCGCCGGGGCGGACGTCTGCATCGTCACCGCCGGGATCGCCCGCAAGCCGGGGATGAGCCGGGACGATCTGCTCGGGATCAACCTCAAGGTGATGAAGGCGGTCGGCGAGGGCATCAGGGCGCACGCGCCAGACAGCTTCGTCATCTGCGTCACCAACCCGCTGGACGCGATGGTCTGGGCCCTCCGGGAATTTTCGGGCCTTCCCCACGAGCGGGTGGTCGGGATGGCGGGCGTGCTGGACTCCGCCCGCTTCCGCCACTTCCTCGCCGAGGAGTTCAAGGTCTCGGTCGAGGACGTCACCGCCTTCGTGCTCGGCGGCCACGGCGACACGATGGTGCCGGTCCCGGCCTATTCCGCGGTCGCGGGCATCCCGGTGCCCGACCTGATCAGGATGGGCTGGTCGACCCAGGAGCGCATCGACGCCATCGTCCAGCGCACCCGTTCGGGCGGCGGCGAGATCGTCGGCCTGCTCAAGACCGGCTCCGCTTATTACGCGCCGGCGACGTCGGCGCTGGCGATGGCCGAGAGCTATCTCAAGGACAAGAAGCGCCTGCTTCCGGCGGCCGCCTATCTCCAGGGCCAGTATGGCGTCGACGATTTGTACGTCGGGGTCCCGGTCGTGATCGGCGCCGGGGGCGTCGAGCGGATCGTCGAGATCGAGCTGGACGAGAGCGCGAAGGCGAACTTCGAGGTTTCGGTGGATGCGGTGAAGGAACTGCTCGAGGCGTGTCGGGGTATCGATTCGAGCTTGCGAAGCTAGATTGTGCTAGGGTGCGCCCATGGCTGATGTTGACACGCATCGTTCGCGAGGAGCGAATTATCCCGCTTACGAGGAGGATTACGCTGCTTGGCTGGCTGCGCAAATCGATCTCCTGAGCGAGCGCCGCTTCGCCGAGCTCGACCTCGACCATCTGATCGAGGAGATAGGCGACTTGGGGATCAACGATTTCAAGGCTCTCGTCAGCGCCGTGCGCGTCGTGATCGTCCACATGCTGAAGTGGGATTATCAGCCCGAAAGGCGCAGCCGGAGTTGGCGCAACTCTATTCATGAGCACCGTCGCCGGGTAACCGACAGCCTCGAGACGAGCCCGAGCTACAAGAGCCGGCAGGGCGAAGCGCTTAACCGTGCTTATCAGCAAGCGTTGTTCGAGATCGAACGGGAGACCACAATTCCCAGGGAACGGTTCCCGGAGGAGTGCCCCTATTCCTGGGACGAAATGATGTCCCGCCTGCACGATTTCGACGCGGACAAAAATTGGGCCGGTTAGCGCCGCATTTCATTTGCTGGGACGAAATTTTATAATGAGCATTCTTGTCAATTCGGACACCAAGGTCATCACCCAGGGGATGACCGGAGAGACCGGGACCTTCCACACCGAGCAGGCGCTCGCCTACGGGACGAAGATGGTCGCCGGGGTCACGCCCGGGAAGGGCGGGCAGACCCACCTCGGCCTGCCGGTCTACGATACGGTGCTCGAAGCGGTGCGAGCCACCGGCGCCGACGCCAGCGTCGTCTACGTCCCGCCGCCCTTCGCCGCGGATTCCATCCTGGAGGCGATCGATGCCGAGGTGCCGCTGATCGTCTGCATCACCGAAGGCATTCCGGTGCTCGACATGGTGCGGGTGAAGCGCGCGCTCTCGGGCTCGAAGTCCAGGCTGATCGGGCCGAACTGCCCCGGGGTGCTGACGCCCGGCGAGTGCAAGATCGGGATCATGCCCGGAAGCATCTTCCGCAAGGGCTCGGTCGGGGTGGTCAGCCGGTCGGGGACCCTCACCTACGAGGCGGTGTTCCAGACCTCGAACGCCGGGCTCGGCCAGACCACCGCGGTCGGGATCGGCGGCGATCCGGTCAACGGCACCAATTTCGTCGACGTGCTCGAGCTGTTCCTCGCCGACCCCGAGACGAAGTCGATCATCATGATCGGCGAGATCGGCGGCTCGGCCGAGGAGGATGCCGCCCGGTTCCTCGCCGACGAAGCGCGGGCGGGCCGCGGCAAGCCGACGGTCGGCTTCATCGCCGGCCGGACCGCGCCTCCCGGGCGGCGGATGGGCCATGCCGGCGCCATCGTCGCCGGCGGCAAGGGCGGCGCCGACGACAAGATCGCGGCGATGGAGGCGGCTGGAATTACGGTGTCGCCGAGCCCATCTGAGCTTGGATCGACCCTGGCCGCGCTCTTGAAGGGCTAGGGGAGGGACTCGACGCGTTGTTTCCCGGCGAAGGCCGGGATCCAGCGGCGCAGGCGGTGCGACTGGGCCCCGGCCTTCGCCGGGGAACTGAAGGTAGAAGGCTTTGGACTTGGACAGCATCGGCAGCGAACGCGAGCAGGGACCCAGCTGGGCGCGCGCCAACTGGCCCGTGGCCGATCTCGACGAGCTCAACTCCGGGCTCGACCCCACGTTGATGACGATCGAGAAGGTCGCCGCCAAGGCGAAGGAAGCCGCCGTCGCTTCCGGCAGGCCGGCCGCGGACGTCGAGCAGGCGGCCAACGATTCGATCTGCGCGATGATGCTGATCCGCACCTATCGGGTGCGCGGGCATCTCGCCGCCAATCTCGACCCGCTGGGCCTCGCCAAGCGCGAGATGCCGGAGGATCTGACGCCCGAATATCACGGTTTCACCGGGGCGGCGCTCGACCGCCAGGTCTGGCTCGGCGGCGCGCTGGGCCTGCAGCGGGGGACGGTCCGCGAGGTCGTCGACATCCTCCGGCGCAATTATTGCGGCAATGTCGGCCTCGAATATATGCACATCAACGACGTCGAGGAGCGCCGCTTCCTCCAGGAACGGCTGGAGGGCCGCGACGCCGAGATCCGCTTTACCCCCGAAGGCAAGCAGTCGATCCTCCAGAAGGTGATCGAGGCCGAGCAGTGGGAGAAGTTCCTCGCCCGCAAATATGTCGGCACCAAGCGCTTCGGGCTCGACGGCGGGGAATCGATGATCCCCGCTCTGGAGAGCGTGATCAAATATGGCGGCCAGTACGGCGTTCGGGAAATCGTCTTCGGGATGGCCCATCGCGGCCGCCTCAACGTCCTCGCCAACGTCATGGCCAAGCCCTACCGGGCGATCTTCAGCGAGTTCGCCGGCGGCTCCGCCAACCCCGAGGACGTCGGCGGCTCGGGCGACGTCAAATATCATCTCGGCACCTCGTCGGACCGCGAGTTCGACGGGATCAAGGTCCACATGTCGCTGGTCCCCAATCCCAGCCACCTCGAGGCGGTGGATCCGGTCGTTCTCGGCAAGTGCCGGGCGCTCCAGGTCGGGCGCGGCGGAAGCAAGGCGGTGGGCGAGGTCCTGCCGGTGCTTCTGCACGGCGACGCGGCCTTCGCCGGCCAGGGCATCGTCGCCGAATGCTTCGCCTTCTCCGGGATCCCCGGCTACGGCACCGGCGGCACCATCCATTACGTCATCAATAACCAGGTTGGTTTCACGACGAGTCCACAATTCGCCAGATCGTCACCCTATCCGTCCGACATCGCCAAATCGGTCCAGGCGCCCATGCTCCACGTCAACGGCGACGATCCGGAAGCGGTGACCTTCGCCTGCAAGCTGGCCATCGAATATCGGCAGAAGTTCGCCCGCGACATCGTCATCGACATGTGGTGCTACCGCCGCTTCGGCCATAACGAGGGCGACGAGCCGAGCTTCACCCAGCCGCTCATGTATGCCGAGATCCGCAAGCACCCGCCCGTTTCGGAGCTGTACGGCGCCCGCCTCCGCCAGGAAGGCGTGATCGATCCCGCCTGGGCCGAGGCCCGGGTCGGCGAGTTCACCGCTTTGCTCGAGACCGAGTTCGAGGCGGCCAAATCCTACCTTCCCAACAAGGCCGACTGGTTCGAGGGCCGCTGGTCGGGCCTCGGCCGGCCCGAGACGCCGGAGACCGAGCGCCGCAACGTCTCGACCGGCGTCGACGAGGCGACGCTGCGCGAGGTGGGAGCGATATTGAGCACTGTTCCGGAGGGCCTCACCGTCCACAAGACGCTGCAGCGGATCATCGACGCCAAGAAGGAGATGTTCGCCAGCGGACAGGGCTTCGACTGGGCGACGGGCGAGGCGCTCGCCTTCGGAACCCTGCTCAGGGATGGCTGCGGGGTTCGGCTGTCGGGCCAGGACAGCGCCCGGGGCACGTTCAGCCACCGCCACGCGGCCTGGATCGACCAGACGAACGGCCACAAATATATCCCCCTGACGACCGTCGAGGGCGCGCGTTTCGAGGTCAGGGATTCGCCGCTCTCCGAATTCGGGGTGCTCGGCTACGAATATGGCTTCTCGATCGCCGACCCGCGCACCCTGGTGCTGTGGGAGGCGCAGTTCGGCGATTTCGCCAACGGGGCGCAGGTGATGATCGACCAGTTCATCGCGGCGGGCGAGGCCAAGTGGCTGCGCGCCAGCGGCCTCGTCATGCTGCTACCGCACGGCTACGAAGGGCAGGGTCCGGAGCACAGCTCGGCGCGGCCCGAGCGGTACCTGCAGCTGTGCGCGCAGGA
>DASVPM010000009.1:0-7667 GCA_036382815.1 Allosphingosinicella sp.
GACTTAGCCGAAGACGGAAGGAGGACCGTAATCGCTTTCGCTTGAATGCGGTCCCCGCTTTTCACCCTTTGCGTAGATCAGAGGTTCACTAAATGTTCCACATGAAACAGGCAATGGGAAATTCTACGGCGCTTGGCGAAACTCGGCGACTCTCGAAGCGGCAAAACCTAGCCCGCCTGCTTGCGCTCCACCTCCGGCTCGACGCCCCGCTCCATCACCACGCCCTCGAAATGGGCGATCGGGCCCGGTCGGCTGATCCAATAGCCCTGGGCCTGGTCGCAGCCTTCGGCGCGCAGCGCCTCGAGCTGCTCCTCGGTCTCGACGCCCTCGGCCACGACCGGCATTCCGAGGCCCCGGCCGAGCCCGATCACCGAGCGGATGATCGCCCGGGCCTGCGGGTTGTCGATCATGTCGCGGATGAAGCTCTGGTCGATCTTGACCTTGTCGAACGGGAACATCCTGAAATAGCTCAGCGAGGAATAGCCGGTCCCGAAATCGTCCATCGAGATCTGCACGCCCAGCGCCTTCAGCCGCTCGAGGACGACGATCGCCTGCTCCGCGTCCTTGATCAGCAGCCCTTCGGTGACTTCGAGCTCGAGCCGGGCGGGGTCGAGGCCGGTCTCGGCGAGGACGGCCTCGACCTCGGCGGCGAGATCGCCCTGGGTGAATTGGGCCGGCGAGAGGTTGACCGAAAGCTTGAGGGCCGGAGTCCAGCGCGCCGCTTCGGCGCAGGCCTCGCGCAGGACCCAGCGGCCCAGCTTGAGGATCAGGCCGCTTTCCTCGGCGAGCGGGATGAAGGTCGCCGGGCCGATCTCGCCCAATCGGCCGTGGGTCCAGCGTAGAAGCGCTTCGAAGCCGAGGATCGAGCCGCTCTCCAGGTCCGCCAGCGGCTGGTAGTGGACGCAAAGCTCGCCCCGGTCGATCGCCTGCCTGAGGTCGGCCTCGAGCTGGCGGCGCTGGCGAAGCGCCTCGTCCATCGCCGCCTCGTAGAAGCGGGCGGTTCCGCGCCCGTCGGCCTTGGCGCGGTAGAGCGCCATGTCGGCATTCTTGACCAGGCTTTCGGGATCGGCGGCGTCGGCCGGGAACAGGGCGACTCCGACGCTGGCGCTGATCCGCACCGTGTCGGAGCCGAGGGCGAACGGCTCGGCCAGGGTGTCGAGGATCCGCCGGGCGAGCAGTCCGGAATGGGCGGGCTGCTCGCCGCCCCCCTGGATCACCGCGAACTCGTCGCCGCCGAGGCGCGCGACCAGCTCATGGCCTCGCACCGCCGCCCTCAGCCGCTGTGCCGCGGCGATCAGAAGCGAGTCGCCGGCCGGGTGGCCGTACAGGTCGTTGACCGCCTTGAAGCCGTCGAGGTCGACGCACAGGATCGCGACATGATCCGCGGTCTCGCCGGCCTTGGCGACGGTCCGGGCGAGATGGTCGGCGAAGACGGCCCGGTTGGGAAGGGCTGTGAGGGCGTCGTGGAAGGCGAGGTGGGCGATCCGCTCGGCCGCCTCCTTGCGCTCGGAGATGTCGCGCACGGCGAGGATCCGAAGGTCGGCGCCGCGCCAGGCGAGCGGGCGGAGGAGCAATTCGACGTCGCGGCTCTCGCCGTCGGCGCGAAGCAGCCGGCATTCTTCCGGCGGCGCGTCGGGCGCCATCGACAAGGCGCGGAGATCGGCTCCGATGAGCAGGTCGGACAGGCGCTCGGGAGCGGCGCCGACGCTGTCGAAGCCGGCGAGCCGAAGAAAGCTCCGGTTCGCGTCGACGATCCGCTCGCCGTCGATCACCACCAGGCCCTCGACGGCGGCGTCGGCGAAGGTGCGAAGCCGGCGCGCCTCCTCGATCGCGTTGCTCGCCAGCTTGCGGTCGAACAGCACCATCAGGAAGCCGATGGCGAGGATGACCAGGGCCATCGCGGCGACGGCGAGGGTCAGGACGTTCGAGTCGATCGCCGACGCCGGCACCGCAAGCCGCGAATCCGGGTAGATCGAAGCCGCCGCCATGGCGGTGAAGTGGAGGCCGCAAATGGCCAGCGCGAAGAGCAGGGCAGGGCGCCAGGGAAGCATCTGGGGCTTTCGCCGATGCTCGGCGAGGGCGGCCATGCTCAGCGCGATTCCCACGAGCAGGGAGATTGCCACCATCGTGCCGTCCCAGGCGAATCGTCCCGGCAGCTTCACCGCCGCCATTCCGATATGGTGCATCGCGCCGATTCCGGACCCGATGACGGCGCCCGCGGCGAGGGTGCCGCCCGGGCCGCCGCGCAAAGCCGCCGTCCAGCCGGCGCCGGTTATGACAACGGCCGCGGCGATCGAGAGCAGGGTCAGCGGGAGGTCGTAGCCGATCGGCAGGTTCGGCCGGTAGGCGAGCATGGCGATGAAATGGGTCGCCCAGATACCGGTGCCGGCGACGAAGCCGGCGAGCGCGGTCCACGCCCAGGGCCGCCGTTTCGCCCGCCGGGCCTGCTCGAAGATCGAGAAGGCCGTGAAGGCCGCGAGCAGGCAGATCGTGCCGGCGACCAGCACCAGCCGGAAATCATGCTCGCCCGTGATACAGGCATAGACCCGCAACATTTATCACCCGCCCTCGGAGGCGGGCCTTATGCGGGGGAGAGGGTGAAGAAGGCGTAAAGGATAGGGGGCGGGCGGGGACTAAATCCTCCGCTGCATTTGCAGGGGAGGGGGACCATGCGAAGCATGGTGGAGGGGCCTACTCAGTCCGAAGAGCCCCTCCACCGCGCTTCGCGCGGCCCCCCTCCCCGACAAATGCCGGGGAGGAATTTACTGCTAATGCCGTTCCCTTACCGCGGCGAATTTCACGTCCGGCCAGTCCTGCTGGAATCGGCCCAGCTCCCACTCGTTGCGGATGAGGAGCACGACGGCCCCGTCGGCGTCTTCGGCCACGCTCGGGCGAAGCGTGTCGGTCAGGCGCTTCATCTGCGCCGGATCGGCGGAGACCCAGCGGGCGATCTCCCAGGGGCTCGGCTCGAAGCCGAGCTTCAATCCGTATTCCGCTTCCATCCGGGTCGCCAGGACGTCGAGCTGGAGCGCTCCCACCACGCCGACGATCCAGCCGGTGCCGATCGCCGGCTTGAAGATCCGGACGACCCCCTCCTCGGCAAGGTCCTGAAGCCCCCGGCGCATCTGCTTGGATTTCATCGGGTCATCGAGCCGGACCCGGCGAAGGATCTCGGGGGCGAAATCGGGAAGGCCGGTAAAGGCGATGCCGCCGTCCTCGGACAGGGTGTCGCCCACTCTCAGGGTGCCGTGATTGGGGATGCCCACGATGTCGCCCGGGCGGGCGAGCTCGGCGAGCTCGCGGTCGCGGGCGAAGAAGGTGATCGGATTCTGGATCGAGATCGACTTGCCGAGCCGCGGGTTGGCCAGCTTCATTCCACGCCTGAGGCTCCCCGAGCAGATCCGAAGGAATGCGATCCGGTCGCGGTGATTGGGATCCATGTTCGCCTGGACCTTGAAGACGAAGCCGGAGCAGCCGGCGGCATCGGGCGAGACGGGTCCCGCGCGGGCGGGCTGGGCGCCGGGCGGTGGCGCGAAGGCGGCGAGGCCGTCCAGGAGGTCGCCGGTGCCGAACTCGCGAAGCGCGGAGCCGAAGAAGACTGGCGTGAGGTCGCCGGCCAGGAACGAGTCGAGGTCCCATTCGGGATAAGCGGCGAGCGCCAGCCCGGCTTCCTCCCGAAGGCGATCGGCGGCCTCGGCGGGAAGCAGACGGTCGATCTCCGGGTCGTCGAGCCCGCTGAGCCCGACGCTCTCGGCCGGAGCGATGCCGTCGCTGCGGTCGGCGAGGCGCAGACGGTGGTCGGCGAGGTCGTAGAGGCCGTGGAAGAGGCCGCCCATCCCGGCCGGCCAGTTGCGCGGGCAGACGTCGAGCTGGAGAGTCTCGGCGATCTCGTCGAGCAGCGCGAACGGGCTCAGCCCCTCCCGATCGACCTTGTTGACGAAGGTGACGATCGGGATGTTGCGAAGCCGGCAGACCTCGAACAGCTTGCGCGTCTGCGCCTCGATCCCCTTGGCGGCGTCGATCACCATGATCGCGCTGTCGACCGCGGTCAGCGTCCGGTAGGTGTCCTCCGAGAAATCCTGGTGCCCGGGCGTGTCGAGCAGGTTGAAGAGGATTCCGGACCGCTCGAAGGTCATTACCGACGAAGTCACGGAAATCCCGCGCTGCTGCTCGATCGCCATCCAGTCGGAGCGCGCGCGGCGGCGGTCGCCTCGCGCCCGCACCTCGCCGGCCTCGTGAATCGCCCCCGCGGCATAGAGCAGCTTCTCGGTCAGAGTCGTCTTGCCGGCGTCCGGATGCGAGATGATCGCGAAGGTGCGCCGCTCGAGGGCCGCATGGCTCATTTCAAACTCCGGATGATCGCGCGGCGGCGCTGACGGGGACGCCGGTTCAGATAGGTACTTGCGAGCCTCTTGAATAGGCTTGGGCGCCGAATGCCGGGACGAGGGGAGGGGATCAGATCGCCGTCTCCAGTTGCGTGAAGCGCACCGGCAGGACCTCGCGGACCGCCAAGTTCCCGCCGCGCTCCTTGGTCACCACGCTCAGTTGCTGGACCTCCTTGCCGCCGAGCGGAATGACCATCCGGCCGCCCGGGGCCAGCTGGTCCCCGAGGGCGGCGGGCGGACCCGGGGCGGCGGCGGTGACGAGGATCCGGTCGAAGGGGGCGTGCTCGGGCCAGCCGCGCGAGCCGTCGCCGACCCGGATCTCGACGTCATGATCCTCCGAGGCGAGGCGGAGGCGGGCGCCTTCCGCGAACTCCTCGACGATCTCGACGCTCCAGACCCGGACGCCGAGTGCGGTCATCACGGCCGCCTGCCAGCCGAGGCCGGTGCCGACCTCGAGCACGCGCTGACCGGGCGAGAGGTCGAGCAGATCGAGCATCAGGGCGCCGATGAAGGGCTGCGAGATGGTCTTGTCGAAGCCGATCGGAAGCGGCGTGTCCTGGTAGGCGGCGGCGGCGAGCTGGTGGGGCACGAAGAGATGGCGCGGCACCCGCAAAAGCGCCGCCCGCAGCCTCGGATCTATCTCGTCCCTGCCGAGCTCCTCGCCGGCGAGGTCGAAATGGAGATCGACGATCTCGACCATGTGGCGCCTCAGAAGCGCCAGATGTTGCTCCCCCATCGGCTTCATACGCGCGCAGTCTCCTTGCCTCTCGACAAGGCACAGAATGCGCCGGGCGGCGCAAGGGTCCGGCCAGAAAGGCCCTCTCCCTGCAGGGAGAGGGAAAGCGCAGCGCAGCTGCGCGAGGGTGAGGGTCCGGCATTCGACTGGCCCTCACCCCGGTTCGCTTCGCGTACCTGTCCCTCTCCCCTGCAGGGAGAGGGGCTAGGAGGCTCAGCCCAGGCTCCGTCCCGAGCCGAGGCTGAAGATGAGCTGAAGCCCCGCCCCGACCAGAGCCGCGATCACCAGCAGGCGCGGATAATGGGGCTCTTCATTCTCGAGCGCCGCGGCGGCGGCGGACGGCGCGGCCGCGGACTGTCGCTTCAGCCGGACGATGTCCCGGCTCCACGAGGCGAAGGCCGGGCGGACCGCGGGGAGGTTGGCCTCCCGGTGGAGGACGGGCAGGACCCCGGCGAAGCTCGGCTCGACGGAATGCTGGTGGCGTCCGCTCCTCCAGACCACCCGGTGGCCGTCCGGTACCATCTGCCAGGCGGCCCCGCTGCGGATCATGTCGCGTTCGCAGCGCTTGCAGCGGGCGAAATAGTAACCGCCATTATAGATTTCGCCGCTCCCCGCCTCGTGGCCGCCCAGCGCGCATAACAGGCTCATCTCTCGTCCTCCTCCTCGTCGAATGTCGTCGGGGCGCCGCCCGCGAGCCTGTACTCGGCCAGGTAGCGCAGCTCCTCGTCGCCTTCGGCCATGGCCAGCGACGGGTCCCAGATCTCGAAATGGCTGCCGGCGCCGACGAACAGGATCCTGGCGCCGAGGCCGCCGCGGCGCCGCGCCAGCGGCGGCAGGGTCAAGCCGCCGGCGTCGTCGTAGCGGGCTTCCTCGACCAGCCCGAACGTCCGCCGCGCCCGGGCATGATGCTCTTCGGGACCCCGCCCGAGCGTCTCGTCGCGCAAACGCCGGCGCTCCAGCTCGGCCTCGAGTCTCGGCTGCAGGGCCGAGCCGTAGCCGGTGACGCAAGGGTCGCTTTCATGAATTCCGAGAAGCACCCGTCCGGCGCCGGAGTGCCTCGCCATCTCGCGCAGGATGAAATGCGGGAGACGGACGCGGCCCTCTTCGTCGAGCGCGACGAGCGCGCTGCCGCTGAAGATGTGCGTGATTTCCACGGCCCCGCTCGCCCCCGCAACGTCCAACCCGCACCGGCAGGGCGCCGGTGCCGGGGAGAAGCTTAATGGTTAACGGAAGCAGTGCTCAGATCGGACTTGTACACCGGTAATGGTACGGTGATTCGGCATGGAGACTACGAGCCATCGGCATCGCAGGACCCTCGCGGAATCTAACTTACTTTATGTCGTTCCGGACCTAAGTCTCTTTCCCCCCCTCTCGGGGGAAAGGTCCATAATGCCAGAGACTTGGCGCCGACGGTCACCTGCGGTTCACAGTAATTCCCCTAGGTTGTGGATTAACCAGTCGACTCAGAGAGTTGACTGTGCGTGGCCGTGTGTTTTGGCTTTGGGGGAGCGGGCTTATGTCGCACCAACGCACCGTGTATGTGGTGGACAACGACCTTGAGACGAGAAGGTCGCTGACGATCAACCTGGCGTCGATCGGCGCCGAGGCCTGGCCGTTCGGCGGCGGGGGGGAGTTTCTCGAGATACTGGGCCATCTGATGCCGGGCTGCATCCTGCTCGACATGGATGCCCAGGACGGGCTCGAAATCCTGGCCGCGCTCGTTCGGCGCGAGACCGGTTGGCCGATCCTCGCCATGAGCGCCGAGCCCAGGGTCGAGGTCGCGGTCAGGGCGATGAAGCTCGGGGCGCTCGACTTCCTCGAGAAGCCGGTCGACGCGGCGAAGCTCGCCGCCGCTTTGCTTCCGGCCTGGACCGCGCTCGAAGCTTCGCTCGAGCAGGGCGAAGCCCGCCGCGTCGCGCAGGACCGGCTCGCCCGGCTTACCGCGCGCGAGCTCGACATCTCGCTCGCCTTGTTCGGCGGACGCTCCAACAAGGCCGTCGCTCACGAGCTCGGCATCAGTGTCCGGACCGTCGAGATGCATCGCGCCCATATCATGGCGAAGCTCGGCGTGAAGAGCATCGCCGAGGCGGCGGTCATGGCCACCCATGCAGGCCTCCCCATCGCCCAGCGCCGGCCGGTCGCCTCGGTGCTCCAACCGGTCGCGATGACCCGAAGCGGTCAGTCCTTCGAAGGGCGGCGGCTGGCGCGTACGGCCTACTGAACTGACGGAACCTCGCTCGCCGCGGCTCATTCAGGCCGTCGAGAGGAGCGCGCCATGGACGACGACGACAAGCTCAACGGACGCGGCGGTGGCGGCGATTCCGGCGGCGGCGCCTACCCCAATCCGCACAGCGGCAAGGAGGGTGGCGGCAAGGACGGATTCGCGGGTACCGGCGGCCAGACCGAAATGCCCTATCACGGGCCCGGCCAGCTCGGCGAGGACGAGGTCGGCGGCGGCGGCGACAATCCCAACGCGCCGGCCAAGCACTGAGCCCAGCACCGAAAAGGGTAGGGGCCGGCCGCCTTTTCGGCTGCCGGCCCCTCCC
>DASVPM010000010.1:0-8247 GCA_036382815.1 Allosphingosinicella sp.
CCCGCGTCTGGTCGAGATTTTCGGAATTCGGGTCGAGGCCGAGCTGGAGGGAGAGATGATCTATATCGTCAACGAGGACACCCCCGGCTTCATCGGCAGGCTCGGTACGCTGCTCGGCGAGGAGGGCGTCAATATCGGCACCTTCAGCCTCGGCCGGCGCGAGGCGGGCGGGGAGGCGGTCGCCCTGGTGTCCGTCGACAGCCATATCGGGCCGGACCTGGTCGCGAGGCTGCAGGCGCTGCCGGGGGTGAAGAGGGTGAGCCCACTGCGGTTCTGATACGGCATCCCAGCGAAGGCTGGGATCCCGGCGGGTAAAAGCAGCGGCGTCTTTCACCCGCCGGGGCCCAGCCTTCGCCGGGGCGACGAGACTGGACCTCCCACCTCCCTCTCCCTAGAGCCTCCCCCGTCATCAGCAGGAGCATCGCGTGGCCAACGTCACCGTCATCGGAGTCCAGTGGGGCGACGAGGGGAAGGGCAAGATCGTCGACTGGCTGGCGAGTAGGGCCGACGTCGTCGCCCGCTTCCAGGGCGGGCACAATGCCGGCCACACGCTCGTCGTCGGCGACGAGACCTACAAGCTCTCGCTTCTCCCCTCGGGAATCGTCCGGGGCACGCTCTCCGTCATCGGCAACGGGGTCGTGCTCGACCCGTGGGCGCTCAAGGCCGAGGTCGAGCGGCTCGCCGAGCAGGGCGTGGCGGTGAGCCCCGAGACCCTGCATATCTCGGACACCTGTCCGCTCATCCTCCCCTTCCACCGCGATCTCGACGCACTTCGCGAGGACGCGTCCGGCCAGGGCAAGATCGGCACCACCCGCCGCGGCATCGGCCCGGCCTATGAGGACAAGGTTGGGCGCCGGGCGATAAGGGTCTGCGACCTCGCCCACCTCGGCCATCTCGGCCCCCAGATCGACCGCCTCTGCGCCCATCACGACGCGCTTCGCGCCGGCTTCGGGGAGCCGCCGATCGACCGCGCCCGGCTGGAGCGCGACCTCGGCGAGATCGCCGACTTCGTCCTTCGCTTCGCCCGGCCGACCTGGATCACGCTGGGCGAGGCGAAAGCGGGCGGCAAGCGAATCCTCTTCGAGGGCGCGCAGGGCGTTCTGCTCGACGTCGATCACGGCACCTATCCTTTCGTCACCTCGTCCAACACCGTGGCCGGCACCGCAGCGGGCGGAAGCGGTCTCGGGCCCGGCGCCGCGGGCTTCGTGCTGGGGATCGTCAAGGCCTACACCACCCGCGTCGGCGCCGGGCCCTTCCCGACCGAGCTCGAGGACGAGACCGGCCAGCGCCTCGGCGAGCGGGGCCGCGAATTCGGCACCGTGACCGGACGCAAGCGCCGCTGCGGCTGGTTCGACGCCGTCCTCGTCCGCCAGGCCTGTGCAGTGGCGGGGGTCACCGGGGTCGCCCTGACCAAACTGGATGTGCTCGACGGCTTCGACGAGCTGCGCATCTGCACCGGCTACCGGCTGCGCGGGGCGACGCTCGACCACCTTCCGGCCCACGCCGCCGACCAGGAGGCGGTCGAGCCGGTCTACGAGGCCATGCCCGGCTGGGCGGAATCGACGGCCGGGGCCCGCAGCTGGGCGGAGCTCCCGGCCCAGGCGATCAAATATATCAAGCGGATCGAAGAAGTGTGCCGGATCACGGTGGCTTTGGTCTCGACCAGCCCGGAACGCGAGGACACGATCCTGGTGCGGGATCCGTTCGCGGACTGATTTGCCCGTCGTCCCAGCGAAGGCTGGGATCCCATGGGGTGAAGAACGCCGGCGCCTTTCACTCCCTGGGCCCCCAGCCTTCGCTGGGGCGACGACTCCCCTTCCCCTCGCCTTCTCCCGCGCCTATCGGGCCGCCATGACCCAGCTCAACATCCTCGTCACCGGCACCAGCCGGGGCATCGGCAAGGCGATCGCCTCGGCTTTCTCGGCTCACCACGTCGTCGGTCATTCCAGCCGCGGCGGCGAGGGGATGATCGCCGCCGACCTCGACCAGCCGGGTGCCGCCGGGCGCCTCTGGGACGAGGCGCTCGACCGGCTCGGCGGACGGATCGACGCGCTGGTCAACAACGCCGGAATCTTCGAAGCCGCCCCGGTGGATCTTCCTGCGGAGGAATGGGTCGCGGCGTGGGAGCGGACCATGCGGGTCAACCTCACAGCCTCGGCCGAGCTTTGCCGGCTTGCCGTCCTGCACTTCCGCGAAGGCGGCGGCGGCCGGATCGTCAACGTCGCAAGCCGCGCGGCCTATCGCGGCGACAGCCCGCAGCACTGGCATTACGCCGCGTCCAAGGCCGGGATGATCGGAATGACCAAGTCGATCGCCCGCGGCTATGCGGCCGAGGGCATCCTCGCCTTCGCCGTCTGTCCGGGCTTCACGGCCTCGGAAATGGTCGAGGAATATATGGCGAGCCGAGGCGGCCAGAAGGTCGTCGCCGACATCCCGCTAGGCCGGATCGCCGGCGCCGAGGAGGTGGCCGAAGCCGTACGCTGGCTCGCGGTCGACGCGCCCGCCTCCACGACCGGCACGGTGATCGACGTCAATGGCGCGAGCTATGTGCGTTAAAAAAATCCTCCCCGCGATTTCGCGGGGAGGGGGACCGTCCGAAGGGCGGCGGAGGGGTCCTTCCGCCGCAGGCCCCTCCACCAGGCTTCGCCTGGTCCCCCTGCCCTGCAAATGCAGGGGAGGATTTTAGATGACCGACAGCTGGAAGGTCACTCTCCCCTGCAGCAAGGCGGAGGCGGAGGCGCTGAAGGACGATATCACGCCGCTCGCCTGGCTCGATTTCCCGCCGGTGCTGATGACCAGCGAGGCGGACGGCGCAAGCCCCGACGAATGGCGGCTCGACGCCTATTTCGACCGCGAGCCGACCGGGGAGATGCTCGAGCTCCTCGCCGGCCTGGCGCCGAGCGCGGCCGGCACGGAGCCGCGCGTCGAGCAGGTCGAGGACCGCGACTGGGTCACACTCAGCCAGCAGGGCCTGGAGCCGATCAGGGCCGGCCGATTCTTCGTTCACACGCCGGCGCATCGGGCCGAGGCGCCGCAGGACTCGATCGCGATCGAGATCGACGCGGGCCGCGCCTTCGGAACCGGCCAGCACGAAACGACGACGGGCTGCCTGATCGCGCTCAGCGATATGAAGACGGGCGGAGCGGCCGTCGCCAATCTGGTCGATCTCGGCACCGGTACCGGCCTCCTCGCCTTCGCGGCGCTGAAGCTGTGGCCGGCGGCGCGCGCGGCCGCGTCCGACAACGATCCGGTGGCGATCGAGGTCAGCGAGGAAAATGCGGCGATCAACGGCGTGAGGCTCGGGCGGGCCCGCGGGCAGCTCGAGCTGCTCGTCGCCGACGGGATGCGCCATGTCCGGCTGCGGGCGCGGGCGCCCTTCGACCTCGTCATCGCCAATATCCTCGCGGGCCCGCTGATCGAGCTGGCGCCGTCGGTCGCCGACGCGATCGCCCCGGGGGGACGGCTGATTCTCGCTGGGCTGCTCGACCACCAGGCTCCGGCGGTGGCCGCCGCCTACCGCCGCCAGGGGATGATGCTGAGCGGCCGGGTCGAGCGCGGCGAGTGGCCGACTTTGGTCATGCGCAAGCGCAAGGCGGTGCCGGCGCGCAGACGCAGGGAGACCTGAATCGCCCGAACCGTCACCCCAGCGCAGGCTGGGGTCCCGTGGCGTCGAAGGCGCCGAGCCCTTCACCCACTGGGGTCCGAGCCTTCGCTGGGACGACGTGCCTTTTCCTACTTCTCGACCCCCAATCGGCTCAGCATGAAGGCGTAATATTCGGCGATGTCGCGATAGCGACGGAAGCGGCCGGACTTGCCGCCATGACCGGCCTCCATGTTCGTCCGGAAGAGGAGGGGGTTGGAATCCGTTTTAGCCGCCCGAAGCTTCGCTACCCATTTGGCCGGCTCGTAATATTGGACCTGGCTGTCCCACAGGCCGGTGCTGACGAACATCGCCGGATAGGCGCGGGCGGCGACGTTGTCGTAGGGCGAGTAGGACAGGATATAGTCGTAATATTTGCGATCCGACGGATTGCCCCATTCGTCATATTCGTTGGTGGTGAGCGGGATGGTCGGGTCGAGCATGGTGGTGACGGCGTCGACGAACGGCACCTGGGCGACGATCACCGAATAATCCTGCGGCGCCATGTTGGCGATCCCGCCCATCAGCAGGCCGCCGGCGCTTCCGCCCTGGGCGGCCACCCGGTCCTTCGCCGCATAGCCCCGGGCGACGAGATAGCGGGTGACGTCGATGAAGTCGGTGAAGCTGTTCTTCTTGTTGAGCAGATGGCCCTGGTCATACCAGGCGCGGCCCATCTCCTGACCGCCGCGGATATGGGCGACGGCGTAGACCATCCCGCGGTCGAGAAGGCTGGTCACGGTCGGCGACCAGGCCGGATCGGTCGAGGAGCCGTAGCTTCCATAGGCATATTGGAGCATCGCGGCCTTGCCGTCCTTCCGGAAGCCGTTCCGGTAGACGATCGAGACCGGGATCTTCGTCCCGTCCCGCGCCGTCGCCCAGACCCGCTCGGTCGCATATCTGGAGGCGTCGTAGCCCGGCGCGGGCGTCTCCTTGAGCAGCCTGCGCTCGCCCGTCCTGGCGCTGACCTCGTAGATACGGGTGGGCGTCGTCAGCGAGGTATAATGATAGCGCAGCCATTCGCTGTCAGGCTCGGCATTGACGTTGAGCCCCATGGCGTAGGCGGGCTCGTCCGAGGCGACGAAGGCGCTCTTGCCGTTGTCGGTGAGGAGCCGGAGCCGCTTGTTGCCGCCCGAGCGCTCGGCGATGGCGATATAGCCGTTCATCGGCTTGAAGTCGTCGATGAACACGTCGGCTTTGTGCGGGACGAGGTCGGTCCATCGGGCCCGCCCGCCGACCGCTGCGGCCTCCGGTACCTGCATCAACCGGTAGTTGCTCGCCTTCCAGTTGGTCAGAACGACCCAGCGCTTGCCGATATGGTCGGCCTGGTAGCGGAATTCGCGCTCGCGAGGAGCGAAGACGCTGAAAGCGCCCGGACTGGCCGCGCTCGTGCAGCGCTGCTCGTTGCTGACCGTGCTCTGCAGCACGATGCAGATATATTTGTCCGACGTGGTCCGGACGAGGCCCATGTAGAAGCTCTCGTCCTTCTCCTCGTAGACGAGCCGGTCGGCCGACGCCGGGGTGCCGAGGACATGCGCCTTCACCCGCTTGCTGAGCAGGGTCACCGGGTCCTTCTCGACGTAGAAGAGGGTTCGGTTGTCGTCCGCCCAAACGAAGTCCGGCTCGGCATTCGGGACCTCGTCGGCGAGCGCTTCGCTGGAAGCGATGTTCTTGATCCGGAGGACATATTGCCGGCGGCCGACGATGTCCTCGGCATAAGCGAGAAGCCGGTTGTCCGGGCTGGCCTCGTAGCCGCCGATGTTGAAATAGCCCTTGCCGTTGCCCATCGCCGGCTGGTCGAGCAGCACCTCCTCCGCCGCCGTCATCGCGCCCTTGCGGCGTGCCACGACCGGATAATCCTGCCCGGCCGCGAAGCGGCTGTAATAATAATAGCCGCGCTTGCGGAACGGGACGCTGGAATCGTCCTGGGCGATCCGGCCGATAAACTCTCCGTAGAGCTTTTCCTGAAGCGGCTTGAGCGGCGCCAGGACGGCGTCGGCGTAGGCGTTCTCGGCCGTGAGATAGGCGAGCATCTCCGGATTCTTCCGGTCGTCGTCGCGAAGCCAGTAATATTCGTCGTTCCTGACGATGCCGCCCGGCCCTTTCACCTCGTGCGGCCGCTTAGCCGCCACCGGCGGCTTGGGCAGGGCGAAGGCGGTGGCGGGGAGCATCAGGGCGGCGAAGCCGAGCAGAAAGGTCTTTTTCATCGGAAGGTTTCTCCGGAGTGCGAGGTGATGTCTCGCATGGTCGGCGGATTCCGACAATGGATGACGGGCTAGCCTGCTTCCTTCACGATCGCGTTCCACGCCGCTTCGTCGATGGTCTCGACCCCAAGCTCCGCCGCCTTCTTGAGCTTTGAGCCCGCGCCGGGGCCGTAGACGAGGAGGTCCGTCTTCGCGGAGACGCTGCCCGCCACTTTTGCGCCCAGCTTCTCGGCCTGGGCCTTGGCCTCGTCGCGCGAAAGGGTCTCGAGGCTTCCAGTGAAGACCATGGTCTTGCCGGAGACGGGCGATTGCTTCGTCTCCCAGACGACGTCCGCGGGCCGAACCCCGGCACCGAGCAAATCGTCGAGGACCTCGCGATTATGCGCCTCCTCGAAGAAGTCGAGCAGGGCGTTGGCGACCTCGGGCCCGATGTTCGGGGTCGCGACGGCCTCGACCACGGCCTTGTCGCGGCGCTGGAGGAACTTGCGCTCCTCCTCGCCCAGGGCGGGCGCGACGCCGCGGCGGACCTCGAGCGCCGCTTCGACCATGGCCCTCAGCTTGTCCCAGCTGCGATAGCGGCGGGCGAGATCGCGGGCGGTGACCTCGCCGACGTGGCGGATTCCGAGGCCGTAGAGGAAGCGATCGAGCGGCGGCTCCCGCTTGGCGTCGATCGCGGCGATCAGATTGGCGGCGGAAATCTCGGCCCAGCGCTCGCGGGCCAGCAGCGTCTCCCTCGTCAGCCGGAAGATGTCGGCCGGCGATTGGAGGAGGCCGTCGCGGAAGAAATTCTCGATATGGGTGATCCCCAGCCCCTCGATGTCGAGCGCGTGGCGCGAGACGAAGTGGCGCAACCGCTCGACTCTTTGAACCGGGCAGACGAGTCCGCCCGTGCAGCGAACGTCGACCTCGCCTTCCTCGCGCACGGCGTCCGAGCCGCATTCGGGGCAGTTCGCCGGGAAGACGAAGGCCGGCCGGTCCTCATTCGGCGTGAGATTCTCCAGCACCTGAGGGATGACGTCGCCCGCCCGCTGTATCCGCACCCGGTCGCCGACCCGCACTCCGAGCCGCTCGATCTCGTCCTTGTTGTGAAGCGTCGCGTTGGTGACGGTCACTCCGCCGACGCTGACCGGCCTCAGGCGCGCCACCGGCGTCAGCTTGCCGGTGCGCCCGACCTGGATGTCGATCGCCTCGAGGACCGTCTCCGCTTTCTCGGCGGGGAATTTGTGGGCGAGGGCCCAGCGCGGGGCGCGGGCCACCTGGCCGAGGCGGCGCTGCCAGTCGAGCCGGTCGACCTTGTAGACGACGCCGTCGATGTCGAAGGCGAGGTCGGCGCGCTTCGCCTCGATTGCGCGATAATGGACGAGCAGGGCCTCGAGATCGGCGAAGGGCTCGAGATGGTCGGCGATGGGAAGGCCCCAGGCCTCGATCGCCCGCATCACCCCGAGCTGGGTGTCCGCCGGCAGAGCGGATGCCTCACCCCAGCCGTGGGCGTAGAATCGAAGCGGGCGCGACTCGGTCACCGCCGCCTCCTTCTGCCGAAGCGATCCGGCGGCGGCATTGCGCGGATTGGCGAACTGCCGGGCCTTGGCCGGATCCTCCGCTTCGGCGAGCAGCCGGGCGTTCAGGGCCGCGAAATCCGACTTGGACATGTAGACCTCGCCCCGGATCTCGAAGACGTCGGGTATGTTCCCCGGCGAAGGCCGGGGCCCAGCTGCGCTGGGCTCTGGGCCCCGGCCTTCGCCGGGGAACAGGTTCTGCGGAATGTCCTTTATCGTCCGGACGTTCTCGGTGACCACCTCGCCCGTCGTCCCGTCGCCGCGGGTGGCGGCGAGGACGAGCTCGCCTTTCTCGTAGCGGAGCGAGCAGGAGAGCCCGTCGATCTTGGGCTCCGCGGTCAGCGTTACCTCTTCGTCCCCGGCCAGGCTCAGGAAGCGCCGCACCCGGGCGACGAAGTCCGCCACCTCCTCGTCGGAAAAGGCGTTCTCGAGGCTGAGCATCGGCAGCGCGTGGCGGACCTTGGAGAGGTGCGCGGCGGGCGCGGCGCCGACCTGGCGCGACGGGCTGTCCTCGCGGACGAGGTTGGGGAATTGCCTTTCCAGCTCGGCGTTTCGGCGGACGAGCGAGTCATATTCGGCGTCGGAAATCTCCGGCGAGTCCTCGCTGTGGTAGAGCCGATTGTGGCGAGCGATCTCGGCGGCGAGACGCTCGAGTTCGGCCGCGGCTTCGGCTTCAGTCACTTAAAATCCTCCCCAGCATTTGCTGGGGAGGGGGACCATGCGAAGCATGGTGGAGGGGTAATTGGCCTCGGTCTCGGCCGGTTCCCATGCAATCCTCGAATGCCTGCGCGCCTACCCCTCCACCGGGCTCCGCCCGGTCCCCCTCCCCACGCGCTCCGCGCGCGGGGAG
>DASVPM010000011.1:0-1954 GCA_036382815.1 Allosphingosinicella sp.
ATCTGCCGAAGGAGCACAAATATCTCCTTCTCCACCACGACATTGCCGAAGTGAAAGTGCTGGAAAGCTACGACGCGCTGCCGAGCCTCGGGCAGGTCCGCCGGCTCTTTTCGGGTGAAAATCCGACCAGCATCCGGGCCAGGGTGCTGCTCAAACCCGACGGCACGGCCGACGTAGAGCTTCCGGGCGCGCCCGAGAACGAGGCCTGAGGGGGCCCGGCCGTCATGCCGGCGAAAGCCGGCACCTCGGGACAACTAGTCTCGGTGGGTCTGTCCGAGGTCCCGGCCTTCGCCGGGATGACGGGTGAGGATGACGGTCAGAGCCGCATCGCCTCGTCGCGATAGGCGAGCTCGAAATTGCCCCAGCGGCGGCCGTTTATGTAGAGCGGCACGAAGACGTTCTTGACCGGCAGATAGCGGCCCTGGCCCAGATCCATCGAATAGGTTGCGAGCATCGCCTCCTTCTCGCTCTCGATCGCCCGGCGGGTGACGTCGTCGAGGAAGTTGCGGCGGTTGCGGCAATATTTGGCGTTCCAGGCGGGATCGTCGCTCTGCGGCTGAGAGCGCTCGGAGATGTGGGTCGGCAGATAGCCGTTATTGTCGGTGATCGCGCAGGCGATCAGCCGCGGCTCGCGGGCCATCAGCTTGTCGAGGATCGGACGCACCCGGCGGTCGGCGAGGTCGCAGAAGCGGGTTTCGTACTGAACCGGATTGGTCCCCGGCATGGGCGTGTAACGCGTGTCGAAGACGTCCTCCTCGCTCACCTCGCGAGCGACGATCGAGGCCTCGACCACGTCCCTGATCTCGCGCATCCCGGCCTGGGCGAACTCGATGAAAGGCGTGTCGTCGATCCGCACGCCCGAGCTGGCGAGGCGGTCGAGCATCTCGTTCGAAAGGGTCTCGAGCTTGGTCAGCCGGCCGTGGACCTGAAGCAATTGCCCGCCATTGTCGCGGGCGTCGGCGGCAAAGCTCGAAAGGCCGGATTTGACCGAGTCCACGCTCTGCTGGATGTGGCTGGTCGACTGGGCGATGCCGTCGGTCTGGCGGTCGACCAAAGCGACGATCTCGGCGACCTGGCGGACGGTGTCGGTGATC
Organism: Allosphingosinicella sp.; assembly: GCA_036382815.1. Taxonomy (GTDB): domain Bacteria; phylum Pseudomonadota; class Alphaproteobacteria; order Sphingomonadales; family Sphingomonadaceae; genus Allosphingosinicella. Next base: position 1,095 of record DASVPM010000011.1, read on the forward strand.
GTCGCGAAGCCGGTCCGGGCGACCCGGCTGCGGCCGACCCCGGTCTCGATCTCGGAGGTGACGGCCTCGGCCTCGCGGGTGAGCGAAGCGATGGTGCCGGTGATCTCGCTGGTCGCGGTCCGGGTTTCCTGGGCGAGCTTCTTGACCTCGGCGGCGACGACGGCGAACGAGCGCCCCGCCTCCCCTGCCCTTGCCGCCTCGATGGTCGCGTTGAGGGCGAGCATATTGGTCCGGTAGGCGATCCGCTCGATGCTGGTGGACACGTTCTGGACCCGGCTCATCGCCTCGGCGAAACCGGTCATCCGCTCCCCCAATTGGACGACGAGGTCGGTGAGGCCGCTGAAGATGCCGATCGTGTCCTCGATCGCGGCCCGGCCTTCCGACAATCGCTCGCGCGCCTGCTCGGCGAGGATGCGCGCCTCGTCGGTCGATTCCGCGACCCGCGCCTGGTCGAGCAGCAGCCGGCTGGTCACCTCCTCGAGCGAATCGAGGGTTCGCAGGTTGGAGGAGATGCGCTCCGAAACGCCGGCGACGTAGCCGGAAACGTCGCTGCACTCGATCGCCAGCGCGCCGCAATTGCGCGCGACGATGTTGATCGCATTGCCGTCCGCTTCCTCGATCGCCGAACTCGCCACGCGCCGCCCCCGTCCCATTTCAGTTTCGTGGCTAGCCGAAAAGGGTTGAAGGGGCGTTAACCAAAGGCCCGATGACCCCGGCCTCGAACCGGCGGAGGGAGGACCTGTCGGAGAGGGTCAGCCGCGCTTCCGCCCGGGCTTCGAAGCCCTCCTCCCCGCCTTGCCTATCCAGCCGAACGCATCGGCGACCAGCTTCCCGGGAGTCGCGGCGCAATCCGTCAGGGT
>DASVPM010000012.1:0-1752 GCA_036382815.1 Allosphingosinicella sp.
GCCTGCTTGCGCAGGCGGACAGCAAGGCCGCCGCCGCCAGCCCGCCCGCGATTGACCTCATACCGCTCATCCACTGCGCCTCAGCACGGGCATGGCTCGAATGCCAAGCGGAAAGCCGACCGGCGGTGCATTTCGGGCGGCTGGGACGCCCGTCCAGGTGACCCTCGCCTGACGGGCGCATTCATGGGCTATTCAATGGTCGGTCGCTATGCCAACTCCCGAACAGCAAAAGCAGTGTATTCAATGCGTATCGTCTCCGCCTTCCTCTTCGCCGTGACGGCCTTGAGCGCAGCCGCTTCCGCCCCGGCCACGGCCGGCCCGCGCGAGCGCGATCAGGAGTCCGCGTTCCGCGGCACGCAGGCCGGGCGGATCATTCCGCTGCGCGCAATCGAGCAGCGGATCCTCCCGCAGATGCGCGGCTTCGCTTATCTCGGCCCCGAATATTATGCCGAGATCGGCCGCTACCGGCTCAAGTTCCTGCGCGGGCAGCGGGTCGTCTGGATCGATGTCGACGCCCGCACCGGCGAGGTGATCGGCAAGTCGGGCTTCTGACGGGTCGGCGCAGAGCCACGACCCGTCATCCCGGCGATGGCCGGGATCCAGGGGGTGAAAGGCGTCGGCGGTCTTCACCCCTGGGGCCCCAGCCTTCGCCGGGGCGACGACCGCTTCCACCTTCCAAGATCGCGGCCCTCGCCCGCATGACGAAGAGGGAACGGCCATGAAACAATTGGCCATGGCACTGGTTGGGCGGTTAATGTCACGCGGACACAGCAACAGGGGAGTGCGATGCGGGTCCTGATCGTCGAAGACGAGCCCAATCTGGGGCGCCAGCTGCGGGCGACGCTCGAAGGCGCCGGCTATGCCATCGACCTCGCCACGGACGGGGAGGACGGCCATTATCTCGGCTCGACCGAGAGCTACGACGCCATCATCCTCGATCTCGGCCTTCCCGAGATCGACGGGCTCACCGTGCTCGACCGCTGGCGCAAGGAAGGCATCGCCGTTCCGGTCCTGGTCCTGACCGCCCGCGACAGCTGGTCGGACAAGGTCGCCGGGCTCGACGCGGGCGCCGACGATTATCTCGCCAAGCCCTTCCAGACCGAGGAGCTGATCGCGCGCCTCCGGGCCCTCATCCGCCGCGCCTCGGGCAACAGCTCGTCCGAGCTTACCGCCGGCGACGTCCGCCTCGACACCCGCTCGGGCAAGGTCACCCTCGACGGCGAACCGGTGAAGCTCACCGCCCAGGAATATAAGCTCCTCTCCTACCTGATGCACCACAAGGGCAAGGTGGTCAGCCGGACCGAGCTGATCGAGCATATCTACGACCAGGATTTCGACCGCGATTCGAACACGATCGAGGTCTTCGTCACCCGGATCCGCAAGAAGCTCGGCCCCGACGTCATCACCACCATCCGCGGCCTCGGCTATTCGCTGGAAGATTGAGGGCGGGAGAGATGGACACCGTCGCCCCGGCGAAGGCTGGGGCCCCAGGGGGTGAAGAACGCCGGCGCCTTTCGCCCGCTGGGATCCCGGCCTCGGCTGGGATGACGAGCGCTACACCTTGCATTCATCGGCCCCGGATCAAATCGGGCTGACCGTCCCATGAAACGCCTCCACCTGCCCCGCTTCTTCCGTCGAGTGCCCCGCGCCGCGCGCACCGGCTCGCTGACCCGGCGGATGATCGGAGTCTCGGCCCTGTGGATCCTCGTCCTGCTCGGGGTCGGCGGCTACACGCTCGACCGGGTTCTCACG
>DASVPM010000013.1:0-4242 GCA_036382815.1 Allosphingosinicella sp.
GCTTTTCACGCCGGCCCGACCGGCCTCCCCGCCAAAGCCGGGCCGCCCGCAGATCCAGGGCGGGGCGGGTCCAGCCGGCGACTCCGTTTCAAATCCTTCCGACCCGCGGTGGCGAGGACGCTCAATCCATGTGCTTGAGCCCGACCCTCAGATAATCCCAGCCCGTCACCAGGGTCAGAGTCGCCGCGGCCCACAGGCTCGCCAGCCCCACCCAGTGGACCCAGGGGAATTGCGGGACGGCGCCGCCGAGGATCAGGGCGCCGAGCGCGACCAGCTGCAGGGTCGTCTTCCACTTGGCGAGCCGGCTGACCGGAAGCGAGACCTGCAGCCCGGCGAGGAACTCGCGGAGGCCCGAGACCGCGATCTCGCGCAGCAGGATGATCAGCGCCGGGATGATGTGGAGGCCGTGGATCACGGTTTCGGCGTTGGGCTGGCGGGTCGACACCAGCATGGTGATCACTCCGACGACCATGATCTTGTCGGCGATCGGATCGAGAAAGATGCCGAGCCGCGACACCGTCCCCTGGGCACGGGCCAGATAGCCGTCGAAATAATCGGTGATCCCGACCATGCAGTAGAGGCCGAAGGTGATCCCGTAATCCCACCAGCTCGGCTTCCAGAGCAGGAACACGAGCAGCGGCACCGCGAAGATCCGCGACAAAGTGAGGATGTTGGGCAGGGTCAGCATCGTTCCGCCACGTGCCTTAGCGGGTCGGCGCCCGGCTGTGAACGCACCCCGTCATCCCGGCGCAGGCCGCGGCCTGCGGACGGGACGGCGCGGGCGGGTCTCCCCGAGTTCGGGCTTTCGGGCCGCGGGCGCACTGCGGCTTCGACGGGGTCCCTCGCGCGAGGACGGCCCGGCCGCTGAACGTTTGACGGACGCGCCGTAGCGGCTATGACCGCCTCCGCATGCCGCTTCGCACCCCAGCCGCCCGCGCCTGAGCGCCGTGCAGGACAGCCTCCATCTCCTGTCCAGGCGGCGCTTCCTGCCGCTGTTCGTCACCCAGTTCCTGGGGGCGTTCAACGACAATCTGTTCAAGACGTCGATGGTGATCCTGGTCACCTATTACGTCTATTCCGATCCGACCAAGGAGGCGACGTTCAACGCCATTTCCGGCGCGGTCTTCATCCTGCCTTTCTTCCTCTTCTCAGCGCTCGCCGGCCAGCTCGCCGACTCCACCGACAAGGCGAGGATCATCCGGATCGTCAAGACGGCCGAGATCGCCATCATGGTCTTCGGCGCCGCCGGCCTGCTCCTCCACAACATTCCGCTGATGCTCGCCGCGCTGTTCGCGATGGGCGTCCATTCCTCCTTCTTCGGCCCGATCAAATATGCCGTGCTGCCGCAGCATCTGCAAAAGGACGAGGTGCTCGGCGGAACCGGCCTCGTCGAAGCCGGGACCTATGTCGCGATCCTGATGGGGACGATCGCCGGCGGCCTGATCAAGCCGCCGGTCGCCGCGGCGGGCGTCCTCGGGGTGGCGATGCTCGGCTGGTTCGCCGGCCGGCAGGTGCCGGCCGCTCCGCCGGAAACCGACGCTCCGCCGCTCAAGATGGACTGGCACATCATCCGGGCCTCGATCCGCCTGGTCAGCGCGACGATGCACATCCCGCGCCTGTTCCTCGCCATCGCCGCGATCAGCTTCTTCTGGATGATGGGCGCGATCCTCGCCGCCCAGTTCCCGCCGCTGGTCAAGAACGTCTTCCACGCCAACGAGCAGGTCGCGACCCTCTTCCTCGCCATCTTCTCGGTCGGGGTCGCCCTGGGCTCGGTGGTGATCAACCGCCTCCTGAAGGGGCGCGTCCTGGCAATCTATTCGCCGGCCTCGGCGATCGCGATGGGCCTGTTCATCTGCCACCTCTACTACAACAGCCTGTCGTGGCCGGCGCAGGGACCCGAGCTGCTCGACTGGAAGAGCTTCATCCGGATCGGCCAGGCCGAATGGGTGATGGTCGACCTGTTCGGGGTCGCCGTCTCCGGCGGAATGTTCGTCGTCCCCCTCTACGCCTTTCTCACGACCACCGTTCCCAAGTCGGAAACGGCGCGCACCGTCGCCGCCAACAACATCGTCAATTCGGGGGGGATGGTGCTCGCGGCGGTGATCCTCACCGGTCTCGTCCAGCTCGGCGTGTCGATCGAGGAGACCTTGCTCCTCGTCGCGGTCTCCAGCCTCGGCGCGGCCTGGCTGGCCTGGAAGCTGCACAAGGCCTGCGACTGACGCGGGTCCTTCGATACGCCGGTCCGACAGGCTCACCGGCTACTCAGGATGAGCGGGAAGCTGTTCGCTCATCCTGAGTAGGGACTGAGCCTGGCGAAGACCCGTATCGAAGAACGGCTAGGCCAGGAACGTCGAGAAGAAGACCAGCCCGCCGGCGAAGGTCAGGAGGAAGAGCCTGAGGTCTTCGGAGGCGGGGATCAGTCGGTCCATGGCCCGGGGTTAACGCGCTCTTTACCAACCGGGCAAGAGGCCGAATCCGCCTCCCTTTGCCCTGTCCCGGCGCGGCACATGGGCGCGTGCAATCCTTCCCGGCCTTCTATTATACCGGGCCATGGCCGGGACCGAGCCCTCCACTTCCAGGGTCGACGAGGCCCTTGCCGCGTCGGTCCGCGATCCGCGCCTGCTGGAGGCGGGGCTCGCTTTGGTCGAAGGCCGCCTCGCCGTCGCCGAGGGCCTGCTCCGCCCCCACCTCAAGGAGAAGCCGACCGACATCGCCGCGATCCGGATGATGGCCGAGCTCGCCGGGCGGCTCGGCCGCTACGGCGATGCCGAGACCCTGCTTCGCCGCGCCCTCGATCTCGCCCCCGGCTTCACCGCCGCCCGCGCCAATCTTGCCACCGTCCTCTATCGCCAGAATCGGCCCGTCGAGGCTATCGAGCTTCTCGACGCCCTCCTCGACGCGCATCCCGAAAACGCCTCGCACCAGAATCTGAAGGCGGCGGCGCTCGGCCGGATCGGCGGCTTCGAGGAAGCGATCCATATCTACCGGCAGGTCCTTAGCCGCCTTCCCGATCAGGCGAAGATCTGGATGAGCTTCGGCCATGTGCTCAAGACCGTCGGCCGGCTCGACGAGGGCGTCGCCGCCTACCGCCGCGCCATCGGCATCGCGCCCACTCTCGGCGAGGCCTGGTGGAGCCTCGCCAATCTGAAGACGGTGCGCCTCGGGAGCGCCGACGTCGAGGCGATGGAGGCGGCGCTGTCGGCGCCGGTCCTTTCGCGGGAGGATCGCTTCCACCTTCACTTCGCGCTCGGCAAGGCTCTCGACGATTCGGGCGACCCGGAGCGCGCCTTCCGCCATTATGCCGAGGGCAACCGGCTCCGGCGCGCGCTGGTCGGCTACGAGGCGGACGCCACCAGCCGGAGCGTCGATCGCTCGATCGCCCTCTTCACTCCGGCCTTCTTCGCCGAGCGCGACGGCTGGGGCTGCCCGGCGCCGGATCCGATCTTCATCCTCGGAATGCCCCGCGCCGGCTCGACCCTTCTCGAGCAGATCCTCGCCAGCCACGCGCAGGTCGAGGGCACGATGGAGCTCCCCGACATTCCGGCGCTGGTCAAGCGGCTGGGCGCTCGGACCCGCAAGTCGGAGGAAGGCGCACACCCCGAGACTCTGGCGACGCTGCCGCCGGAGGAGCTTCGCGCCCTCGGCGAGGAATATCTCGAGCGCGCCCGGATCCACCGCAAGACCGGCAAGCCCTTCTTCATCGACAAGATGCCCAACAACTGGGCCCATGTCGGGCTCATCCGGCTGATCCTGCCCAACGCCAGGATCGTCGACGCGCGCCGGCATCCGCTCGACTGCTGCTTCTCGAACTTCCGCCAGCATTATGCCCGCGGCCAGGGCTTCAGCTATTCGCTCGCCGACATGGGACGTTATTATTCGGATTACGTCCGGCTGATGGCCCATTTCGACCTCGTGCTTCCCGGCCGGGTCCACCGGGTCGTCCATGAGCGGCTGATCGAGGAGCCTGAGGGGCAGATACGCGCCCTTCTCGACGCCCTCGGCCTGCCCTTCGATCCCGCCTGCCTCCGCTCGCACGAGAACCGGCGCGCGGTCCGGACGGCCAGCTCGGAGCAGGTCCGCCGACCGATCAACCGCGACGGCATCGGCCAGTGGCGCGCCTATGAAGCTTGGCTGGGTCCGCTGAAGGACGCCCTAGGCCCGGTGCTGGAAGCCTATCCGGACGCGCCCTTCTAAATTCTTCCCCGCGGTTTCGCGGGGAGGGGGACCGCGCGAAGCGTGGTG
>DASVPM010000014.1:0-6255 GCA_036382815.1 Allosphingosinicella sp.
GTCAGCGCAGCCGCGCCGCCTGGAGGGAAGGCACGCAAAGCCGCAAAGCCGTCAAGAGGAGCCCCGGCAAGCCGCGGGATCGGGTGAGCCGCCGCCGCAGCAACTTGCAAAGCTGCGTGATGCGAACTTCGGATCTTTAGCGATTTCGAAACCCCCGCAGCCTTAGAGTCGGTCCTGATGAGGCTGAATCGCTTCCCGGCGAAGGCCGGGATCCAGTCCTTCCGGTGGTGCTGCTGGACCCCGGCCTTCGCCGGGGAACATGGGCTTCAATGTCATCAGGACAGACTCTAGCCCGTGGCGGTGAGACGCGCTTTCACAGCCTCGGCCGCGACGGCCGCCTTCGTCGGCGGCTGCCTCCTGCTCTCGCCCTGGGCCGCCGGCGGCCAGTCACGGTCGGAGGTCGAGGCCAGCGTCTATTATCCCGGCTGCAACGAGGTCCGGGCCGCCGGACGGGCGCCGCTCTATCGCGGCCAGCCCGGCTACCGCGTGGGGATGGACGGCGACGGAGACGGCATCGCCTGCGAGCCCTATCGCGGCTCATCGGCTCGCGCCGGCGCCGGACGCGTGCGCTTGAGCTCAGGCCGAGGCCGCCGCCGCCGCTGAGCGCCCGACAGGTTCAGAGCCGGTCCGGTCCCGAGCATCCGTCAATCGCCTGCCGAGCTACCCGCGCCATCGTCCACGGGCCGCTCGCGCCGCCTCGGACGATGAGGAACCAACCCGGTCCATCCTGTCCGACGATCTCGACCTGGGCCGCTCCGTCCCTGCAGGCGCGGAGCGAGGCGAAGCCGCCCAGGCTCTTGTAGCGTGCTGCCTGGAGTGCCGAATGGGCGGCCGCCAGCGCCGGGTCGCCCCTCGACCACTCCTTCGCCTCCGCCCAGGGCGAGTCGACCCACTCGTCGACGAAATCCCGGACGCTCTCCGCCACCGGCTGCACCCGCCGCACGCTTTCGCCCGCCACCGAATAACGCCGCACATGGCGCCGGATGAGGATGTCCGGGTCGAGGCTGCCGCCGTCATGCCTCAGCTCGAAGGCATCGCGCTCCGCCTTCACCGTCAGGTCGCTCTCGTCGCCCAGATAGATCGTGCTCTTGCCCCGGAAGAAGACGCTCGGCCGGTCCGGCGCCGGCCCCGGCCGGGCCAGCGCGTAGGGCATTCCCTGCCAGGCGGAAGTGCACCAGGGCGTGGTCGAGACGGTGGCGACGAACCATTTGCCCTGCGCGTCGGGCGGCGAGACGGCGAAGCGCAGGTCGCCCCAGCCGCCGCTGATCTTCTGATAGGGCTCGGAGCGGCGGACCATCAGCTCGCGCCAGCGCCGGTCCTCGCGGGCGTAGAGCATCAGCATCGAATCCGAGCCGCAGTGGATTCCCAGCGTCGCCACCACGGCCAGCATTTCGGGATGCCCGTCGACCCGCGAGACCTGGTAGGCGATCCGGTCGCCGTGCCGGCCGGCCGGACCGGGTTCCGGATCGTCGGTCCCGGCCCTCTGCGCCATCGCCGCGGCCAGCGCCGGCGGCTCGACCGTGGTCGGAGCGCAGTCCATCATCGCCCCGACGAAGGCGCGAAGCCGGTCCTTGGTCGCCTCGATCCGTCGGCCGGCGGCGGGGTCGACCAGGGTGTCGTCGTCGCCGGGCGGCACCGCCATCAGAGCGGCCCGTGCGGTTCGAAGGCCGATGGCCGCGGCCCCCACGGCCGCCCGGGTGCAGGCCGTGCCGTCGCTCGCCGGCGCGTCGGCGCCCGGGGCGCTCGTGGCGGCGAGGCCGGCCATCGCCGCAAGGGTCAGTTTCAGCTTCATCCCGCTCCCGCCTTCCGCTTCCCGCTCAGCGCTCGGACCTTAGCCGAATTTCCTCCAGCTTCCAGCTGAGGCCGCGCCGCGCAAGCCGGCTTGGGGGGCACCCCCGCGGCGACGGCGATAGCAAGGTTACAGGTCTATCGTGATCGACCCGTTCTGGCGTTCGGGAAAACGGGCGGTGTAGCGATGCTTGCGCTGAAGCGCTTCATCTCCCCACGGTGTCGTCCAGGGACTGGCGTAATTGAAGTAGATCGTCTTTTGCGCGGCCGGTGAAAATTTGACGATTTGTGCGATCGCTTGCGGATCTGGGTGCCCGTGATGCGCACCGTTGGTGGAGATGAGAAAGGCGGGGCAGTCGACGAGCTCGAGCAGGCGGCGGCTAATATTCCCCCGGCTGCCATGGTGCGACACCTTGAACAGGTCGATTCGGTACCGTCCGCCCTCGGCGGCGGCAAGCGGCGCAAGAGTTCGCTCGAGCAGATCGAAATGCGCGTCTCCCGTAAACAGCACGCGCTTGCCCTCGTATTCCGCGACGAAGGCGATGCTGGAGCCGTTCGGCTCTTCGTCGTCCGCTTTCGAAGCCTCCGCGGCCAAGGCGTCGACGTCTAGGACAGGGGGCATTGGCCTCGGTCCCAACCCCTCGACGCCGGGCGGCAGCGCGGCTCGGCGGCGACTCTCGGCGCTCGCTTCCGCCTCCTGCTTGGTGCGCCACTTGAGCCATTCATCGCGCATGTTTCGCAGCTTTGCCGAATCCGGCGATACCAGGGTAAGCTTAAGGCCGGCGAGATCGAGCGTCCTGGGATCACCATCCTTCAGCGAGGCTGAGCGCCCGCCGAAGCTCGTGTTCCACGGCCAGCGCGATGCCTTCAGGGCGGCTGAGAATTGGTCGCCCTGCTTGGGGCCCAGCGCTTCGATCTCATTCATTTGGTCGAAGCCGTTATACCAGACCTCGCGCACCGCGATGGGCGGTTCCGGATCCTTGATGAAAGCGAGCAGACCCTCGATATGGTCGGCGTCTATATGGGACAGGACGAGCAGCTCGAGCTCTTCGCCGCGGGCCGCGATGTCCTGGAGGGCGGGCTTCAAAGTTCGATAGGTTCCCTTTCGGCCGCCGTCGATGAGCAGGTGGCGGAACGGCTCGCGGTCGCCCCACGACAGGAGCAGGCAATCCCCGTCCGACGCCGGGAACGCGGTCAGTCGGAACACCTCACCTCTCCTTCGAGTAGCGCAAGACGGTGAAAGCCTCGGCAGTGTCCAGCCGGGACGCGATCCGGTTGACCTTTCCGGCCATTTCCTCGGACTCCTCGTCGTTGCAATATACGCCCATCATTTCCTGCATCAGCTGGAGCCCGGCGCTGTAATAAGGGATTCCGGCGGCGAACGCCTCCTTGAGAGCCGGCAGGATCTGCTCGGTCTCGGCCCGGTCCCGGGGACGAAGCATGATCCTCCTCGCGTGGAGGATCGCGCCGTCGGGCAGCCATCGGAACCAGTTGCGGATATTGGGAAGCCAGCTGTCCCAGCGCTCCTGTTCGGCGGGGTCGAAGATCGCGAGGCCCACATAGGCCGCGGCGCAGGCCGCGAGCGGGTTTCTCACCTTGGCATAGATGACCCTGTCGATCGTGTTGCCGCGCTCCAGGCCGTCGACGATGGCGCGGGCCACGCCTAGCCGGCCATGGCGAAGCACCTCCAGGAGCCCCTCGAGATGAGGATCGGCCACCCGCAACGTCATGCGGGCGTCGCCGTCCATCGTCTCTCTATGCCACAGATCCACCTCGACGGGGTTGCCGCTGTCGATGTCGAACCAGGGCAGCGGTATGCTCGCCAGCGCCACCTCGTCGTCCATCTCCGCATAGCCCCAGCGGCGACGCCGGACCTCGGTCGTATCCTGGCTCCCACGCCATCTTTGCCGCCACGTCGGAACTCCATCCTCCGTCGAGCTCGGCCGGCGCGCGGCGATCGGTAGGTGCCTCCACCCGGGCACCTCGCGGCCGGCCAGGATATCCCACATGGCGGGGCCGTGGCCGAGAGTCTGGCTGATCAAACGCAAGGTTCCGCGTCCCCCGGCCTTGCTCTCTCCGGCCGTCGCCTCGAGCCCCGGTGCGAGACGAATGGGAGCACTCCTCGGCCGCGCTCGCGGGACCGAATATGCGCCCGCTAGGCCCTCGAAGCCGCCTCCCGCCGGTCCGAGCGAAGAGAACGACCGCCTCGCGGAACTTGTCTCCTTTCGCGCCAGCACGACCGAGCGGGACATGCCGGGTCTGGAGCGGATGAGGTCGGCACGCGTGACCCGTTTGTCGCTGGCCCGGCTGCCTGCCCCTGCGGTGAAAACCGTTCCGACCGAAGGTCTGTCGATCGAAAAGTGCAGCGGCAGATGCTCCCCCGGCGCCACGCTCGCGGTCTGGGTCATGATCTTGCCGCCCGGAAGGATGAGCTGAACCCGATATCTCCCGGGCGGTACATCCAGATCGGATGGCTGCACGGCCGAGGGGAGCGCGTAATCCCGAACCGCCCTGCTGGGATCGTCACTGTCGATCAGCGCCAGATCCTCGAACCGGGCGACGGCTCCGGCGAGGCTCGCGCGCTCGCCATTCTCCAGGAGCGTGAAGCTTACGGCGCTCACGGCTGCTTCTCGCTTATGGTCAGCTCGATGGCGGTTTCGGGGAGCCCGACCATCAGCACTTCGTCGACCACGTCCTCGAACGGCGCCGCCTGGTCGAACTTGGCGCTCAAGAGATGCTCTCGATACGGCACGGTCAGCGACCATTCCTCGGAATCGGGATCGACGGCGGGATCGTGCACATGCTCGCCCGAGACCTGTTCCCCGACCCGCGCCTCGAAATGGATCCGCTCCCGCCACACCGTTTCCGGGGCGCAGGACACGTAGACCGGCACCTGAAGGGGCCTGGCCGGCTCGTGTATCTTGAAGTTCACTCCCGCAAGCCGCTCCGGCACCTGCTTGAGGCCGAGCTTGGAGGCCAGGCGGATCGTATAGGCCGAAAGCGCCGTGTCGAGCCCGCTCGTCCCTACCCACCAGCGGATGTCCGCCTGGGCCCCGCCTCCGCTCAACGCCCGGATGATCGCCTGAGTGTAGATTCCCAGGCCTTCGGTCGCGCCGTAGGCGGTGCCGAGGGGAGCGGCTCCGTGGTGCACGCTCTGATTGGCGGCCCCGCCGGCACGATAGGTCTCCGGAGTGAGGACGTTGCGGCCGACCTCGTTGCTTTCTCTGACCGCCCGCGCCAGCGAGTCGGGCGAGCGGCAGGCGTCGATGAGGAAAAGTTGATAGCCCGGCACCTTGTTCGCCATGGCGGCCCGGAAGCTGCTGAAGTTCAGTGCGCCTGCGAAACGATTGTGGGGATTGTCACCGTAATCGCGAACCAGGAGCTGGATGCTCGGGGCCGAAACGCCATGGCCGGCGAAGAAGAAGATCACCTGGTTCTCGGGGTCCGTCGAGGCACGCTCGATCCAGGCCGCGATCGCCTTTTCGATGTCGGCGATGGTCCCGCGCGGAACCTTCTTCCCCCGATAGTCGGAGACGGTTTTCTCGGACAGGAGAAGCGATACGCTCGCGAGCGGTTTTTCGGGATTACGGAAATTTCCGTCGATCAGCCAATCGGCCAGCGCTCGCGCCGATCTCGGCGGGGACGCCACTTGCTCCATACCTTCGGCAATGGCCTCGTTGGCCTTCGACCCGCCGAGCAAAGAGGGGTAGTTTCCGATGCCGATAAGCAAAACATGGGTTCCGGGTCCCTGATGGCCCGGCTTTTCGAAGATCAAAGCCTTGTCGGCGGCACCGGGCATCTTCGAACCACCTCACAAATCCTTGCAGGCTTGTCGCATGGCCTGTTGAAAAATGGCAAGGGTCGCGTGCCTATTGTCCCTCAGAGCCCCGAGGCAGGCCGAATTTCCTCCAGCTTCCAGCCGAGGTCGTGGCGCCGGAAGACGAAGTCCCCACCTTCGCGCCTCGCCCGGAACTCGCTCGCGCCGGAGCGACCATGTCGACTCCGCCGGGCCCGCCGCCGCCCGAAGCGCCTCCGGGCTGATCAGGGTGTCGACCGCCGGCCCGGTGAGGGCGCCGGCGAGCGGGGCGGCGTCCGAGCTGCTCACGGGTCGAGGCCCGGAGCGCGGGGAAATCGATATAGGCGGCGATCGCCTCGGTGTCGCCGGCCCGGGCCGCCTCGCGGATCCGCCACAAGGTCCACCAGGGCGAGCCGAACCGCCAGCCCGCGGCGAGCAGGACGATGAGGGCGGCGGCGGCGCCCGCGAGGGCAGGCCTTTGCGCATCGAGGGCTCACCTTTCGTGGCGATTTGTAGCGATTCCAGGCGATCTTTAGCGATTATTGGCGCAGGAAATGGGAGATTTACGCCATTCTTCTCGAAAAAAGGCCAAAAATGGCGATCTCGTCTCCACATCCGGCCAACCAAACGAAAAGTGCCCGGGCATCGCTGCCCGGGCACCGTCGCGGCGC
>DASVPM010000015.1:0-4754 GCA_036382815.1 Allosphingosinicella sp.
TCGACACCTTCGTCCGCGACCGCCTGCCCGCGCCGGAAGCGCAGCCCGATTTCCTCTTCGAACTGCCGGAGCTCCAATATCCGGACCGGCTCAACGCCGCGGTGGAGCTGATCGACAAAGGCAATCCCGACGCGCTCGCCCTCGTCAACGAGTGTGGCTCCTGGACCTATGGCGAGCTGAGCGACCTCAGCGACCGCATCGCCCGCCTGCTCGTCGAGGAGGAGGGCCTCGTCCCCGGCAACCGGGTGCTGTTGCGCGGCCCCAACGGCCTCATGCTGTTCGCCTCCTGGCTCGGCGTGCTCAAGGCCGGCGGAATCGTCGTCGCCACGATGCCGGTGCTTCGCGCGGGGGAGGTGGCGACGATCCTCGAGCGCGCGCAGGTTCATCACGCCATCGTCGACGAACGATGCCTGTTCGACTTCCACACCGCGGCCCGCGAGACGGGGCTGATCCGCTCCCTCCTCACCTATCTCGGGGACACCGGGGAGGGCGGGCTCGAGCGACGGCTCGACGCGATCGAACCGGGCTTCGAGGCGGTCGACACCCACCGCGACGACGTCGCCCTGATCGCCTTCACCTCGGGCACGACAGGTCGACCCAAGGGCTGCGTCCATTATCACCGCGACATACTGGCCCCGGCTGACAGCTTCGCCCGCCACGTCCTGAAGCCGGAGGCCGGCGGCCGCTGGGCCTGCTCGGCGCCGATCGCCTTCACCTTCGGGCTCGGCATGCTGCTCGTCTTTCCCTGGCGCTTCGGCGGCGCGGCCGTGACCCTCGAGCAGCCGGGGCCGAGGCCGCTGCTCGAGGCGGTGGCGCGCTTCGGGGTCACCCACCTCGCCACCGCGCCCACCGCCTACAAGGCGATGCTCCCGATGCTGGAGGCGCACGACGTCCGCTCGCTCGCCACCTGCGTCTCGGCCGGCGAGCATCTGCCCGCCGCGACCTGGCAGGCATGGCGCGACGCGACCGGCCTGCGCATCGTCGACGGCATCGGCGCGACGGAGATGATGCACATCTTCATCTCGGCCTCCGGCGACGACATCCGCCCCGGCGCGACCGGCAAGGCGGTGCCGGGCTACCGGGCCTGCATCCTCGACGAGGAGGGTCGCCGGATCCCCCACGGCACCGGCCGGCTCGCGGTCAAGGGACCGACCGGCTGCCGCTATCTGAATGACGAGCGCCAGTCCGACTATGTCCGGGACGGCTGGAACGTTACCGGGGATACCTACCGCGCCGACGAAAACGGCTATTTCTGGTACGTCGCCCGCTCCGACGACATGATCGTGTCGGCCGGCTACAACATCGCCGCGCCCGAGGTGGAGAACGCCCTGTACGCCCATCCGGCGGTCCAGGAATGCGCGGTGGTCGGCGTGCCCTGCGAGGAGCGCGGGCGGAAGGTGAAGGCGTTCATCGTCCCGGCGCCGGGCTTCGCGCCGAGCCAGGCGCTGGCCGGTGAGCTTCAGGATCACGTCAAGGCGGCGATCGCGCCCTACAAATATCCGCGCGAGATCGAGTTCGTGGAGGCGCTGCCCAAGACGGCGACGGGCAAGCTGCAGAGGTTCGCTTTGAGGCGGTGACCGTCATCCCGGCGAAAGCCGGGACCTCGGGGAGACCCACCGTGACTACTCGACCCGAGGTCCCGGCTTTCGCCGGGATGACGGGATGCTCAGCAGCCCGAGGTCTTCTCCGAAACCGCCTTGCCGCTCAGCACCCGGCGAACGCCCTCGAGGCATTTTGGGGCCGATTCCGCCGAGGCGGCCGCGGCGGGCTTGGCCGCCGCCGGGACGGCCGGCTTGGCCGCTCCCGCGGCGTCCGGCTTTTCCGGAAGACCGGAGAGCGCCCAATGCGTGCTCGCCGAGAGCGGCTTGCCGGAGCGGACCTGGACGGCCTGGGTGGAGCCCTCGGCGCTGGGCGGCTCGTAGCGGCGCATCACGGCCCGGGCGAAGCTGTCGATCCCGCCCGGCGCCTTGGTCCCGACCTCGATCGCTGCTGCTGCGGCGGCGGCGGCCTCGGCGTCCACGAGCGCGGCGGGGTCCTCGATCGCCGGAGCGTCGGCGAGGGTCGTGGGATCGGAGGTAAGGCTGCGCATCTTGGCGATCTGCGGCTCGACCCGGCCGGGTGCGAAGCGGAACGCCGCCGGTTTGCCCCAGCCGCCTTCCCAGCGATAGAAGATGTGGGTGCCGACATTGCCGAGCTTGACCAGGCTGGAGCTCCAATAGGGAACGACCCAGTTGGTGTGATAATGGGTCGCCCAGCCGACCGGCGCGAAGACCTTGCCGGCAAGCGCTTCCTCGGCGACCCGGCGCGCGCGCGCCCATCCGGCCGCCGATGGGGTGCGACGAAGCGCTCCATCGCAGGTGAAGGTGAACTGGCAGCCGGTCGCCCGCTCCTGGCCCTGGAAGACGACTCCGCAGACCGTCCGCGGATAGGCCGGGTGGCGAACGCGGTTGAGGACGACCTGGGCGACGGCCTGCTGGCCGGCGGTCGATTCGACGGCGGCCTCATAATAAACGGCGGCGGTCAGGCACTCCACCGCGCGAAGGCGGTCGGCGGGGGTCGCGAAGGCGATTCCGAACGGACGCGCGGCCGGGTTGGGAAGGGTCGAGACCGGGACGGCGGCGTTGATCGTCACCGCGTCCTGCGGGGCGATCTCGCGGAACTGCAGCGGCTCGGGCTGGGGCGGAATGCCCAGGCCCGGAATGCCGCGGGCGGTGCCGGCGAGATGCGCATTCGGAGTGGCGCTGGCGGGCTCGAACCAGGCGACGCTGAGGCCGGCGATCAGGTAGAGCGCCGCCATGGTCGCCAGAACGGCCGAGGCGAGCCAGTGCCTCAGCCCCGGGAGCCGAGGCAGGAACGGACGGCGCAAGACGAGTTCGTTCGACGACATCAACCACTCCGGAAAAGGACGGGCGCTCTATTGCGGCCGCCGATCCATGGCAAGCGCGGGGCCGGTCAACCGGTCCTCCGACGCGCCGAAGATCTTAGATTTCCACCAGGCCGCTCTCTACCTCAGATGGTGGGAAATCTCAAATTTTCAACCCCTCGCCCCGTCCGCGCGGCAGGTAGAGCGCCCGGAAATCGCTCGCGAAGGAAGCCAGCCGCCGCTCCGCGATCGCGGTTCTGAGGTCGCTCATAAGTGTCTGATAAAACCAGATATTATGCTCGGTCATAAGCATCGACCCGAGGATCTCGCCGGACCGGACGAGATGGTGGAGATAGGCCCGCGACCAGGTCCCGCAGACCGGACAGGGGCAGGCCGAATCGAGCGGGCCTCCATCCTCGCCGAAGCGGGCGTTGCGGATATTGATCGGGCCCGCCCGGGTGAACGCCTGGCCGGTCCGCCCCGAGCGAGTCGGAAGGACGCAGTCGAACATGTCGATCCCCCGCTCGACCGCTCCGACGATGTCGTCGGGCTTGCCCACCCCCATCAGATAGCGCGGTCGATCCGCCGGGAGCTGGCCCGGCGCGAAATCGAGACAGCCGAACATCGCTTCCTGCCCCTCCCCCACAGCCAGCCCGCCGACGGCATAGCCGTCGAAGCCGATCTCGGTCAGCGCCTCGGCCGAGGCGCGGCGAAGCCCTTCGTCGAGCGCGCCCTGCTGGATCCCGAACAGAGCCGAGCCCTCGGCATGATCCTCCCCGGCGTCGAACGCCTCGCGCGAGCGCCTGGCCCAGCGCATCGAGCGCTCCATCGCCGCCGCCTGCTCCTCGCGGGTCGAGGTGGTGGGGACGAGCTGGTCGAAAGCCATGACGATGTCGGAGCCGAGCAGCCGCTGGATCTCCATCGACCGCTCCGGGCTGATCATGTGCCTCGATCCGTCGAGATGGCTCCTGAACGCGACCCCTTCCTCGGTGACCTTGGCCAGCTCGGACAGGCTCATCACCTGATAGCCGCCGCTGTCGGTCAGGATCGGCCGCTTCCACCCCATGAAGGCGTGCAGCCCGCCGAGCCTCGCCACCCGCTCGGCGCCGGGCCGGAGCATCAGGTGATAGGTGTTGCCGAGCAGGATGTCGGAGCCCGAAGCGCTGACGTCCGCCGGCTTCATCGCCTTGACGGTCGCCGCCGTCCCCACCGGCATGAAGGCCGGCGTGCGGATCTCCCCGCGCCGCATCGCGATGGTGCCGGTCCGGGCCGCGCCGTGGGTCGCGGAGATCGTGAAGGAAAAGCGGGGCGCATCGGACATGAGCGGCGCCCCTACACCCTTCCCCCCTCTCCCTCTAGGGGAGAGGGTTTAAAGCGTCCGCACCCGCGGCTCGGCCCTTTGCGGCTTCACCGCCAGCTCCGTCAGCGCCCAGATCATCGCATCCGCGCGATCCGGGCTCGCTCCGTTCCCCTGCCACCCCGCTGCGGTGAAGCCGGCCAGCTGATCCTCCAGCTCGGGGAAAGCGCCGGCGAACCTGGCCTTTCCCGCCTCGAACAGAACCGCGACCGGCTCGGCCCTCGCAGACTTGCCGTCGGCGGCGTGGACCAGGGTGACCGGAAGCCCGAAATCCGCGCCTCGAAGCACCGCCGCCACCATCTCGCCTCCATTATTCTTCTCGGCCACCACCCGGTGAGCATTCCAGGTCTGAGTCGCCCGGGCCGCCCTCATGCGCCCAGCTCGGCCAGTCCGCCTCGAGGACCAGTCGCTCGGCCTCGCTGAGCGAGCCGAGCGCCAGGCGGATATCCTGCTCGTCCAGATCTTCCAGCGCCTCGACCGCATGCCGGTGAAGCTCGCTCATGCCCTCACCCTCCCACCGCTTCGCGGCGGGCC
>DASVPM010000016.1:0-14203 GCA_036382815.1 Allosphingosinicella sp.
AAGCAGCCTGGGATGTGATTGTACTTCTCGGTCCACCGATCGACCATGTCGGTGAAAGCGCGAAAGTCCCCATTTATCAAGAGGAGGTTCTGATCAGCAATGTACCGAGCAGCTCGATCCTCCAAGTCACCTGAGGCGCGAGTCTTTTCTTCCTCCGTCACCCACTTCGTCACCGGATCGATGGGGAGGTCCACCGGATCAGCTGGGGCGCCGCCTTCGTCTACAAAGAGAGAATAAATGTCTCCCCGTGACCCCCCTTTTCGTCCGGAGGGCGATGAGGCTTCTTGTTTAGCCTTATCTTCTGAGCCTGCAGAGCCTCCCGCGTTTTCCGACGGCTTGGCCTGATAAATGCCGCCGGGTCGAATGCGATAGCGGCCGAACCGGAAGAGTTCTTGAATGGTTTTGAGCCGGTCTCGGATTGCCTTACGATTGTCCGTTCCGACGCTCGCCAGGCCCACTTCATCTTGATAGTCGCGGAGTTCCGTTGGCATTTGCGCCCGGAACTCTGTGGCATATTCAGGCCAGTCGACGGGCTCTTGGTCTATGAGGAGCTGAGTGCGAGCCGTATTGGCCGTCACAGTTCTCGCTGTGCCGGAGTCAGGCTCGACGTAAATGACCACTCGCTCGCAGCCGAAAACTACGCCAAACGATTGAAGCCGGGCGTAGCCGGCGGGGCCATGGACTAGCTCATAAAGCTCGTCTTGAAATAGGGCGCCCACATGACCGCCTGGCGTATAGTGCCCACTGTTCGTGTCGGCTTCTTCCTTGATAATCCACCAGTAAGCCGTCGCCTGAGCCGCGGACAGCCGAACGGAGCCAGAGACGCAGCTGTTCTCCGCGAGCCACGGTCCCTGCCCGGTCACCTTCCTCAAAAAGCTATGCTGGTCGCCACGAGGAAGATCCCATCCCTCGCGCGCTTTGAGGGTTACCCCTGCCGGCAACTTAAAGAACCTGGAATTAAGATAACGGAGGGTCCACTTCCGCGGCATCTTGGCACCGGACGGCGCCTCCACCGTGGCTTCATCCAAGCTGTGTCCAAGCAGAACCACCATTGTCCCGTGGGTTTCAATCGGTTCAGGCTTGATGTCGTCGGAGACCCGTGTCCAGAATTCGCCGCTGTCGAATCGAATCAGGCCGTACTCACCGGTAGTTTCATGCTTCACCAGCTGGATCATATATCCTTGGCCGTCCTTCCAACTCAGATAGACGAGACCCTCCGGATTGATCGGGGCTGCTGAAATCTTAGCTCCAACCCCAAAATTACCGGACGCGGATTGCTCGTGAATGGATGAGGACAGCTTATTGATGTATTCTACCATCTCAGCGCCCGTCATTCCGACGCCGGTGTCTATAATGCACAACTTCTTTGCTGAATCGGGACCGAGCAGGTCGTACCGATTCCAATCGACGTCCCAGCGGATTTCGCCGACGGGATCCGAGAGTTGCGATATACCCTCTATAGCATTTTTCGTGAGTTCGCGAACGAACTGCAGCGGCGAGCAGTCGCGATTTAGTCGATCAACCAGGAAGCCCATCTTCGCGACGCTCATTGGAAGCATGTCGCGCATGGGCGTTTCGACCTTGGCCGTAGCCATGGCTATTTCTCCTATCTGCTCCGAGGCGGAATGGTTCGGCCGCGGAAGTGGATGGGCGGCTTTTGAGTAGGGCATTGCTGCGCGACCCGCTGGCCTGAGTCTTATGACCCGACCCCGAGGTATAG
This sequence comes from Allosphingosinicella sp., assembly GCA_036382815.1. Classification (GTDB taxonomy): domain Bacteria; phylum Pseudomonadota; class Alphaproteobacteria; order Sphingomonadales; family Sphingomonadaceae; genus Allosphingosinicella. The sequence continues at coordinate 1,721 of DASVPM010000016.1, forward strand.
GAAACTCGGACCCCTGCCAACTGCAATGGACAGCGTATCTCGTACGCGCTTCTAATGCGCTAGTGTTCGCCTCTCGTCAGAGCCTCCGCGCTGGCGCCAAGCCGTTCTCACCCGGGTCGAAGTACCACTTCGAGATGAGGTCCCCTAAGCTCCCCCCGCCCTAATCGCCCGAAGCGTCTCCACGTCCTCCGGATGCCGGATCAGAAGCTCGATCAGCCCCACCGCCGCGTCCGAAGGCGGAGTGGCGCCGCTCTCATATTTCTGGAAGGCGCGCTTGCCGCCGCCGATGATCCGGCCGGCCTCCTCCTGGCTCAGCTTCAGCCGCTTGCGCGCCTGTCTCACATGGGCCGAATATTCGTCCCGGAGCTCGCGAAAGGCGCCATCGGCCGCCGCGAGGTCCGGGCCCGTGTGGACGCCGTCGCCCGCGCCCTCGGGATACCAGCCCGGCACGTCCACCGCCCTCGCCAGCGAGCCGTAGCGCACCGTTTGCCGGCGAACGCCGCGGCGCAGGGTCTCGCCTGTTTCGGGATGGATGCGCGTCTCCGCCACGTTCAGGCCTCCTTGAACGATGCGAGCACGAGATCGACGAGGGTCTCGCCCGCGAACTTCAGATACAGCTCCCGCTCCTCGAAGGGGGTCACGTAGGTGTCGTGCCAACGCTTCGAATTGGGCGGGCTGTGCGCGGTCTCCGACTTCACGAAATCCTCCGGCTCCAGCGCCCTCACTACATCCACGACGTCGGCGAGCGTGAAGCCCAGGGCCTGCGCCGAGAGCAAAGCGGTCGTCGTCAACTCGAGCGTCTCGACCGACCCGAACTTCGCCTTCATCCTGACGAGGTCGTGATGCGGCCTGCTTTTGACGATCATAGGAATACACCTTGAAGGTGTAAGAGGCAAGAGCGGCGAGTCCGTTTTCCTAGCGGTTTGCGACGACGGGGGAATGGAGAATCTTCGGATATGCCAAGTTCGTATGCGGGGCCCTTCCGTCACCCTGAACTGGTTTCAGGGTCCAGTCCTCCACCCGCACGGAGGCTCCACCCTGGATGCTGAAACAAGTTCAGCATGACGGACCGCGCCCTTCCCCCCCGCCGACGCCCTTGCTAGAGCCGCCGCAAATCACATCCCGATGTGTTTTCGCCTCAGCGAAACCTCGCGGAACCCGAAAGGCCCCCCATGACCGCCGTCGGCAACAACTCCCTAGGCACCCGCACACAGCTCCAGGTGGGCTCCAAGACCTACGCCTATTACTCCCTCGAGAAAGCCGCCGCCCAGCTCGGCGACATCTCGCGCCTGCCCTTCTCGATGAAGGTCCTCCTCGAGAACCTGCTCCGCTTCGAGGACGGCAAGACCGTCACCCGCGCCGACATCCAGGCCCTCGTCGACTGGCAGAAGGAGAAGAGCTCGACCAAGGAGATCCAGTACCGCCCGGCGCGCGTGCTGATGCAGGATTTCACCGGGGTGCCCGCCGTCGTCGATCTCGCCGCGATGCGCGACGCGATGGCGAAGCTCGGCGGCAACGCCTCGCAGATCAATCCGCAGGTGCCGGTGCATCTCGTCATCGACCACTCGGTGATGGTCGATGCGTTCGGGACCCCGCAGAGCTTCGCCCGGAACGTCGAGCTCGAATATCACCGCAACATGGAGCGCTACGAGTTCCTGAAATGGGGCTCGAAGGCGTTCGACAATTTCGAGGTGGTGCCGCCGGGCACCGGCATCTGCCACCAGGTCAATCTCGAATATATCGCCCGCGGCGTCTGGTCGTCGGCCGATCCTTCGGGCGAGACCGTCGCCTATCCCGACACGCTCGTCGGGACCGACAGCCATACCACCATGGTCAACGGCCTCGGCGTGCTCGGCTGGGGCGTCGGCGGGATCGAGGCGGAGGCGGCGATGCTCGGCCAGCCGGTCTCGATGCTGATCCCCGAGGTGGTCGGCTTCCATCTCACCGGAAGCCTCCAGGAGGGGATCACCGCCACCGACCTCGTCCTCACCGTCACCCAGATGCTTCGCGCCCGCGGAGTCGTCGGCCGCTTCGTCGAATTCTACGGCGCCGGGGTCTCGGCCCTGTCGGTCGCGGACCGGGCGACCATCGCCAACATGGCGCCTGAATATGGCGCGACCTGCGGCTTCTTCCCGGTGGACGGCAAGACCCTCGATTACATGCGCCTCACCGGCCGCTCCGACGAGCAGATCGCGCTCACCGAGGCCTATGCCCGGGCGCAGGGCCTGTGGCTGGAGCCCGGCGCCTATCACGAGCCGCTCTTCACCGACACGCTGGAGCTCGACATGGACAGCGTCGAGCCGTCGCTGGCCGGACCCAAGCGGCCGCAGGACAAGGTGCCCCTCTCCCGGGTCGACGAGGAGTTCATCGCCAATTTCACGAAGGAATACGGCCATTCGCTGTCCGAGCTCGAGCAGCGCCACCCCTGCGCCGGAGCGCCCGACGTGCCCGATCTGGGCCATGGCGACGTCGTCATCGCCGCCATCACGTCGTGCACCAACACCTCCAACCCGGCCGTCCTCATCGCCGCCGGGCTCGTCGCCCGCAAGGCGCGGGCGCTGGGGCTCGATTCAAAGCCCTGGGTGAAGACCTCGCTGGCGCCGGGCAGCCAGGTCGTCACCGACTATCTCGACCGCGCGGGCCTGTCGGAGGATCTCAACGCGATCGGCTTTTCCCTGGTCGGCTACGGCTGCACGACCTGCATCGGCAATTCGGGGCCGCTGCCCGAGCCGGTCTCCGCGGCGATCGCGAAGCACGACCTCGTCGCCGCCTCGGTCCTCTCGGGCAACCGCAATTTCGAGGGCCGGGTCTCGCCGGACGTGCGCGCCAACTACCTCGCCTCGCCGCCGCTCGTCGTCGCCTATGCGCTCAAGGGCAGCGTCGCCGGCGACATGATCGAGGAGCCCTTGGGCACCGGCTCGAACGGCCAGCCCGTCTTCCTCAAGGACGTCTGGCCGTCCAACGAGGAGGTCCGCCGCCTGATCGACGCCCATGTCCACGGCGACATGTTCCGCGCCCGCTACGCCGACGTCTACAAGGGCGATGCGCAGTGGCGCTCGATCCCGGTCGCCGGCGGCGAGACCTATGCCTGGTCGGCGGGCTCGACCTACATCCAGAACCCGCCCTATTTCGAAGGCATGACGATGACGCCGATTCCGCCGTCGGACGTCGAAAATGCGCGTCCACTGGCGATCTTTGGCGATTCCATCACTACCGACCACATTTCTCCCGCGGGCGCGATCAAGGCGGACAGCCCGGCCGGGACCTATCTCTCGGAGCATCAGGTCAGCCGCGGCGACTTCAATTCCTACGGCGCCCGGCGCGGCAATCACGAAGTCATGATGCGCGGCACCTTCGCCAATATCCGCATAAAAAACCGAATGATTCCAGGCACCGAAGGCGGTTTGACCCGGCACATCCCGACCGGCGAGACGCTGCCCATCTACGACGCCGCGATGCGCTACAAGGCTCAAGGCACCCCGCTGGTCGTCGTCGCCGGCAAGGAATATGGCACCGGCTCGTCGCGCGACTGGGCCGCCAAGGGCACCAACCTGCTCGGAGTCCGCGCCGTCATCGCCGAAACCTACGAGCGGATCCATCGCTCCAACCTCGTTGGAATGGGCGTCGTCCCGCTCCAGTTCGTCGGCGACGTGCCGATCTTCGACGGCACGGAAACCTTTACGATCAAGGGCATAGCAGGGCTGCAGCCGCGCCAGGAGATCCAGGTCCAGGTGACGAGGGCGGACGGCTTGAGCTTCGCCTTCACCGCCCGGGTCCGGATCGACACCCTGAACGAGCTCGAATATTTCCGGGCCGGCGGGATCCTCCATTACGTGCTGAGGAAGCTCGCCGCCTGATCCAGTTCGAAGCCGGGACATGAAGGGGGAAAGCCCATGATCGCAATTCTGCTGGCCGCTTTTGCCCAGGCCAAAAGCGGCTACGAGCCGCCCCCTCAGGTCTGGTATTACCAGGCGGTCGGCTGCGCCGCCTCCGGCATGGCTCTCAAGGACAAGGGCAAGGGCAGGGACCCGACAAGCGAGGAGTTCGCCGAGGTGATGACCTGGGGCTTCATCCTCGCCGACGCCGGGCGCAAGGCGGGCCGGACCAAGGCTCAGGTCGACAGCGCCGATCTCGAGGCCGCTTTGCCCTTCTACCGCCACCTCAAGGCGAAGAAGCCGCCGGCTTTCGCCGCCCACCGCGCTTATTGCAAAGCCCTGCTCGATGCTGATCGACCTTAGCCACCGCATCGACGACGGGATGGTCACCTACAAGGGCCTGCCGGCGCCGCACATCTGCGACTTCTGGGACCGGGCCTCCTCGGCCGCCAATTACGACGACGGCTCGACCTTCCAGATCGGCCGGATCGACATGGTCGCCAATACCGGCACCTATCTCGACACGCCCTTCCATCGCTACGCCGACGGCGACGACCTCGCCGGCGTGGCGCTGGAGCGCCTCGCCAGGCTCGACGGTCTGTGCGTCCGGGCCGAGGGAATCGAGGCCGGCGCCGAATTGTTCGAAGGCCTCGACGTCGCCGGCAAGGCGGTTCTCGTCCACACCGGCTGGGACCGCCACTGGCGAACCGATGCTTATCATTCGGACCACCCGTTCCTGGCCGAAGCCGCGGCGCGCCTGCTCGCCGAGCGCGGCGCCGCTTTGGTCGGGATCGACAGCTACAATATCGACGACACGCGCACCCGCCGCCGTCCCGTCCACACGATCCTGCTCGGCGCCGGAACCCTGATCGTCGAGCATATGACGAGGCTCGGCGAGCTTCCGCCGAGCGGCTTCCGGTTCACCGCGGCGCCGCCGAAAGTCGCCGGAATGGGAACCTTCCCGGTCCGCGCCTTCGCGGAGATCGGGTGACCGGCGTTCACGGCGGCGACAGTTTCGCCGGCTTAGTTTCAGCTACGAAAGGAGAGTCTTATGCTCCATCTCGTTGCCGCTCTGCTTGCCGCGATCCCCGCTCCACCGCTCAATCCGCAGATAGATTATGACGGCTACCGGTCGCTGGTCGAAGAGGTCCAGCCCTACCGCCGTGCGCGGCTGATTGACTGGGAGGCCTTCACAGCCGCCGCCGCCGACCCCGATATCCTGATCCTCGACGCGCGCTCGGCCGAGCAATTCGCCGCCGGCCATATAAAGGGCGCCGTCAACGTGCCTCTGCCCGAATTCAGCGACGAGCGTCTCGCCGAAGTGATCGGCCGGCCCGACCGGCCGATCCTCATCTACTGCAACAACAATTTCCGCGACGACCGGCCTCCGGTGATGCTCAAGAGCGGCCGCCTCGCGCTAAACCTCTCCACCTTCACCCACCTCTACGGTTACGGCTACCGCAACGTCCGCGAGCTCAACGACGTGCTGGACATGGACGATCCCAAGGTGCGGTGGGTGAAAGGTTGAGCCGAGTCCCATCCCCGCAGCTCGTCATGCCGAACGAGTTCCAGCATCCAGTCCGGAGACCGCTCGCCGGGTGGAAACCCGGGCCTTGAAACGAGTTCAGGGCGACGGGGTGGGAATGGGCCGGAGCGCCCGCGCCAGCCATTCCGGCACCAATGCCGCCCCCAGATCCTCGATCCGCCGATGCTCCACCGCCAGCCCGAGCTCCGGATAATGGATCCGGGTCCGCTCGCCCGGCCCATCGGCCGGGACCACCACCAGCCGCCGGTTGACCTTGGACCGATAGTTCATCCGCGCCGTATTCTCCTGGCCGACGTAGCAGCCCTTGGTGAAGCTCACGCCGTTCAGCTCGGCGGCGTTGCATTCCAGCCAGAGGGTCTTGTCGGAGCCGAGCTCCGCACGGCCCTCGGCAACGCCGAGAGCCAGACGATGCGCTCGCCAGCTTGGGGAGGGCTCGCCGGGCGGGGCAAGCCAGCGGCGGCCCAGTTCGGGAAGGCGCGGATCGCGGGCCCCGTCCCCGTCCGGCATCCAATGGGCCGCCAGCCCTTCCACCGGCTCGATCGCGATCCTCCGGCGGAGCCGATAAAGCGTCAGCCGCCTTGCCAGATCGGCCGCCGCCTCGGCCTCGCAATCGATCAGGACGTCTTCGCCGTCCGCCCACAGGATGAAATCGAACAGGGCCTTGCCCTGCGCCGTCAGGAGGCCCGCCCACAGCGGCCGCTCCGGCGCGAGCAGGGCGAGGTCGTTCGTCACCAGCCCCTGCAGGAATCCGCGGACGTCCTCGCCGGAAAGACGAAGGATCGAGCGGTCGGCAAGGGTGGTCGCGGGCATGGGGCCGATCTAGGCGCCTTGTACCGCAACTCCAACCTTCGCGCGCGGTCCCCGTCACCGTGAACTTGTTTCGGGGTCCAGTTTCGAGCATCGCGAAGGCCACCGGACTGGATGCTGAAACAAGTTCAGCAAGACGGCTGAGGACTTATGATCCAACCCCAGCGACTCACCCTTCGCCGCCCCGACGACTGGCACGTCCACCTGCGCGACGGGGACATGCTCCGGGCGGTGGCGCCGTTCACGGCGCGCCAGTTCGCGCGCGCCATCGTGATGCCGAACCTCGCGACGCCGGTCACGACCGCGGCGATGGCCGCGGCCTATCGCGAGCGCATCCTCGCCGCCGCGCCCGGCTTCACTCCGCTGATGACCTGCTACCTGACCGACGGCGCCGACCCGGCCGAGCTCGTCGCCGGTTTCGAACGCGGCGCCTGGGCGGCCGCCAAGCTCTACCCGGCCCACGCCACCACCAACAGCGCCCACGGCGTCACCGACGTCCGGAACATCTATCCGGCCCTCGAGGCGATGCAGCGCGCCGGAATGCCGCTTCTCGTCCACGGTGAGGTCACCGATGCCGATGTGGACGTGTTCGACCGGGAGAAAGCATTCATCGACCGGATCTTCTCCGGTCTGCTGCGCGATTTTCCTGCGCTGAAGATGGTGTTCGAGCATATCACCACCGCGGAGGCCGCCGATTTCGTCATGGCCGGCGGGGACAATCTCGCGGCGACGATCACCCCGCAACACCTCCACATCAACCGCAACGCCCTGTTCGCCGGCGGCCTCAGGCCTCACGCTTATTGCCTGCCCGTCGCCAAGCGGGAGGAGCATCGCCTGGCGGTCCGCAGGGCGGCCACCTCGGGCTCGCCCAAATTCTTCCTCGGTACCGACAGCGCCCCGCATTCCGTGGAGCGCAAGGAATCCGGCTGCGGCTGCGCCGGCATCTTCAACGCGCCCTTCGCCCTAGAAAGCTATGCCCAGGTTTTCGAGGAAGAGGGGGCCCTGGACCGGCTGGAGGCATTCGCGTCCGAAAACGGACCGCGTTTCTACGGCCTTCCCCTCAATGAGGAGCGGGTAGTGCTGGAGCGGGCGAGCAGCGAGGTGCCCGAGCGCCTTGCCGGCGCCGACAGCGCGCTGATTCCCTTCCACGCCGGAGAGAGTCTTCGCTGGCGCTACGCTCCGGTCGAGTCAGCCGGATTCACGCGAAGACGCGAAGGACGCGAAGAGAGTAGGGATGCTCCCGCGAAAGCGGGATTCTCGCGTGGCTTTTGAATGAATTTTCAGCTTAGCGGAAATGACGGAGACTTGGGATGACTGCGGTCCCTTCGCGTCCTTCGCGCCTTCGCGTGTGAAACAATTCTGCCTGCGCCGCGGGCGCAGGCCAGAACAGGAATGGCCCGGCACCTGGCGGCACCGGGCCTCTTCCCCACACTCCCAAAGGAGCGAAAGACTTACTGGATCGGCTGCAGGTTCACCGCCGCGGTCTTGCCACGCCGGTCGACCTCGAGCTCGAACTCGACCCGGTCGCCCTCGTTGAGGCTGACCATTCCGGCCCGCTCGACCGCCGAGATATGGACAAAGGCGTCGGGCTGGCCATCGTCGCGGCTGATGAAGCCGAAGCCCTTCATCGCGTTGAAGAACTTGACCGTGCCCTGGGCCTTTTCGCCGGTCAGCTGCCGCTGCGGGCCGCCGCCGCCGCCCGGGCCGGCCCGATCGCCATAGCCGCCGCCGCGCGGAGCGTCGTCGCGAGGCGCCCGCTCCTGGACCGGCATCGGCTCGCCCTCGATCTTGAGGTCGGTCGCCGAGACCCGGCCGCCGCGGTCGACGAGCGTGAACTCGAGCGGCTGGCCGTCGGCGAGGCCGGTGAGGCCCGCCTGCTCGACCGCCGAGATGTGCACGAACACGTCTTCGCCGCCATCGTCACGGACGATGAAGCCGAAGCCTTTCTGGCCGTTGAAGAATTTGACGACGCCTTTGCCCTGGCCAACGACCTGGGGGGGCATTCCGCCGCCACCGCCGCCGCCGCCGCGGAACCCGCCGCCGCCCCCGCCGCCGAAGCCGCCACCGCCGCCGCCGCGGAATCCTCCGCCGCCGCCGCCGCCGTAGCCGCCACCACCGCCGCCGCCGAATCGGTCGCCGCCGCCGCCGCCGCGATAACCGCCGCCGCCACCGCCCGGCGCGCCGCCGAAGCCGCCGCCGCCGCGCTCTTCAAATCCACCGAAACTCTCGTCGCCGAAACCGTCGCGCTTGTCTCTGCCGCGCCCACCGCGCTCACCGCGGCGCCCTCTGTCGAAACCCATGCCCGTCTATACTTTCCGTGCCCCTGCCTTCATTTGCAAACCACCGCGCGGGGCTGTCGCGCCAACGGTCTCGTGCGCCCCCGAAAATGGCACACCGCCGACTCATATAGCTCAAAATCCTGCGAGCCGCGAGCGCTTTTCCACAGGCGCGCGCGGCGCCCCGTCAATGCTTTCGCGCGACCTTGTGGTGCACCAGCACGATCAGGGCGCCGAGCGCGAGTCCGAGCAAGCCCGAGCCGGCCGCTCCGATCGCCCATTCGACCGCTCCCGCCACGGCCGGGACGGCGTGTCCCGCGGCCTCGCCCGCGTCGTGGAGCCCGTGGGCGATGGCGGAGAAGCCGAAGACTTCCAGCCCATGGACGATGATCCCGCCGCCGACCCAGATCATCGCGGCGATGCCGATCGTCGACAGCGCCGACATCACCTTGGGCATGGCGTGGACCAGCCCGCGTCCGAGCGCGCGGGCAAGGCGGGTGCGGCGCTCGGCGAGATGGAGGCCGATATCGTCCATCTTCACGATCAGGCCGACGAGCCCGTAGACGCCGATCGTGATCGCGACCGCGACCAGCGCGAGGATCATCGCCCGTGTCCAGAAGCTTTCGCCGGCGACTTCCGCGAGCGCGATCGCCATGATCTCCGCCGACAGGATGAAGTCGGTGCGGACGGCCCCGGTCACCATCTCGCGCTCGTGATCGGCGCTGCCCAGCTCGGCCGCATCCTCGGCGAGGCTGTGATCCGGTTCGGCGATCGCTTCCCACACCTTCTCGGCGCCCTCGAAGCAGAGATAGGCGGCGCCCAGCATCAGGAGCGGCGTGATCGCCCAGGGCAGAAGGGCGCTCAGAGCGAGCGCCGCCGGCAGCAGGATGAGGAGCTTGTTCTTCAACGAGCCCTTCGCAATGCGGGCGATGATCGGAAGCTCGCGATCCGGGGTGAAACCGGTGACGTAGCGCGGAGTTACCGCGGTGTCGTCGATCACCACCCCCGCCGCTTTCGCACCGGCGCGGCCGGCGGCGGCGCCGACGTCGTCGATCGACGCGGCCGCCAGCTTGGCGATCGCCGCGACGTCGTCGAGCAGGGCGGCAAGTCCGGAGGGCATTGGGAGCTCCTGTTGTTCGCGCTCCTGTGGCGGCGTGCGGCGCAACGATCAAGTCCGCCCTCCTCCGTCATTGCGAGCGAGGCGAAGCAATCCAGCGCAGCGTTCGAGGCCCGCTGGATTGCCGCGTCGCTTCGCTCCCCGCAATGACCGCCCCAGGTGATTGAGCCTCAAGGCGCTTCGGCCTATGCGAAGGCCATGACAGTCCATTTCCACGAAGAAGATCTGCCGGAGGGCGTTCTCGCGCTCGGTCCGGTCGCCGTCGATACCGAAGCGATGGGGCTTCTGCCCGGCCGCGACCGGCTCTGCCTCGTCCAGATCTCCGACGGTGGCGGCGACGAGCATCTCGTCCGCTTCAGCCCCGGCAGCGACTATGCCGCGCCCAACCTGAAAGCCGTGCTCGCCGATCCGGAGCGGCTCAAGCTTTACCATTTCGCCCGCTTCGACCTCGCCATCATGCAGGCCTATCTCGGCGTGATGGCCGGTCCGGTCTATTGCACCAAGACGGCCTCGCGCCTGATCCGCACCTATACCGACCGGCACGGGCTCAAGGAGCTGATCAAGGAGCTGCTCCAGATCGACATCTCCAAGCAGCAGCAGACGTCCGACTGGGGCGCGCCCGAACTCAGCGACGCCCAGAAGGATTATGCCGCCTCCGACGTCCGCTACCTTCACCAGATGAAGGAGAAGCTGGACGAGCGGCTGGAGCGGGAAGGGCGGATGAAGCTGGCGCAGGCCTGCTTCGATTTTCTGCCGCACCGCGCCCTGCTCGACCTTGCCGGCTGGGCCGAGGTCGACATCTTCGCCCATGTCTGAGCTGGCCGAGGACCGGCGCAGGGCGAAGCGCGGCTGGGCGGCGCCGGGCGGGCTTCACGACTGGCTGATGCGTTTCCTCAAGGTGGTGCTGCCGGCGGGGGTCGGTCTGCTTCTCGCCTATCTCCTGCTTTCGCCGCTCTCCAAGGAGAAGGAGGTCAGCTTCCTGCTCGACAAGAACAAGGTCGACACCGCGCGAGAACGGCTGAAGACCCAGAAGGCCGAATATCGCGGCCTCGACGACAAGGGCCGCCCCTTCTCGATCCAGGCCGCTCAGGCGGTGCAGGCCAAATCCTCCGATCCGATGATCGACATCGGCGGCATGTCGGCCCGGATCCAGCTCGAGGAAGGTCCGGCCACGATCACCGCCGACAAGGCCCGCTACAACATGGATACCCAGAAGGTCGACGTGCTCGGCCCGATCCTGTTCACCGCCTCCGACGGCTACCGGCTGGAGACGCGCGACGTGGCGCTCGACCTCAACAAGCATGTCGCCGTCAGCGGCGGCGGGGTCGAGGGACAGATGCGGCTGGGGCGCTTCACGGCGGGCGGGATGACGGTGGACCTGCCGCAGAGGAGGGTCGTGCTGACCGGCCGTCCGCGCTTGCATATTGTGCAGGGGGCTATCAGATGAGCGGCATGAAGCGGTTCGCTCCCCTCGCCCTGCTTGCGGTCCTCGGCCCGGCCGCGGCGCTTGGCCAGGTATCGGCGCTCAAGGGCCACGATTCCAACGCTCCGGTCGACGTCGCCGCGGATCGCATAGAAGTCCAGGATCGTGCCGACCGGGCGATCTTCTCGGGCAACGTCGTCGTCCGGCAGGGGGAGCTCACGCTGACGGCGCCGCGGCTTACCGTCGCTTATTCCAGCGGTGGCGGAGTGCAGTTGCGCCGCATCGACGCGACGGGTGGAGTGACCGTCAAAAGCCCGTCGGAAACGGCGCGCGGGAACGTCGGCATCTACGATACCCAGGCGCGAATCATCACCCTGATCGGCGACGTCAGCCTGGTCCAGCGCGATGCCAACGTGAACGGCGGAAGGCTGGTCATCGACCTCGACAGCGGCCGCGCGGTCATGGACGGCGGCGGGCCCCCGGGGACTTCGAGGCAAGGCGGGCGGGTCACCGGCCGGTTCACGGTGCCGCAGAAGACGGGCGGCTGAGACGAGGAGAAGCCCCCTCGTAGCGGCGGGATGACGGGAAACCCCACCCTCCTTTTTTCATTCATGCACGAAGCCTGCCAGTTTACCCTTCAACCCGCATGGCTTAAGCCTGCGCCGGACATGAACGAAGCCGCCGCCCTTCCCCGCGCCCAGGCCGCCGAAGTATTCGCCGAGCTCGCGCGCGGTCTCTCGGTCGTCAGCCTGGCGAAATCCTACGACCGCAAGCGCGTGCTGAAGGACGTTTCCCTCCACGTCGACCGGGGCGAGGTGGTCGGGCTGCTCGGCCCCAACGGCGCCGGCAAGACGACCTGCTTCTATTCGGTGATGGGCCTCGTGAAGCCCGACAGCGGCCGTATCCTCCTCGACGGCCAGGACATTACCGGATTGCCCATGTACCGCCGGGCCGTTCTCGGGCTCGGCTATTTGCCGCAAGAGACGTCCATCTTCCGCGGCCTCACCGTCGCCCAGAACATCAGCGCGGTCCTCGAGGTTTCCGAGCGGGACAAAAGGGTGCGGCGCGAGCGGCTCGAGCAGTTGCTCGGCGAGTTCCACATCGAGCATCTGCGCGACGCGCCCGCCATGGCCCTGTCCGGCGGCGAGCGGCGGCGCTGCGAGATCGCCCGGGCGCTCGCCGCCCACCCCTCGATCATGTTGCTCGACGAGCCCTTCGCCGGCATCGATCCCATCTCCATCTCCGACATCCGCGACCTCGTCATCGAGCTGAAGAAGCGCGACATCGGAGTCCTGATCACCGACCATAATGTCCGCGAGACGTTGGACATCGTCGACCGCGCCTGCATCATCTACGACGGCCAGGTCCTGTTCGCCGGCAGCCCGCAGGAGCTGGTCGCCGATCCCGACGTCCGCCGGCTCTACCTGGGCGAGAGCTTC
>DASVPM010000017.1:0-33151 GCA_036382815.1 Allosphingosinicella sp.
GGGAGGGGCATCCGTGGCGGCTCAGTTCCTCCCCCGGATTTCCGGGTGAGGGGGACCGCGCGAAGCGCGGTGGTGGGGCTCTTCGGGCTCGGCAAGGCCCCTCCACCATGCTTCGCATGGTCCCCCTCCCCGAGAAATCTCGGGGAGGAATCAGGTTTTGCCCGCGATCGCCCGTTCGGCCTCGCCATGCTCGTCGTGATGGGGTCCCGTCAGGGTGCCCTCCTCGAAGAGGAAGCCGGCTATGTCGGGCTTGCCGGCGGCGTCGAGGACGGTCTTCAGGATGATGAGGAGCGGCACGGCGAGAAGCGCCCCCGTCGTCCCCCACACCCACGCCCAGAAGCTCAGCGCGACGAGGATCAGGAGCGGGTTGATGGTGAGGCGGCGGCCGACGAAGAAGGGCGTGATGAGGTTCGCCTCGACCAGATGGACCCCGATGAAGCAGAGCGCGGGCAGGAAGGCGTACCAGGGGTCGGCGAAGGCCATCAGGCCGCCCAGGGCGAGCAGCAGGGCGGAGGCGATCGGCCCGAGATAGGGTATGTAGTTGAGGACCGCGACGATGCCGCCCCACATCAGCGGGGTCGGCATGTCGAGCAGGTAGAGGATGAGCGACACCGCCAGGCCCATGGCGATGTTCACGATGGTGATGGTTCCAAGATAGGTGGAGGTGGCGTCGACCACCTCCTGGATCGCCCGGGCGGTGGTCATCGCCCCGTCGAAGCTCGACCGGGCGGTGATCGTCCGCCGCCGCATGGCGGTCCAGCCGGCGAGGAAGAAGAAGATCACCAGCAGGGCGAAGAACATCTGGATGGCCGCGAACGGGGCCGAGGTGGCGATGATGTCGAGGAGCGAGTTGGGAGTCTCGAGCTGGACCGTGCGCGGCGTCGCGGCGTGGGAGCCGAACTGCTCGACGATATCGTCGATGAAGCGCTCGAGATCCGAATAGACCTGCATCAGCGGCGACAGGGTGTCGCGGACCCGGCCGATCCGCTCCGGCAGCAGCCTCACCCACTCCGCCGCCGGAAGGACGATCGAGGCGACGGCGATATTGGCCATGGCGATCAGGACGAGGACGCAGGTGAAGGCGGCCAGCGGCGAGGGCACGCGCCGCCGCTCGAGCCATTCGAGCATCGGCACGAGGGCGATGGCGATGACCAGCGCGGCGGTGACCGGAAGGAAGAATTCGGCGCCGGCCCGGAGCGCGAAGGGAAGCGCGATGGCGAAGCCGGCGCCGGCGATCAGGGTCAGCGCGGCGAGCAGGCGGTCGCGGCGAAAGGCGACCGCCTCGGGCTCCCAGACCGGGTCGACCGGCTCGACCGGAGCCGCTCCCTCGACCCCCTCCTTGCCCTGCAGTTTGTTCATCTTGTTTACCGCCGCCCTTCGATCTTGACTTAATCGCACTGCCTAATCGGCCGTTAACGTGTTCTTAGGTCCTTCCCCCGCATTAGCTCCGCAATCGGATCAAAGCATGGTGGGGACCTTGCAATGCGTTATCAGGCTACGGGCGCCAAATCATCGGCGTTCCGCAAAAATGCAGCCTTGACCGCCTTCACGGCGGTCTCCGCATGCATTTTCGCGAGCCCCGCGCACGCCGCCGGCACCCCGGCGGGCACCGACATCACCAATGTCGCGACGGCGACCTATGAGCTGCCGGGCGGCGGCGAGGCCAGCATCGATTCGAACATCGTCACCCTCAAGGTCGACGAGCTGCTCGACGTCAGCGTCGCCTGGAGCGATCCTTCCGACGTCACCGCCCCGGCGGGCGGCACCGGGCAGCGGCTCAAATTCACCGTCACAAACGGCGGCAACGGGACGGAGAGCTTCACGCTCGCCACCGTCGCCAATGGCGGGGGCGACGATTTCGATCCTTCGGCGACCTCGATCGTCCTCGACAGCAATTCGAACGGCGCCTACGACGCCGGGGTCGACACCGTCTATTCGAGCGGAAGCAACGACCCGCAGCTCGATCCGGACCAGTCGATCACCGTCTTCGTCCTTTCGACCATCCCGGCCTCGGCCGAGGACGGCCAGCGCGGGCGGGTCGACCTGACCGCGGTCGCCACGACCGGATCGGGCGCGCCGGGATCCAGCTTCGCCGGCCAGGGCCAGGGCGGCGGCGACGCCGTCGTCGGAGCGACCGGGGCCGATGGCGAGGACGACGGCTATTACCGGGTCGCCAAAGCCACCGTCACCTTCGTCAAGAGCGCGACCGTGGCCGACGCCTTCGGGGGCGCTTCGGCGACGCCGGGCTCGACGGTCACCTACACGCTCGCCGCCACCGTGAGCGGCAGCGGAAGCCTCGCCAACCTCAGGGTCAGCGATCCGGTGCCCGCCGGCACGACCTACAAGGCCGGCTCGCTCACCCTCGAGGGCGCTCCGCTCACCGACTCGGCCGATGCCGACGCCGGGAGCTTCACCGGCACCGCGATCAACGTCGGCCTCGGCACCGTTGCCGCCGGCGCCACCAAAACCATCACATTCCAAGTGAAGATCGACTGAGAAGGATGACGCCCATGAAGATCTGGCTCGCGCTGTTCGCGCTGCTCGCTCCGGCCGCCGCTTCCGCGGCGGACAACGTCTCGCTGACCAGCAAGGTGCTGGTCGAACGGGTCAAGCCCGGACCAGACGGCAAGACCGTCACGGTCCGCGAGGAGCCCGGCGTGGTGACCCCCGGGGACCACCTGGCCTTCGTGCTCAGCTACCGCAACCGCGGCGCCGAGCCGGCGACCGGCTTCACGCTGACCAATCCGATCCCGGCCTCGGTCGCCTTCATCGGCACCGACGATTCCAGCGCTTCCGTCTCCGTCGACGGCGGCAAGACCTGGGGGAAGCTGGCGTCGCTCAAGGTCGCGAACCCGGACGGCACCAGCCGCCCGGCGGTCGCGGCCGACGTCACCCACATCCGCTGGTCGTTCGCCCAGCCGATCGCGGCCGGCAGCAGCGGGGAGCTCAGCTTCCGGGGCGTCGTCGAATAATTTCCTAACCCGCAACCGGGCGCCGGCGGGGGGGATTACGGCGCCCACGCAGACACGATTGGACCAGAGATGACCAGAAACATGCGATTGCTCGCCTCCGCCAGCGTGCTGGCGGCGACGGCTGTTGCGGCCTCCCCCGCCTTCGCGGCCGGGACGACCGCGGGTACCACCGTCACCAACAGCGTCACCCTCGACTACAAGGTCGGCGGGATCGACCAGAACCAGGTGACCGCCACCGACCAGTTCAAGGTCGACCGCAAGGTCAATCTGACCGTGGCCGAGGTCGGGTCCCTGACCACCACCGTGACTCCGGGCCAGACCGGCGCGGTGACCGCCTTCACCGTCAGCAACGCGTCCAACGCGCCGCTCGACTTCGCGCTGAGCGCGTCGCAGAACGGAGGCGGGAGCGCGGCCCATACCGGCACCGACAATTACGACGTGTCGAACCTCAAGGTCTATGCCGACACCAACAGCAACGGCGCCTACGACGTCGGAACCGACCAGGAAGCCACCTATCTCGACCAGGTGGCGGCCGACACCAGCCGGACCGTCTTCATCGTCGCCGACGTGCCGCTCGGGCGCGCCACGGGCGACGTCGCCGTCGTCAAGCTGACCGCCACCGCGGCGGAAGCGACCGCCGCGGGCTCGCTGGGCGGGACCGTGACCCAGTCCACCGGCGCCAATACGGCCGAGGTCGACACCGTCTTCGCCGACGGCGCCACCAGCGGCAACGTCGCGCGCGACGGCATGCACTTCGCCCTGGACGATTACACGATCAAGGCGGCGGCGCTGACGGCCGCCAAGACCAGCCGGGTGATCAGCGATCCGTTCAACGGCACGACCGATCCCAAAATGATCCCCGGAGCCGTCGTCGAATATTGCATCGCCGTCTCCAACGGGGCCAACAGCGCCACGGCGAGCGGGATCACCATCTCGGACGAAGTGCCGGCCCAGACGACCTACGATGCGGCGTTCGGAATCAAGCTGAACGGCACGGTGACCAGTGGCGTCTGCACCGGCGGGACCAGCGGCGGTTCCTATACCTCCGGAATCGTCAGCGGCAGCCTCACCGACATCGCCGCCGGCGAGACCCGCGCGCTGATCTTCCGGGTGAGCGTGAACTAGGCGGAAAGCGGGGAGGAGCGGCAGCGTGTCGCCGACACGAAGCCCCCTCCCCTCCCTCGCGATGGGACGGACCACTCCATTCAAGGGGGCGATTCTGCTCGCCCTGCTGACGGCGCTCTGGCTCGCCGCCGCTGCGCCCGCGCTTGCCGCGGGCGTGCTGGCGCACCGCAACATATCGAACGTCGCGACGATCGAATGGGAATCGGCCGGGGCCAGGGTCAGCCAGCAATCGAACCGGGTCGACATCGCCGTCGGCCCCACCGAATTCCCCTTGTCGCTCGCCGTCTACCGGTTCGCCTCCAACTCGGCGACGACCACGGTTCCGGTCAGCGCGCCCAAGTGCGGCAGCGGCGCTCCGGCCTCGCTCGCGAGCGCGTGGAGCGGCCAGTCGCTCGATCCGGCCTCGCTCCTCGCCGTGTCGGAGATCCTGCCCGGCGAGCCCTTCTTCTTCGTCGTCAACGATTCGGGCCGCAACCACGATCCGGCCGCGGTCGAGGCGGTCGAGATCGTCGTCCGAGCCTCAAGCGGAGACTCCGAGACACTCACGGTCTATGAAACGGCCGCCGATTCCGGCCGCTTCGCCGGGTTTATCCAGACCGTCCAGATCCCGGCCGCCGTCGCCGCCGATTGCCGGCTCAGCGTCGATCCCGGCGATCATCTCACCATCGAAAGCCTCGGCGCGGACCGACGGACGCCGGCGGCGACGGCGATGCTCGAAGTCCTCGCCGACCCGGTCGGCTACGTTTTCGACAGCTTCGACGGCCATGTCCTCTCGGGTGCCCGGGTCACCCTGATCGACGATTCCACCGGCAAGCCGGCGCAGGTCTTCGGCGACGACGGCGCTTCGACCTATCCGAGCACGGTCACCACCGGCGGCACCGCCAGCGACAGCGGCGGCACGGTCTATGACTTCTCGCCCGGACTGTATCGATTCCCGCTGATCAGGCCGGGCGTCTATCGCCTCGTCGTCGAGCCGCCGCCCGGTTATACCTCCCCTTCGGTGCGGACGCCCGCCGAGATGGCGGGCCTTCGCACGCCCAGGGGACGGCCGTTCACGATCGTCGGCGCCTCCTACGGCGGGCGGTTCACCCTCGCCGGGCCGGAGCCGGTCCGGGTCAGCATACCGCTCGACGGCCCGCGCGCGCCGATCCAGCTGGTCAAGCAGGCGTCCCGGCCCGATGCGGCGCCGGGCGAAGCGGTCGCGTTCACCGTCGGCGTCAGTAATGCCGACGCGAAGCTTCCGACCGGCGCGGTGCGGGTCACCGACCTGCTGCCTCCGGCGCTTCGCCTGCGCGCCGGCAGCCTTCGAGTCGACGATGTCGCGGCGCAGGCCGACATCGCCGGCGACGGCTCCAGCTTCACGGTCACCCTGCCGTCGATCGCGCCCGGGTCGAGCCGCCGAATCAGCTATGCCGCCGAGGTCAAGGCCGGCGCCGCGGAGGGCGACGCAGTCAACCAGGTGCGGGCGGTGGCCGACGGCAACCTCGCCAGCAACGTCGCCGACGCCGCGGTCCGGATCCGGCGCGACGGCATTTCGGCCCGGATGACGATCCTCGGCCGGGTGACCGACGGCGGCTGCGGCGCCGACCCGGCGAAGGCCGCCGGAGTCGCCGGCGTCCGGGTGATGCTCGAGGACGGCAGCTATGCCGTCACCGACCGCGACGGCCGCTACCATTTCGAAGGCGTCTCGCCGGGCACCCATGTCGTCCAGCTCGACGACATGACCCTGCCGGCGGATCGGGCGGCCGCCGACTGCGCCCATAACAGCCGCTCCGCGGGCCGCGCCTTCTCCCGCTTCGTCGAGGGCCGCGGCGGAGCGCTCAAGCGGGTCGATTTCAAGCTGGTCGCGGTGGCGCCGCGGACGAGCCCGACCGCGGCCGCCAAGCCGAGGCCCGCCGTCGCCACCGACCCCGCCGCCGCCGGCGCCGAGCGCGACTGGCTGAGCGGCGAGGAGCCCGGTATCGCCTGGCTGTTCCCCGAGGCGGACCACAATCCGCGGGCGCCGATGGTGCGGGTCGCGATCAAGCATCTGCCGGGGCAGAGCGTGACGCTCCGGGCCGCCGGCCGTCAGGTCGATCCGGTCGCCTTCGAAGGCAGCCGCAAGAATGCGGCCGGTACCGCCGCGGTCAGCCTCTGGCGCGGAATCCCGGTCGAGGGCCGCCAGACCGAGCTCAGCGCCGAAATCCGCAACGCCGACGGCAGCCTGGCGGAGACCCTTCGCCGGACCGTCCGCTACGGCGCGAGCCCGATGCGCGCCGAACTGATCCGCGGCCAATCGGTGCTGGTTGCCGACGGAGTGACCCGGCCGGTGCTCGCCGTCCGGCTCACCGACCGCGACGGCCGCCCGGTCCGTCACGGCCTCACCGGCGACTTCGAAGTGCCGGCCCCTTATTATCCGGCGGTCGAGGCCGATGCCCAGCAGGCCCGCCAGCTCGCCGGCCTCGAGCGCGCCCGGCCCTTCTGGCGGGTCCAGGGAGAGGACGGCCTCGCCTATATCGAGCTCGAGCCGACCACCGCCTCCGGGACGATCAGCCTGCGTTTCAACTTCCGCGACGGCGAGGCCCAGAGCGAGCAGAGGCTCGAAGCCTGGCTCGACCCGGGCCAGCGGCCGTGGACGATCGTCGGCCTCGCCGAAGGAACGGTCGGCTTCAACCGGCTCCAGGGCAAGGTCGAGGAACTCGGCGAAGACGGAGGGAAAGACCTGAGCGACGGCCGTATTGCCTTATACGCCAAGGGAAGAATCCGCGGCAAGTGGCTGATGACGCTCGCTTACGACAGCGACAAGAAGGAAGAGGAGACGCGCTTCGGCGGGGTCATCGATCCCGACGCTTATTACACCGTCTACGCCGACCGGACCGAGCGCCGCTACGACGCCGCCTCGGTCCGCAAGCTCTACCTGAAGCTCGAGCGGCCGCAATTCTATGCCCTGTTCGGCGATTACGAGACCGGAATCGACGAGCCCGAGCTCGCCCGCTACGTCCGCGCCTTCAACGGCGTCAAAGCCGAATATCGCTCGGACCGGGTCGCCGCGACCGCGTTCGCGGCCGACAGCCCGAACCGCCACCGCCACGACGAAATCCAGGGCAACGGCCTGAGCGGCCCCTATGCGCTCGGCGCCCGCGACATCCTCGCCAACTCCGAGCGGGTGTGGATCGAGGTGCGCGACCGGATCCGTTCGGACCGGATCGTCGAGCGCCGGCTGCTCTCGCGCCACGTCGACTACGACATCGACTATCGGCTCGGGACCCTGCGCTTCAGGGAGCCGATCCTGAGCAGAAGCTCGGCGCTCGACCCCCAGTTCATCGTCGCCGATTATGAAGTGGACGGGATCGCGAGCCGGACGCTCAATGCCGGCGGCCGGGCGAGCTGGCGCAGCCGCGACCGCAAGGTCCAGGTCGCCGCGACCGCGGTCAGCGATTCGGACGGTACGGCCCGGACCAGCCTCGCCGGCGCCGACGTCCGCTACCGCCCCAGCCTCTCCACCGAGATCCGGGCGGAGGTCGCGGTCAGCGACAACGAGGCCAAGGCCGGCTCGGCCGCGGCGTCGGCGGGAACCGCCACCGCCTGGCAGGTCGAGGCCGAGCATCACGGCTCGCGGCTCGACCTCCTCGCTTATGCGCGCGAGCGCGAGGCCGGCTTCGGACTCGGCCAGACCAGCAGCGCCGAGAACGGGACCCGCAAGTTCGGGCTCGACGCCCGTGCCCGCTTCGGCGACACCTGGTCCCTCGTCGGAAGCGCCTGGCACGAGGATTATCTGGCGAGCGACGCCCGCCGGATCGCCGCCCGCGCGCTCGTCGAATATCGCCGGCCCGACCTCACCGGGCGCGCCGGACTCACCTTCGCCGACGACCGCCTCGCCGACGGCCGGAGCGCCCGCTCGACCCTGCTGACGCTCGGCGCCACCAAGCGGCTGCTCGACAACAAGCTCGAGCTGGACGGCCAGACCGAGATCCCGCTCGGCAAATCGGAGAGCGTCGACTTCCCGGCCCGCCACCGCCTCAGCGCCCGCTACGCGGTGACCAGCGGCATCCAGCTCGTCGGCGCCTACGAAATCGCCGACGGCGAGAAGATCGACGCCCGCACCGCTCGGCTCGGCTTCGACGTCCAGCCCTGGGCCGGCGCCCGAATCGCGCTCAGCGGCAACGTCCAGGACATCGCCGAATACGGACCGCGCAGCTTCGCCGCCTTCGGCCTCTCCCAGTCGCTGGTGCTCGACAAGCATTGGTCGGTCGACGCTTCGATCGACGCCAACAAGACGCTGGGCGGGATCGACCCTGCCCGGGTCCTCAACCCGCTCCACCCGGTCGCGAGCGGCGGCTTCGTCGGCGGCGGCGCAGGAACGCTCACCGAGGATTTCACGGCCTTGACCGCCGGAGCCACCTATCGCGCCGACCGCTGGAGCGTCACCGGCCGGGCCGAATATCGCGCCGGCGACCAGGGCGACCGCTACGGCCTCACCGCCGCGGCGCTCCGCCAGATGGGCGAGGGCGAAGCGGTCGGCGGCGCCCTCAACTGGTTCGTCGCCAGGAGCGCGGAGGGCACGGAGACGCGCACCGCCAACCTCCAGCTGAGCTGGGCCCATCGGTCGGCGGGGAACCGCTGGTCGTGGCTCGAGAAGTTCGAGCTTCGCGAGGACAAGGTGACCGGCGCCGTCGCCGGCCGGCCCGGGCCGATCGGGCTTCCGCTCACGGTCAGCGGCGACGCCCGCTCGCGCCGCCTGATCAACTCGCTCTCGGTCAACCGCACCGACGGCCGGTCCGAAATCTCGGTGTTCTGGGGCTCGCGCTACGTTTCGGAGACGTTCGGCGACCAGGATGTCGGCGGCTGGAGCAACGTGGTCGGCGCCGACTTCCGCTTCGACCTTTCCGACACGATCGATGTCGGCGTCGCCGGCACCGTCCGGGGCGGGCTGAGCGGCGACAGCTTCGCCTGGTCGGCGGGGCCGAGCCTCGGCTTCACGCCGTTCGAGAACGGCTGGGTGTCGGTCGGCTGGAATTTCGCCGGCTTCCACGATCGCGACTTCGAGGAGGCCCGCTACACGCGCAGCGGACCCTATGTGACGATGCGCTTCAAGTTCGACCAGCTGACCTTGCAGTCGCTGGGCCTGGGCGGCCGGTGACGGGGCTGCTCCGCCTCCTCTTCGCCGCCGGCGCCCTGCTGCTCGGCATGCCGGCGGCGGCCGCTACCTATAATCTCACGCCCAGCCAGGACACGGACGTCAGGGAGAATGGCGGCGGGACCGCAAATTGCGGAAGCTGCACGGCGCTGAGCACGCGCCAGCATTCCACCGGCGAGCATCGAAGCCTCTATCAGTTCAGCCTCGCCTCCATCCCCTCGAGCCAGCGCGTCGTCAGCGCGACGCTGCGACTGTGGGTGACCGGCGCCGACAGCAGCAGCGTAAGCCTCTACCGGGTGACCCAAAGCTGGTCGGAAACCACCCTGACCTGGGCGAACAGCGCCGGCGTCTCCTACAACGCCACCGCGGTGGGAAGCTTCGTTCCGGCCTCGACCGGGCGCTATTACGATATCGACGTGACCGCCCTCGTCGCGCAGTGGCGCGCGGGCACGGCGGCGAATTACGGGATCATAACCCGGATCGCCGGCAACAACACGCTCGCCACCTTCACCAGCCGCGAATGGGGCACGGTCAGCCAGCGCCCGCAGCTGGTGGTGGTCACCGATCCGGCGCCGAGCCTGACGACGGTGCTCTCCCATCCGCTGGTGTCCGACCCGAGCAACGGGACGGTCAACCCGAAGGCAATCCCCGGCGCGATCCTGGTTTATTCGCTCAACGTCACCAACGGCAGCGCCGGCTATCCCGACTCCAATTCGGTCGTCGTCGTCCAGTCGGTGCCGGCGCAGGCCTCGCTCTACGTCGGCGATCTCGGCGGCGCCGGCTCGGGGCCGGTGGCGTTCGTCCAGGGCTCCCCATCGAGCGGGCTCAGCTACGCTTATTCGAGCCTCGCGAGCACGACCGACGACCTCGCCTTCTCGAACAACGGGGGATCGAGCTTCGGCTACACTCCGGTCGCCGACGCGAGCGGCTTCGATTCGGCCGTGACCCATATCCGGGTGACTCCCCGCGGGACCTTCGCCGGAACGTCGGGGTCCGGCTCGCCCGGTTTCACGATCAGCTACCGGATCAAGGTGAAATGACCACGGCCCGGCCGCACGGCCGGGGCCCATGGTTAACTTCGCTTCAACCCTTTTCGTCCTAGGTGGCGGCGGGGGGCCGCGCTTCGGCACGGCCCAGGGTAGGGGATTCTATTTGAGACGGGCGCGCGCGCACCTCGCGAAGCTCTTGGGAGCGTTTATCGCCCGCGCACCGGGCGCGGGCCCGGGCCCGGCTGCCCGGATTCGGTGATGCGGCTGCTTCGACTTCTCGGCTTCCTGCTGGCCGCCTTCGGCTTCGCCTCGGTCGCTCAGGCTCAGCTGACCTTCCAGCTGCGCACGGGCGATTCGGCGACGAACGTCCAGTCGATGCCGATCGACAGCAACAATTGCGCCGGCTCCGGGCCGCGGGCCATCTATGTCGGCGGCGTCATCACCAACGGCGGCGCTTCGACGGTGAACGACATCGTCGCGACGATAAGCGGGGTCTCCGGCAATTTCTCGCTCGGACAGACCCCGTCGCAATCGGTGGGGTCGCTTGGACCGGGCCAGAGCACGGGCGTCTATTGGTTCGTCCGCTACGGCTGCAGCGCCGCGAGCGTCACCTCGACGATCAGCATCGCCTCGACCGCGGCGGGCGTCTCGAGGACCGTGGGGCTGAGCTCGATCAGCTCGATCAGCGCCAATGCGGGCGGCAACGTCCTATCATCGACCCTCGGGCCGGGGGCGGTGGTCGGGCAGACGATCTGGTTCGACGCCGCCTACGATTTCGGCGGCAGCGACATCGGCGACGAGTTCATCCTCCAGCCTTCCGGGAGCCAGCTGTTCGACGCCGTCTGCTTTCGGCTCGTCGGAACCGAAATCCGCGGCAGCAACATCACCCCGATCACGGTCGGCACGACCAACAAAATCTATTTCCGCCAGACGCAGAAACAGTCCGGAAACGGCTATTTCGCGAACGTGCGCTATTATTTCGAATATCAATGCGCGGGCGCTTCGACGACGGCCCGGCCCTATGCGACGATGACGTCCGGCAATGCGCTCAAATATACCGGCAATTACGACGGCTCCGGCAGCATCAGCATCAGCTTTCCGGGCGCCACGAACCCGTTCACGATCGCCAAGGCCTCCGACATCACGAGCGCCATTGCGGGCTCCGCGGCAACCGTCAAATATACGGTCACCGTGACCAATCCCTCGGCTTATAACAGCCGCATCTCGCAGTTCGTCGACACGCTTCCAGCCGGCGCCAAGTTCCTCGCGCTCGACGCCGCGAGCAACGTCACGGCGGCCAATTCGAGCAGCGTCCCGGCCGCCAACGCGACCGGAACGCTCACCTTCGTCGGACGCCAGGACCAATCCTATCTGATCGCCGCCGGCGGGACCGTGAAGCTCATCTACACCGTCCAGATGCCGTCGGCCGCCGGCACCTATACCAACAGCGCCCGGGCCGCCTTCGGCGCCGCGACCACCCCGACGGCGAGCGCCGCCTTCACCGTCATCACTCCCGCGCCGCTGACCATGGCCAAGTCGAGCGCGGCGAGCACCGATCCGCAAAACGGGACGACCAACCCGAAGCTGATCCCGGGCGCCCGGGTCGCCTATACGGTCGCGATCACCAATCCCAACCCCTTCGCCGCGACGGCGGACAGCATCGTCGTCATCGATCCGACGCCCGCCGGGCTCTCGCTCTTCGTCGGCAATATCTCGGGATCGAGCGGAGGCCCGCTGCGCTTCCAGAACGGCGCCACCGCCTCCGCCCTCACCTACACCTTCACCAGCCTCGCGAGCACGACCGACGACATCGACTTCTCGAAGGACGGCGGGACGAACTGGACCTACGTGCCGACGGCCGACAGCCGGGGGGCCGATCCGCTCGTCAACCGGATCCGTATCCGCCCGAAAGGCGCGATGGCCGCCAATTCGAGCTTCAACCTGCAATTCGGCTATATCGTGAACTAGGATCCTGAAACCCGCCCCTGGTGCCCCCGGCCGGACTCGAACCGGCACTCCTTGCGGAACTCGATTTTGAGTCGAGCGCGTCTACCAATTCCGCCACGGGGGCACGCGGGCCCTCTAGCGCCGAGCGCGCGCCCCCGCAACCGACGGGGGCGCGGCGACAACCCGGCGGCTAGGCAAAGACCTCCGCGACCTCCGTCTCCTCGAACAGCTCGCGGTAGATGCCGGCGGGCACAAGCGCCGTCAGGTAGGCGAAGGGAATGCCGACGACGAGCATGGCGATCTGGGACCCAATTCCGACATTCGGCACCTGGCCGCTGGACATGCTCCCCATCATGCTCGCTCCCAGGATCATGACGAGGACCAGGATGACGACGCACAGCAAGATACCGAGCAGAGCCAGATAGGCCATGATGCGCAATTGGTTCGGCCCGGTCAGGCGCCACGATTCGGCAAGCCCGGCGAACAGGTTGAAGCTCTTTCGATCGGCCATCACCGAGGTCGTGCAGCTGAACCGCGCGGTCAGCCAGAACAGCAGCACGGCGATGGCCAGGCCGATCAGCACCGCAATGGTTCCCTGTCCGGCCATGGCGAGGGCCGGGTTGGAAGCGCCCATCGAGGCCCCGAAGGCCAGGGCGATCAGGAGCATGAGGATCAGGGCCACGGCCACCGTCGCCATGATCACGGAGTAGAGGGCCGCCGTGACGATCAGCGCCGGAATGGCGACCAGCATCGCCAGGATCGCGACGGCGGTGCCGCTCTGCGTCGCCAGACCGGCCAGGATCACGACCGCCATCACGAGCAGGAAAAAGAGGAGAAGGGCCAATACCGCGCAGATGATGCCGTAGATGATCGCGCCGCCAAGCGTCTCGCCATTGGCAAGGCCGATCCGCCAGGAACTGAAATAGCTTCCCATCTGCAACACGTAGCTGACGATCATGACGAGGATCATCGTGCCGGCCAGCGCGGCTACCGAAGCGCCCGCGCCCAACGCGTTCTGACCCATCATCATCGGGTTCATCCCCGTGACCCCGCCGCCGACCGCGAATTGCAGGATCGCCGGCGCGAGGATGCCCATGCCGATCAGGATGATCGCCTGATTGGCGGCGTGCCGTGAGATAAATTCAGTGCCTTTGGACCAGGCGCTGCCCAGATTGAATTGTCGCATCGCTATTTCCCCTATTTTCAGCGCCGACGATTTGCGCGACCGGAGCGGTCGCGGCGGCCGGCGCCCTCGATGACCATCATGATGAAGCGTGGAGCGCGATCAGCAGGACCCGTCGCGAACGGCCCCCGTCACCGGCGCGGCGAATTGCGACCGCGATGCGCCCCGAACGGCAGAAAACTCGGCATGGCCTTTGGGCGGCGGTAATATCCGTTGCATCGCGATTCCCCCTTTTGCCGCACGATTGCGGTCGGGCGCATCTTCCGAATTTAGAGGGGCGGATTCAATCGGAATATCGCCGGGTCAGTTACGCGGCGCCTGGCGCCGGTAGCTGAGCGCTTCGGCGACGTGGATTCGGCGGACGTCGTCGCTGCCCGCGAGGTCGGCGACGGTGCGCGCGACGCGCATCACCCGGTGGAAGCCGCGGGCGGAGAGGCGCATGGCTTCGGCGGCCTGGGCGAGCAGCCGGCGCCCGGGCTCGTCGGGCCTCGCCACCGCCTCGAGGCGCTCGCCGTCGACCTCGGCGTTGGTGCGTATGCCCTGCCCTTCATAGCGCGCGGTCTGCACGGCGCGGGCCGCGGCGACCCGGCGGGCGACCTGCGCCGAGCCTTCCGAGGGCGGCGGAAGGACGAGATCGGCGGCGGCCACCGCCTGGACGTCGACATGAAGGTCGATGCGGTCGAGCAGAGGCCCCGATACGCGCGCCTGATAGTCGGCGGCGCAGCGCGGCGCCCGCGAGCAGGCGAGCGCGGGATCGCCAAGATGGCCGCAGCGGCAGGGATTCATCGCGGCGACGAGCTGGACCCGGGCCGGAAAGGTGACATGGGCGTTCGCCCGGGCAACGCTGACCGTTCCCGTCTCAAGCGGCTGGCGGAGCGAATCGAGGGCGGAGCGCTGGAATTCGGGAAGCTCGTCGAGGAACAGGATCCCGAGATGGGCGAGGCTGACCTCGCCGGGCCGGACCCGGAGGCCGCCGCCGACGAGGGACACCATCGAGGCGCTGTGGTGCGGGGCTCGGTAGGGCCTCGTCCGAATCAGCCGGCCGCCCGAGAGGGTCCCGGCAACGCTCGCGATCATCGACACTTCCAGCGCCTCCGCCGGAGTAAGATCCGGGAGGATTCCGGGCAGGCAGGCGGCGAGCAGCGACTTGCCGGCGCCGGGCGGGCCGACCATCAGCAGGTTGTGACCCCCCGCTGCCGCGATCTCGAGGGCGCGCTTGGCCGTCTCCTGGCCTTTCACCTGGGCGAGATCGGGACCGGAACCGGATGGCTCCGCCTCGCCGGGCGCCGGGGGCGAGAGAATATAGCTGCCCCGGAAATGATTGAGCAGGGCGATGAGATCGGGCGCGGCGACGATCTCGACGTCGCCCGCCCAGGCGGCTTCGGCGCCCTGCGCTGCGGGGCAGACGAGGCCGAGGCTCCGGGCCGAAGCGTTCATCGCCGCCAGCAGAACGCCGGGGGACGGCGCGATCCGGCCGTCGAGGCCGAGCTCACCGACCGCGACATAGCCGGCCAGGGTCTCGGCATCGATCGCGCCAAGAGCGGCGAGCATGCCGAGCGCGATCGGAAGGTCGTAATGCGAGCCTTCCTTCGGGAGGTCGGCGGGCGAGAGGTTGACCGTGATCCGCTTGGGCGGGAGCGACAGCCCGATCGCGGCGAGCGCGGCATGGACCCGCTC
This sequence comes from Allosphingosinicella sp., assembly GCA_036382815.1. GTDB lineage: Bacteria > Pseudomonadota > Alphaproteobacteria > Sphingomonadales > Sphingomonadaceae > Allosphingosinicella. The sequence goes on from DASVPM010000017.1 coordinate 15,010, forward strand.
GCGGCTCTCGGCGACCGCCTTGTCGGGAAGCCCGACGACGAGGAATTTGGGCAGGCCGGCCGAAATCTGCACCTGAACCTCGACCGCTCGCGCCTCCAGCCCCAGAAACGCTACCGTGGCGACGTGCGCGACCAAGTTGAAGCCCTCCCTTCACCCCTTTTCGCCGTATGGGGAGCTCGTAGTCAACGGTTTACGCAGTGTACAACTGAAGCCGGGTTTGACGGGGGTGCCAAAGACGCCGAACGTCGGCGCCGACACGGGAGGAACGGATGAGCGGATATATGGTGATGGCCTGGTTCGGGGGCACCAACGGCTTCTACATGGTCAATTCCGAGACGCCGGAAGGGGCGCGCGCAGAGGTCGACAAGCTCACCGGCGAGACCAATGCCCAGGCGCTGACCGTGCTCAGCGACGAGACGCTCGACCATTTCGACGTCCAGCCGGGCCGGCCGAAGCTCTCCTTCAGCACTCTCCCCGGCACGAACGGCGTCTTGGGCCAAGTGACCGCCAGCGAGTTCGACATGGGCTGACCTAGCCGTCTTGCGCGGCTAACACAGCTTTCCCACATGGGGACCATGGGCAGGATCGACTGGCGGCACCTGACGAACTATCCGGCGGTGCGCAGCGCGCTGGTCGGGGTCGGGTTCATCCTGATCGGGCTGACTCCGCTGGTCGGGCCCATCCCGGGACCGGGAGGCGTGGTCGTCTTCGCCGCCGGGCTGACGCTCGTCCTGAGGTACAGCGCCTGGGCCAAGCGGCGTTACGTCCGCTTCAAGCGCAGCCACCCGAAGAAGGGCGACTGGGCCGACTGGGGGCTGAGGCGGGCGAGCGCGAAGCGCCGCCAGGAGCTCGCCAAGGCGCGGCAGGAATTGACTTCAGGCGGCGATTTGCCTAACGGGACCGGCAACGAAGGCCGTCCCCTGAAGGGCGGCCCTTTTAATTCCGATATTCGAGGTAAGAGCGATGAAGCGCACCTTCCAGCCGAGCAATCTCGTGCGCAAGCGCCGGCACGGCTTCCGGGCCCGGACGGCGACCGTGGGCGGCCGCAAGGTCCTGGCCGCGCGCCGGGCGCGGGGCCGCAAGACCCTCTCCGCCTGAGCTCCCTCACCCGCAGAGCCGATTTCCTGGCCGCCAATCGCGGCCGCCGCGCCCCCATGCCCGGGTTCGTCCTGCTGGTCCGGCCGCGCGAGGACGGCGATCCGGCGATCCGGCTCGGGATCACGGTCACGAAGAAGATCGGCGGGGCGGTGGTCCGCAATCGGATGAAGCGGCGCTTCCGGATTCTGGCCCGCGAGCTTCTTCCAGAGAAGGGCATCGCCGGCGCGGACCATGTGCTGATCGGCCGGCAAGGCGGGATCGAGCGGGATTTCGGGCTTATGAGGGGTGAGCTCGAGAAAGCCTTGCGGAAGGTGGCAGCTTCTCCCGTCATCCCGGCGGAAGCCGGGACCTCGAGGCGGAAAGGCTCGGCGGGTCTCCCCGAGGTCCCGGCCTCCGCCGGGACGACGGACACGGGCGCATGATCGCCCGCCTTCTCATCCAGGTCGCGCGCGGCTGGCAGATCGGCCCGTCCCGGGTCCTTCCGCCGAGCTGCCGCTTCCAGCCGAGCTGCTCGGCCTATGCAATCACCGCGCTCCGGCGCTATGGGGCGCTTCGCGGATCCTGGCTGGCCGCGAAACGACTGCTCAGATGCCACCCCTGGGGCGGCTCGGGCCACGATCCGGTACCTTGAGGGGGAATAGGTGAACGAGCATCGCAACATGATCCTGGCGATCGTCTTGTCGGCGATCGTCCTGATCGGCTGGAACTTCCTCAGCGAGCGGTTCCTGCCGACCGCGAACCCGCCCGCGGCCAAGGTGGTCGAGGGCAAGACGGTGCCCCTCCCCCAGCCCAAGGCCGATCCGACGGCCGACGGCCCCGTCGCCGTCCGAGACCGCGCCCAGGTGATGCGCGAAACGCCGCGGATCCGGATCGAGACTCCGCGCCTGGCCGGATCGATCAACCTCAAGGGCGCGCGGATCGACGATCTCGTCCTTACCACCCATCGCGAGGGCGTGGCCCCGAACTCGCCGCCGATCCGGCTGCTGTCGCCGGAGGGCGGCCCGGGCTCCTATTTCGCCGGCCTCGGCTGGATCGGCCAGCCGGAGAGCGTTCCGGGGCCGGATACCTTGTGGTCTTCGGCCTCGACCCGCCTGGCCCCGGGTACTCCAGTCACTCTCAGCTGGGACAATGGCAAGGGCCAGGTCTTCCAGATCGTCGTGGCCGTCGACGACAGCTATCTTTTCACGGTCGACCAGCGGGTGGTCAACCGCGGCGCCGGCGACTTCGCCGCCCGGCCCTATTCCGTGCTCAGCCGGAGCGGCGCTTCGAAGGACCCCGATTCCTGGACCGCCCATGCCGGGCCGATGGGCGTGTTCAACGGCGCGGCCGACTACGGCAACAATTACAGCGACGTCGCGGAGGCGGGCGAACGCAATTACAACAGCCGGGGCGGCTGGATCGGCTTCACCGACCATTTCTGGCTGACGGCGGTCGTGCCCGACCAGGGCAAATCGGTCGCCGCGACCTTCCGGCACAAGCAGGCCGGCGACAGCTATCAGGCCGATGCCGTCGCCGAGCCGGTCATTACGCCGCGCGGGCAGCAATCGCGCTACGTCTCGCACGTCTTCGCGGGGGCCAAGGAAATCCAGCTTCTCGACCGCTATACGCAGCAGCTCGGCACCCCGCTCGAACGGGCCATCGACTGGGGCTGGTTCCGCTGGTTCATGAAGCCGATCTACTCCCTCCTGAGCTGGCTCTACGCCCAGATCGGCAATTTCGGGCTGGCGATCATGTGCCTGACCCTGATCGTGCGGACCCTGATGTTCCCGATCGCCCAGAAGCAGTTCAAGTCGATGGCGGCGATGCGGGTGCTTCAGCCCAAGATGAAGGCGCTCCAGGAACGGCACAAGGACGACAAGCCGCGGCTCCAGCAGGAGATGCTGAAGCTCTATCAGGAGGAGAAGGTCAATCCGATGGCCGGGTGCCTGCCGATCCTGATCCAGATCCCGATCTTCTACGCCCTCTACAAGGTGCTGATGGTGTCGGTGGAGATGCGTCACAAGCCGTTCGTGCTGTGGATCAAGGACCTTTCGGCGCCGGATCCGCTCACGCCGGTCAATCTGTTCGGCTATCTGCCCTTCACTCCGCCGCATTTCCTCGCACTGGGCGTGCTTCCGATCCTGCTCGGAATCTCGATGTGGCTGCAGTTCAAGCTCAACCCGCCGGCCACGGATCCGGTGCAGAAGCAGATGTTCGCGATCATGCCCTGGGTGCTGATGTTCGTGATGGCGCCGTTCGCCGCGGGCCTGCAGCTCTACTGGACGGTGAACAACGTCCTCACCATCCTCCAGCAGAAGTGGCTCTACACGCGCTATCCCGGGATGAGGGCGGCGGCGGAAACGCCCGCGCCCGCAAAGTGAGCGACGCCGGGACGGATCTGGACGAGACCGCCAGGAAGCTCTTTTCGGGGCCGATCGCCTTCCTCAAATCGGCGCCGGGGCTGAGGTTCCTGCCCGATCCCGGAGTGCCGGAAGTGGCCTTCGCCGGCCGCTCCAACGTCGGCAAGTCCTCGCTTCTCAACGCGCTGACCAACCGCAACGGCCTGGCCCGCACCTCGAACACGCCGGGTCGGACCCAGGAGCTCAATTTCTTCGACGTCGGCGAGCCCATCCGCTTCCGGCTCGTCGACATGCCCGGCTACGGCTTCGCCAAGGCACCCAAGGACGTGGTCAAGAAATGGCGCCAGCTGATCAATTCCTACCTTCGCGGGCGGCAGGCGCTGAAGCGGGCGCTCGTCCTCGTCGACTCCCGGCACGGGCTGAAGGAGATCGACCTCGACGTCATGAAGATGCTCGACGACGCCGCAGTGAGCTATCACCTGGTGCTCACCAAGGCTGACAAGGTGAAGGCCAGCGAGCTCGCCGAGGTCGAGGCGGCGACGGCCGACGAAGGCCGCAAGCATCCGGCGGCGCATCCGGAGATCATCGTCACGTCGGCCGAGAACGGGATGGGGATCGAGCGGCTGAGGACGGCGGTGCTGGAGTCGGTTCTCTAAAATCCTCCCCGCGATTTCGCGGGGAGGGGGACCAGGCGAAGCCTGGTGGAGGGGTTCTTTCAGCGCCCGAAGGTCCCCTCCACCGCGCTTCGCGCGATCCCCCTCCCCCGCAAATGCGGGGGAGGAATTCTGACTAATAGCCCATCAGGGCGAGCACCTCGCGGCGGCTTCGATTGTCCTCGCGGAAGACGCCCATCATCCGGCTGGTCGTCATCATCACCCCGGGCGTGTGGACCCCGCGGGCGGTCATGCAGGCGTGGCTGGCCTCGATGACGACCGCGACGCCCTGAGGCCTCAGATGCTCCCAGACGCAGTCGGCGACCTGTGCGGTCAGCCGCTCCTGGACCTGAAGGCGCCGCGCGAAACCGTGCAGGACCCGCGCGAGCTTGGAGATTCCGACCACCCGCTCGGCCGGGAGATAGGCGATCGAGGCCTTGCCGATGATCGGCGCGAGATGGTGCTCGCAATGCGACTGGAACGGGATGTCCTTCAAAAGCACGATCTCGTCATAGCCGCCCACCTCCTCGAAGGTCCGGCTGAGATGGTGCGAAGGGTCTTCGCCATAGCCCTGCGCATATTCCTTCCAGGCGCGGCCGACCCGGGCGGGGGTGTCGAGCAGACCCTCGCGGTCGGGATCGTCCCCGGCCCATCGGATGAGCGTCCGCACCGCATCCTGCACGTCCGCGGGAACGTCGATCTTTGCGGCCGGGCGGACGAGGTCGCCATCGCCCGGTTCCCGATGTTCGGCCATGCTGTCTCCGCCTAGGCGGGGCGGTGGTGACCCCGACAGGATTCGAACCTGTGGCCCTCAGATTAGGAATCTGATGCTCTATCCTGCTGAGCTACGGGGCCGCTCCGCCTTCGCGACCGACTAAGGGGCGCGGCGGCGGCGGTCAACCGGGCGGGCCGCCGCCGGCCTGGTCGTCGGGCTCGTAGCTGAATTCGCAGCCGTCGGGATCGGTGAAGCTCAGCCGGCCGGCGCGAAGCTCGAACCGATAGGTTACGACGGCGTCGTTCGCCGTCGATACCGCGATCCGGCCCGCGCCCCTCGCCTCCCACGTGCCGACGTCCCAGTGGGTGAATTCGCCGGCCGGATCGCTATATCCCCGATACTGGCCGCCCGGCAGGAACTCCAGCACGTCGGGATAGCGCGCGGCGCATGGCGGCGCGGCGCGCTTGCGCCAGCTTCCGACGATGCCCGGAGCGGTCATCGGTCCGACCGCCGGGGCGGCGCCGGCAGGCAGGACGCGCATCGAGCCGGGTAAGGCGAAGGACGGTTCATTTATTCCTTCTTTTTCTTCGACCCGGCATCGGGGACCGTTTCGCACCGCTCCCGGCCTCGACCCGGGCGGAGACCGTCGGCGGCTTGCCGTTGCCGACGAGCTGATCCAGCTTTTCACTCTCGGACTGGCTCATGACGGTGTCGTCCGCAAGAAGATTCCGGACCTCGGCCCGGACCTTGCGCCCGGCCCGCTGATCGAGAGTGGCGATCCTCCTGGCCTCGATCACCGCATAATGCGGCCGAAGCACCTCGTCGTCGAGAGCGGCGTGGATTGCCCTGATGCCGTCGTCGAGATGCTCGCCGCCCAAAGCGAGGACGAGGTGCGCGTCCGGCGTTGCGAGCAGCCAATGGGCCGCCGCGGCGTGCGAAGCGCTCGCGGCACCGGTGACCAGAAGGCTTGCCCGGCCGGCGACGACGGCCTCGACCTCCTCCACCTCCCAGGAGATTTCGACCAGGACTTCGTAGAGACCGCCGGCCGGGAACAGCGCCCCTTCGGATCCGCGCAGCAGCGTCAGGTCGTAGGCCACCGAGTCGCCCGGATCGAGATCGCGCATCGGCTTGTCCTCGATGCAGCGCACCAGGGGGCTGAAGCTCTTGCGCGCCCCGGAGGCGTCGATCACCCAGCCCCGGACGAAATCCGTCTTGAGGCTGAGGCGGGCGGGCACGCGCTGAACGAAGTCGCCGACGTTGCGAAGCTCGATCCTGACCCGGACGGGAGCGCCGATAGGCACTTCCCCCAGCAACGGGGTGACGGCGAGCTCGAGACCCGGCATCTCCGCCTGGCGGTCGGTCGGGGTGATCGGCGGAGTCGCGTTAGAGGCGGTTCCGAAGGCGGTTCCCCCGGGCCGCACGAACACGTCCGGATAATGGCGGAGCCGCTTGAGGTCGTCGTCGGCGAAGGCCCATTTGATGTTGTTGGGAAACGGGTTGGCGGCCGTCGCGCTTCCCGCGATGACGTCGGTCGTGTTCATGAAGCCGTTGTCAACCGTGTTGTGGTAGAGGCCCAGGGCATGGCCGAGCTCGTGGACGGCGGTCCGGAAGAACGGCGCCGGGGCCGCTCCGAAACGCTGGCCCCGGACGAGGCCCCAGTCGGCGGTGTTGGGGATGGTCCAGTGCGTCGAGATCCCCACGCCTTCCCGCGGGACGTTGTTCGAATCGCTGCCTCCGGCATCGTACATGATCCCCCGGGGGGTCGAGTCGATCGTCCGCACCGCGAGAATGTGGTAGCGCCACTCCGAGTCGAGGCTGACCGGATCGCGGCGCGCGAGCATCGCCGCGTGCATCTCCCCGTCCGACCAGCCCGGACCGCTCGGCTGGGCCACATTGGTGTCGCCGAGCAGCACGTTCGCTTCCCAGTTGACGGCATCGAAGATCTGGGCCCAGCCGACGCCGGAGCCGTTGTCGACCGGACGCTCCGAGCCCGCGACCGTGTCGATTTCGACGACGACTCGCCTAAGCCGGGTCGAGAGCCAGCCCATCTTCAGCCGCCCGACCACCGTGCCGCTGGAATTGCGAACGTCGCCTTCCAGATAATTGTTGGCCGACGGGTAGCCGCTCGGCGCCGGGATCCAGGTCATCTGGGCGCTGAAGTCCCCCTCGCTGGCCCAGCTTCCGGCGGCGGCGTCGAAGCGGTAGAGCTGGAAGCCGAGCCGGAAGCCTGTGAAGAGCGTGAACCGCTCGAGGATTTCGGTGACTCGAACGTAATAGCGATAGCGGCTGCGCCCGAAGATCGGGATACCGCCTGCCGGATTGGGCGCCGGGCCGAGCACCGGCCGGGGCGGAAAGCCGGCGAAGCGGATCCCGCGCTGGTAGAGATCGCCCGACGCGGTACGGCCCGCATCGTGACACTCGACCCGCATCGTGCCGTCGAAGGTGACGAAGCCGGAGCCGGTGGGAGTGTAGTTGAGCAGCCAGCAGCCGCACCGCACGCTCCGAAGCGCGATGGCCGGAACCAAAGCGCTCGGGATCGCGTGGGCGAGGTTGCCGAAACCATCTTCGTTCGATGCCGGCTGCGGATCCGGCCCGGCCGCGGCGGGGGGGATCAGTTCCGGAAGCGGCGGGATATATTCTTTTGACGGCGAGGAAAACGGCTGCATCGTTGATCTCCCCACAGCGCACTCCCGGCGAGGAGCCCGGAGCGGAAACGCCTCTCTCGCGAGAAGCCGGAAGCTTCAGGTATCAACCGGGCCGCGGCCAACCGCGTGACGGCCGTCACGTCATGGCGAATAAGCTATTGGCGGCCATGACCGGGCGCGAATGCCTCCCGCTGTGGGCGGCGGCCGCGGCAATGCGCTCCGATCCCAGGCGAGGATGGCGGTAAGCGAGAACGATCCGCCGAGCGCAGGATCCGGGTTCATTGTCAGTTTTCTTCGATTGGATCCCTTACAGGGAAAGGCAGGGGCGCGATCGGCACGCCCTCCTCGATCAGGGTCTGCGCTTCCGCTCGGGTCGCTTCGCCGTGGATGGGCCGGGGATCCGCCTCGCCGAGATGGATGGCCCGGGCTTCGGCGGCGAAACGCGGCCCGACGCTCTCCGAGCCGGCGAGGAGGGTCTTTTGCAACGCGGCCGCGGCGGCGAGCATCGTCTTCACCTCGTCCGGAGCCCCTGCCAATAGGCTCCCGGCGGACGCGGCGGCCGGCGCGGCATTGCCCTTTGCCCGCACCGCGGGCGCCATCGGCGCCTTGGCGACCTCGGCCGAGCCGCAGAGCGGACAGGCGACCAGTCCCCTGCCCCTCTGCTCCTCGAAGGCGGACGAGGAGGCGAACCAGGCTTCGAACACGTGGCCCACCGCCCCGCATTTGAGGTCGAAGACGATCATCGCACCCTGGTTACCGCCGGAATGGCGCGGCGATGGCGAAGCGCCGGAAGCCGGGCCCGGACGGCTTCGACCTCGGCGAGCTCGACGTCGGCGAATCCGACCCCCTCCCCCTCTTCCATGTCGAGCACGACCTCCCCCCAAGGGTCCACGACCAGGCTGTGGCCGAAGGTCTCGCGGCCATCCTCGTGGAGGCCCGACTGGGCCGCGGCGACGACGAAGGCGCCGGCCTCGATCGCCCGGGCGCGCATCAGCACGTGCCAATGCGCCCGGCCGGTGGGGACCGTGAAGGCCGCGGGGATCGCGAGCACCCGGGCCCCGGCGTCGGTGAGGGCACGGTACAGGTCGGGAAAGCGCAGGTCGTAGCAGATGGACAGGCCGAGCGGCCCGACCGGCGAGTCGGCGACCACCGCCCGCTCCCCCGGAGCGTAGGATGCCGATTCCCGCCAGCTCTCGCCGGTGGGCAAGTCCACGTCGAACAGATGGAGCTTGTCGTAGCGGGCGCGGACCTCGCCCTCGCCATCTATAAGATAGGAGCGGTTGTGAAGCTTCCCGGCCTCTTCGTTCCGAATGGCGAGCGAGCCGAGATGGACCCAGAGCCCCGCCCGCGCCGCCGCCGCCCGAACCGAGGCCAGCACCGGATCGGCCGCTTCCGCCCGAAGACGCGCGGCGGCGCGAGCCCGGTCGCGGTCGAGCAGGCCCGACATTTCGGGAGTGAACAGCATGGCCGCGCCGCCGGCGGCGGCCTCGCTGACGGCGGCGACGAGCGCCGCCGCATTGGCGGCGGGGTCGATGCCGGTATTGGCCTGGTACAAAGCGATGCGGGTCATCGCCGCAGGTGCGGCGCGGCGAGCGGCCAAGTCAAGCTGGCCGAGCGGCGAGCGGCGAGGGCCTCCCCTACGACCCGCCCTTCATCGTCATTGGCTCGGCACCGCGGCACCCGCATAGGGATCCACCGGCGGGGCCGGGACCGGCGCGGGCGTCGGGGTCGGGGTCGGGGGCGGCGTAACCCAGGGCTGGACGACAAAGGCCGCATCGGGCGGCGCGTAGTCGCCCGTGGCGACCGAACTTATCCCCGACGCGATCGTCGAGGCCCCGAACAGGATGAAGCAGCCGACGATGACGCTCGCGCCCCTGCGCAGGTCGATCCGTCCGGACAGCATCATCAGCCCGACCGTCGCCACGCTGATCACGGCGACGGTCGTCGCCACCGTTCCGAGCAAGGTATATTGCAGCCACTGAACCGCGGCGACGACGGCGCCGGACCCGGCGGGATCGGCGAGCGAGGACGACGGGTAGGCGGTGCCCCAGGCCACTTTCAGCTCTGCCTCCGTTGCAGCGAGTCCCGCGCTTATAGGCGAGCCCGGGGGGGAACCCAATTGGAATGGGAGGCCGGAATGGAGAGGATGCAAGGCGGCGCGATCGCGACGCCTATCATTTTCGGACCGGCTCGCTTATCCGGAAGTCACGGAAAGGATCGCGCTCATGACGAAGCCGGCGGAGGGCGGAGGCGAGTTGCTCATCCATCTGGATGTCGCGGGCCTCGCCGCTCTGATGAAGGCCGTCCAGGAGGCGATGACTCAGGGCCGCGGGCAACTCGCGCTCAGCGATGGGAGCGTAACGGTCATGGGTCCCGGCTGCTCCCTGGAGCAATTCGGCAGAGTGACGGTGACGTTCGAGGATCCGGCCGATCCGCCCGACGACAATTGGAGGAGCGGCCGTCCCGATCGCCAGCCCCGTCATCGGGTTCTCGCTCTTCGGGACTGAAGGGCAGTTTCTCGATTTAGATTTTTCGGCTGTAATTCGAACAACCGACATTCTAAGGTCGGATGAAGGCCCGCGTAGATTGACGCAAGCAGATCGATCGACTTCTTGAGTCAAACGTGAGCGAAAGACTGTCGCGCCCAAGGTGCGGCATAAGGACATAGAATGGCAGCCGACAACAAGCCCGACACGCCGAGCGGCGAAGACGAACTCTTCATCCATCTCGACCTCGACGGGCTCGCGGCCCTGCTTCGGGCGGTCGAGGCGGCACTGGCGACTGGGCGCGGGCACCTGACCTGCGAGTCGGCCGGCGGGCGCGGAATTGCCGTCAGCAGCGGATCGACGCACGCTTTCGACCAGGTAACGGTGACCTTCAGCCGGCCCCGAAGCACCCAATAGAAATCAGCCGGCGTCCGCGCCCTGAAGCATCGCGTCGAGTCGGCCACCACGCTCCAGCTCCGCGAGATCGTCCGAGCCGCCGACGTGGCGGCCGTCGATGAAGATCTGGGGAACGGTGGTCCGGCCATTGGCGCGGCCGAGCATCTCGTCGCGCTTCCCGGGCACCGAATTGATCTCATATTCCTCGTAATCGACGCCTTTCTGATCGAGCAGCTGCTTGGCTCGGGCGCAATAGGGGCAACCGAACTTGGTGTAGATCTCGACTCGGGCCATCGTCAGCTCCTGATTGGGGTGCGTGTTCCCGGGGAGAACGGAGCGGGCGGCGATAGGTTCACGCTTCGTCGACGTGGACGACCCGGGCCCAGCACAAAATCTCGACCGTGGCGGCGCCGCCGCGTTTCAGGGCGCGCGCGCAGGCGGCGGCGGTGGCGCCGCTGGTATAGACGTCGTCGACGAGCAGGATATGGCGTCCTGCAAGCCGCTCCCGAGCCCGCGCCGGCACCTTGAAGGCGCCGCGCACCGCGAGTGCCCGCTCGCGCCGGCCGAGGCCCCTGAGCGGCGGAGTGGCGCGGGTGCGGCTCAGCAGGTCGAGGCCGGCGGGCAGGCCGGTGCGGCGGGAAAGCGCGGAGGCGATGAGGGCGGCCTGGTTGTAGCCGCGCTTCCAGAGCCGCCACCGGTGGAGGGGCACCGGCACGAGAAGGGCGTCGCGTTCCTCCCGGCGGACGTGACGGAGCATGAAATGGGCGAGGGTCTCCGCGACGCCGGGCCTGCCGCTATATTTCAGCTTGAGGGCCACCTGGCGCGAGACGTCGCCGTAGGCGACCGCGGCGCGGAGGCGATCGAACGGCGGCGGGTCGGCGAGGCAATGCCCGCATTCGGCCTCCCCGCCCCCGCCGGGATAAGCGAAGGGCAGACCGCAACGGCCGCAACAGGGCTCGCCGAGGAAGGTGAGCGAGCCCCAGCAATCCAGGCAGAAGCGATGCGGTTCTCCGGTGATCGCGCCGCAACCGGGGCAGCGCGGCGGAAGCGCGAAATCGAGCATCTGGCGAAGCGCGGCTTGGGCGAGCGCGGCGGCCGGAGCGGGCATGCGGCGATTGTGCTGCAGTTCGTCGAGCGGAGCAAGCGCGAGGGCGACGGCTTCCTCTCCCTCCCGGCAAGGCAGGAAAGAATTTACGGGAAGATCGTCAAATCTTCTCCGGCCGTTAGGGATATTTGAACCGCCTCACGCGCATAGCGTCGCCAAGAACCCGAGGCGAAGCGAGGAAAATGCCGGAACGCGTGCTGCTGCTGGGCGACGACCTGCGCGCCTTCCTCGCTATCGCCCGGTCGCTCGGGCGACGCGGCGTGGAGGTCCATGCCGCTCCGTCCGATTTCTCCTCGCCGGCACTGAAATCGCGCTTCATCGCCGCCTCTCACCGGCTGCCCCCCTACCCGCTGGATCCGGGGGCCTGGGAGGCGGCGCTGAGGCGGCTCATCGAGGACCATGGCTTCCGGAAGGTGGTTCCGACCAGCGACAGCGGCCTGTTCATGCTCCGCCATCATGCCGGGGCGCTCGGCCGCGACAGGATCGGGATCGCCAACGAGGCGGCCCTCGAAATCTTCAGCGATAAGGCGAACACCAGGGCGCTGGCCCAGAAGCACCAGGTCCGCGTCGCGAACGGCCGGCTGCTCGGCAGCGCGGAGACGGCGGGCGCGCTCGCCGACGAGCTTGGCCTGCCGCTGGTTCTCAAGCCGCGCGCTTCCTACGCGCTGGGCGACATCGCCACCAAGCGCTCGGCGCGGGTGGTCCGCGGCCGGGCCGATCTCGACCGTCAGCTGCGCTCGGGCGCCTGGGACGGCTGCGTCGCGGAAAGCTTTTTCCCGGGAATCGGAGTCGGCCTCTCGGTCCTGGCGAGCGAGGGCCGGATACTCTTCGCCTATCAGCATCGCCGGCTGCAGGAGAGCTCGGACACCGGCGCGAGCACCAGGCGGGTGAGCGAGCCCGCCGATCCCGACCTGCTCGCCGCGGTGAAGCCGCTGGCGGCGGCGGCCCGGCTCGACGGCGTCGCGATGTTCGAGTTCCGGGTCAACCGCCGCTCGGGCCGCCACGTGCTGCTCGAGGTCAATCCCCGCTTCTGGGGATCGCTTCCGCTGGCGGTCGCCTCGGGGGCCGATTTCCCCGCTTTGTGGTGGGACCTCGCCGTCAACGGCCGCGAAAGCGGCGGCGCGTATCGGCCCGGCATCCTCAAGGCGGACCTGACCGGCGAGTTCGACCGGGTGGTGGACCGGTTCGAGGCGGCAAGCGGCCTCGAGCGCCTTCGCGCGGCGGCGGGCGGCCTGGTGACGGCGGCGATGCTGACGAGGGCGCGGACGACGGCGGACAGCTGGGCGGCCGACGATCCCGAGCCGTGGCGCGACGAGCGCCTCTCTCTGGCCGTCCGGGCCCGTCGGGCCCTGCGCAAGCGCCTTCCCGGGCGGCGGCGGCGGAATCGGAGCCGCTTCGAGGACGTGGTGCGCCGGATCTGCGACAAGGCCGGGGGGCGGTCGTTGCGGCTGACCGTCGTCGGGCGCGACAATGTCTGCCGAAGCGCCTTCGGCGAGCGGCTTCTTCGGCTTCGGCTGGCGGGACTTCCGGTCGAGATCGGCTCCGCCGGCTATGTGCCGAGACGCGGCGAATTGCCGAGCGCTTCGACCTGCTCCGCCGCGCTCGAATTCGGGGTCGACCTCGCCGGCCACAGCTCGACCGCCCTGTCCATCGCCCAGCTGGAACGTGCCGATGCGCTGATCCTGCTCGACGAGGACACCGAGTGGCGGCTGCGTCAGATGATGCCCGGTTTCACCGCCGAGCTGGTGACTCTTGCGGGCATCGAGGATCGCGGACCCAAGACCTTCCCCGCTTTGGCCGCGGCGCTGACTCGTCTCGCGCGAGTGCTCGAAGACCGATTGAACCCCCGTCCGAACAAGGCGGCGCCTGCCTCGGCGGCGCCGTGCCGGCAGGCCGCCTGAGCGATGGCCCCCGGCCAGCCCACTTCCCGCAACGCGCTCTACCGGAGCGCCGTCATCGCGGTGACCATGCAATGGCTGATGCGGTTCATCGGCCTCATCTCGGTCTTCATCCTCGCCCGGCTGCTCCACCCGGAAGATTTCGGGATCATGGGCCTCGCGGTGGCCGCCCTCGCCCTGGTCGAGCTGCTCGGCGCGGTAGGCCTCTGGCAGGCGCTGCTCAGGATCAAGGAATGGGACCGCGAGCATCTCGACACGGCCTGGACGATCCAGCTCATCGTGTTCGGAACGATGGGGTTGCTCGCGTTGGGGACGGCCCCTCTCGTCGGGTACCTTTACGGCCAGCCGGCCCTGACCGCGGTGCTCGCGGTGCTGTCCGTCCGATTCGTGGTGCTCGGGCTCGCCAATATCGGAGTCGTCGAGTTCGACCGCCAGCTCGCCTTCGGCCGCGACCTGCGGATGCGCATCGGCTCGCGCCTCGCCGCCTTCACCGTGACGATCTGCGCCGCCTTCTGGTTCCGCAATTACTGGGCGCTCGTCGTGGGAATGGTCGCGCAGAGCAGCTTCTATGCGATCGCCACCTACGTCGCCCATCCGTTCCGGCCGCGGCTGTCGCTGGCGCGCCGCGCCGAGCTGCTTGGAACCTCGCTCTGGATCTTCGTCCATGCCGTGACCCAGACGGTCCAGATGCAGATCGAACGGCTGGTCATGGGCCGGTTCGCCAGCCCCCACGTCGTGGGCCTTTATTCGGTCTCGAAGGACCTGTCGGAAATCTTCACCCAGGAGATCGCGACCGCGCTCAACCGGGTGACCTTCGTCACAGTCGCGCGCACCGACGAGCCGCTGGCCCCGCTCACCACCGCCCAGATACTGGGGGTCTATGCGATGATCGCGGCGCCGATGGGCTTCGGCCTGGCCGCCACGGCGGAACCCGCGATCCACCTTCTGCTCGGCGCGGAATGGGAGGCCGCCGCGCCCTTCCTCGAGATCGTCGCGGTCTATTCGGGCTTCTACGCCGTCTACAAGGTGATCGCGTCTTCGCTGCAGGCGGCCGGCTTCGCCCGGCGAGCCGCCTATATGTCGGGCAGCGGCGCCCTGTGCCTGACGATCTCCGTCGCCGGGGCCGCCTGGCTTCGGCCTGAGGCGCTGACGGTGGCGCTCGCCGCCTTCGCGGCCAATCTGGTCGTGCTTTGCAGCGGAATCGCGGTGATCGCGCGCTATTCGAAGCAGAATCCCTTCGGTCTCGGCCTCCATGTCTTCAGGCCCTTCGCGGCGGCGGCGGCGATGGCCGCGGCGGTGCGACTGCTCGGTCCCGACAGCGGCATTTCGGCCGTCGACCTCGCCGGCGGGGTCGCCATCGGCATCGTCACCTATCCCCTCTTCCTCGTCGGCCTGTGGTGGGGGAGCGGGCGGCCGCCCGGCGGGGAGCGCGAAGCCCTCAACCTGGCCTCCGAGATTCGCCAGCGCCTGCGGCGCCGGACCGCGGCCGGCGAGGCCTGAGCCATGGATCCGATCTTCCGCCTGAGCGACTGGCTCTACGTCCTCCTCAACGGCCTCGCCGGCCGCTCGTGGCTGCTCGACACGCTCATCTCGCTTCCGCTCGATAACAATCTGGTCAAGGCCGGGCCGATCGGCGCCTGCTTCGTCTACGCCTGGTGGTCGGGCGGCGACGAGGCCGATACGAGACGCCGCCGCTCGACCCTGCTCGTCACCGTCGCCTCGCTCCTCTTCGTCATGGCGAGCACCAAGACGATCGCCGACGGCTTCTTCCAGCCGCGTCCCTTCGTCCATGCCCAGCAGGCCTGGCACCTGGAAGAAGGCGAGCTGGTAGCGACTCCGAAGCTTGCCTACCGCGAGCCGCTGAACGGGGGCGTCCGCAACCGCTACGAGGCCCTGAAGCGCGGCGAGATCGAGCAGAACGACCTCGGTTCCTTCCCGAGCGACCATGCCGGCTTCTTCTTCGCTTTGTCGCTTGGCATCTTCCTCGCGTCGCGGCGGGCGGGCGGCGTCGCGCTCGCCTGGACCGGAGCGGCGATCCTGCTGCCCAGGATCGTCACCGGAATGCACTCTCCGCTCGACATCGCCGCCGGGGCGGGCATCGGCGCCGGAGTGCTGCTGACGATCCAGCTCGTCGCCCGCCGGACCCGGCAATGGGCGCTCGAGCCGCTCGCCGGCTGGACTCTCCGCCACGAGGCGCTCGCCGCCGCACTGCTCTTCTTCGTCGCCTTCGAATCGACCAACGTGCTCACCAACGTGCGCGACCTGGCCGGGACCGGCGAGGCGCTCGTCGAACATGTCGCGGGGAGCTGAGACGATGCGCGGCCTTGGACTTCTCGCCCTGGCGCTGGCCATGGCGGGCTGCGGCAAGCTGGACCAGGAAGCGATGGTCCTGACCGTCGAGCCCGGCTGGACCGCCGAGGTGGCGGCGAGCGACAAGGACGGCTTCGCCTCGCCCGACGGCCTGCTCTGGGCGGGCGGAACGCTCTATGTCGCCGACGAGGGCGGTTCGGCGGTCCGGGCGTGGCGGGCGGGAACCCGGCCGACGATCCTCGCCGACGCCAAAGCCGGCCTGGCCTCGCCCGAAGACCTGGTTCGCGACCCGGCCGGAAATATCTATTTCACCGACGACACGCGCGGCGGCCTCTGGCGGACCGATACGGCCGGCCGGACCGCTGCTCTCGTCGCTCCAGGCCGCGGGCTGCCCTCGACGGAGGGCCTCGGCCTCTCGCCTTCGGGCGATCTCGTCGTCGGCGACGCGCCCGGGCATCGGGTGCTGAGGGTAAGGCCCGACGGAGCCGTGTCGGTGCTGGTCGGCCCGGAGAGGGCCATCGCCAAGCCCGAGAGCTTCGCTTTCGACGATGACGGCAATCTCTACATGGCCGACAATCGCGACAATGTCCTCTATCTGCTGAGGCCCGACGGCCGGCTTCACCGGGCCATCGCCGACCGGCCAGGCTTCTCGCCCGAATCCCTCCGGTTCTCGGGCGGCACCCTGTTCATTACCGACAGCGATAACGGCAAGCTGTTCCGCTACACTCCGGATGACGGCCTCAACGTCATCGCCGTTTTCGGCGGCAGCCTCGCCAACATCCAAGGAATCGCCGCCGACGACCGCGGCGCGCTCTATATTTCGGTGCAAAGCGACCTGAAGGGCCGCAAGGGCTATATCCTGAAGCTAAGCCGCAGGGGCTGACCCGCCAGCCCGGAATCGCTTCCGCATCGGGCCGTGCGGCCCTAACGCGAGCCGGTGAGCCAGGACGTCCCCTTCGACCGGCGGCTGCGGCGGTTGCGGCGCGACCGGGCCGCGGCCCGATTCGCCGAGGGCGACTATCTCCATCGCCTCGCCGCCGACGAGCTGATCGAGCGGCTGGCTTTCGTCAAACGCAACTTCCGCCGGGCACTCGATCTGGGCTGCGCGGGCGGATATCTGACGAAGAGGCTGCGCGATCTCGGAATCGAGGTAACACCCTGCGATTCGGGCGCCGCCTTCGCCCGGGCCGCGCAGGGCGTGCAGGCCGACGAGGACCGCCTGCCCTTCGCCGACGGCGCCTTCGACCTCGTCGTCTCGGTCGGGGCCCTCGACAGCGTCAACGACCTGCCCGGCGCGCTTCTGCTTGCCCGCCGCGTCCTTGAGCCGGATGGGCTTTTCCTCGGCGCGTTCGCGGGCGCGGGGAGCCTCGGCCGCCTCAAGCGGGCGATGCTGGCCGCGGACGCCGTGCAGGGCGGCGCGGCGCCGAGAATCCATCCTCAAATCGACGTTCGGGCGGCCGGCGATCTGCTCATGCGGGCGGGCTTTGCTTTGCCGGTGGTCGATTCGCAGCCTGTCGACGTGCGCTTCCGGTCGTTGCTGGACCTGGTCCGCGACCTGAGGGCGATGGGTGCCGCCAATATCCTGGCCGGGCGCTCGCGGCGGCCGGTGGGCCGATTGGGTCTCGCCGCCGCCATGGCCGATTTCGACTCGGGCGCAGACAAGACCGCGGAGCGGTTCGAAATCCTCCACCTGCTCGGCTGGAGCCCCTCCCCCGACCAGCCGAAACCGGCGCGGCGGGGCAGCGGCACGGTGTCGCTGGCGGAAGCGCTCAAGCCTGGCTCCCCTCCCCGGAAGAGAGGGGCCGGGGGTGGGTAAGCGAGCGAAGCGAGACTTTCTGGCGAGTCCAAGTTTCGCCGGCCTTCGGCGGATCCACTCCTGACCCTTCCCTTGCCGGGAGGAGATATCAGAGCAGCCGATCGAGGAGCGGGATCAGTGGCTCGTCCGCCGGCGGCATGGGCAGCGCGCTCATCTCGTGGGGACGCACCCATTTAAGCTCCGCGGCGTCGAGCGGGCGGGGCTCGCCTCGCCATTCCCGGCAAAGATAGAGAAGCAGAAGCATGTGCCGGCCGCCATTGTCGGCGCTGGCGAAGGCCGCGGGCGAAAGCGCCCCGACTTCGACTTCGATGCCGAGCTCCTCCTCCAGCTCGCGCACCAGCGCCGCCTCGGGAAGCTCCCCTTCCTCGACCTTGCCGCCGGGAAATTCCCACAGCCCGGCCATGGCCCGACCCTTCGCCCGCTGCTGGAGGAGAATCCGGCGCTCGCCGTCGAGCAGCGCGGCGGCCACCACCGTGAGTGTCGGAATTTTTTGCAGATCGGCGGCCAGTGGAAGGACTCCGTTAACGCAACTCACCTATCCAGAGTCGATTGGGCGGGATGCGGATGTGGGGAAAAAGGCGATGCGACTCTTTTTTGCAAAGCTGGTCGGCGACATCAAGGGCGCCAGCGCGGTCGAATATGCGCTGATCTGCGCGCTGATCGTGTTGGCGATGATCGCCG
>DASVPM010000018.1:0-5340 GCA_036382815.1 Allosphingosinicella sp.
CGGCGCCTTGCCGTGGCCGGCTATCGCGCGGTCGCCGCCGACTTCCTGTCGGTGGCCGGCGGGACTCCGGCGAATGAGGATTCGGCGCGGGACGCCATCGGCAGGCTGGATCTCGGTCAGGCCGCGGCCGATGCCGTCGCCACCTTGCATCTGCTCAAGTCTCTCCCGGGGAGCACCGGCAAGGCCGGCACCGTCGGCTTCTGCTGGGGCGGCGGGATGGTGAACCGGATCGCCGTCGCCGCCGGCGGCGTTCTCGATGCGGCCGTGCCCTTCTATGGCCCCGCGCCGGATCCGTCGCTTGCGGCACAGGTCCAGGCGCCGTTGCAGCTCCATTATGCCGGGCTCGACGAGCGGGTGAACAAGACCGGCTTCCCGTGGCGGGACGCCCTGACCGCGGCCGGCAAAACGGTGGAGGCGCACGTCTATCCCGGGGTCAACCACGCCTTCCACAACGATACGTCGGCGGAGCGCTACGACGCGGCCGCGGCGAAGCTCGCCTGGCAGCGCACCCTGGACTTCTTCGCAAGATACGTGGCGACCTAATCCGCCCGTCGAAGAGGGGGAGATAAGAAAAAGGCCCGGCGTTTCCGCCGGGCCTTTCCCGTTTCAGTTCGCGCCGCCGTTCAGTCCCGGCTGCCCATGAACTGCAGGAGGAAGGTGAACATGTTGACGAAGTCGAGATAGAGCGACAGCGCGCCCATGATGACCGTCTTGCCGATCATGTCGGTGCCCGCGACGTAGGCGTACATGCTCTTGATCCGCTGCGTATCGTAGGCGGTGAGCCCCGCGAAGATCAGGACGCCGATGGCGCTGATCGCCAGTGTCATCGCCGGCGACTGGAACCACAGGTTGAGCAGCGAAGCCACGATCAGCCCGACCACGCCCATGATAAGGAAGGTGCCGAAGCCCGAAAGATCGCGCTTCGTCGTATAGCCGTAGAGGCTCAGCGACAGGAACGCGGCCGAGGTCGCGAAGAAGGTCAGAGCGATCGAAGCCCCGGTATAGACGAGGAAGATCGAGGCCATTGAGAGGCCCATCACCGTCGCGAACGCCCAGAAGAGCAATTGCGCCGTCCCGGTCGAGAGCCGGTTGATCCCGAAGCTCAGCACCATCACGAACGCCAGCGGCGAGAACATGATGACATATTTGAGGATTCCGGGGCCGAACAGGATGGCCTCCGCGGCGCCCGAGCGCGCGAAAAGCAGGGCAACGACGCCGGTCAGCAATACGCCCGACGCCATGTAATTATATACCGACAGCATGTAGGACCGCAGGCCCGCGTCATAGGCGACGCTCTCGCGGCCGAGCGTATCGGCCGTGTGCGGCGATGCGGTCGCGCGCGGGTCAAATCCGTTAGCCATTTTAAACTCTCTCCTTTGGCGGCGAAAGCCAGCGCCGCTCTCGGTAATATCGTGGGTAAGGCGGCCACATTCAAGGAAAACCGGTACGCCCGGCTCTGGCTTGGCGCTATGGGCGGGGGCCATGCACCGCCTGTTCGTCGCTATCCGGCCCCCGCCGCCGGTCCGGGCCCGGCTCCTCGGTCTGATGGGCGGAGTCGCCGGCGCGCGCTGGCTGGACGAGGACCAGCTGCACGTCACCTTGCGCTTCATCGGCGAGGTGGACCGCCACCTGGCGCGCGACGTCGACGCCGCGCTCGGCAGCGTCCGCTATCCCGCCTTTTCGATCGCCCTGAACGGACTCGGCGCGTTCGATCGGCGCGGGGAGCCGGTCGTTCTGTGGGCGGGACTCGCCCCTCAGGAGCCGCTGCGGGCGCTTCACAAGAAAGTGGATCAGGCGCTGGTCCGAGTGGGCGTCGAGCCGGACCGGCGAGCCTATATGCCGCACGTCACCGTCGCCCGGCTTCCCCGCGGCGCCGGGCCGGTGCGGAGCCTGCTCGAGCATTCGGGCGGAATCGCGAGCCCGCCCTTCGCGGTCGATCAATTCGCTCTCTTCGAGAGCCGCCTCACCGCGGAAGGCCCGGTCTATGCTGTCGCCGAACGTTACTCGCTCGGCTGAGCCTGACGTTCCCGGCGCCAGAGCAGGAAGGAAAAGGCGGTGGGAACGCAGATTACGACCGCGAACACCCCCAACACGCAGGTGGCCAGCACGCCTGAAGGGATCGGCAGTATCGCGGTCACCAGCATCAGCACGCCGCCCGCGACCATCAGCTTGCCCGCCAGCCGGTGAGTCCCGATCCACACATTCTCGCTCGCGAGGGTCCAGGGCGTCCTGAACCCGATCAAATACATGCTTCGGGATTTGCCGAGCTGGTTGCCGATCATCACCAGCATCGCTCCGAGCCCGCCGACGATGAGGTGATTGGCATGAAGCGGCCAGCGAAGGGCGAGGGCCGCCAAGGCGAGTTGGAGCACGCCCATCATGAGCAGTAAGGCCAGCCAACTCCAGAGATAGAGGCCCTGGCTCCGCTCTAAGCCGTGACGGCGTGGCTCGATGTCGGGCAGAAAGTAGAAAAGCAGCGAGATGCCCGCGGTCAGGACCGGGGGAAGCAGCAGCGCCGTCCACTTGTCCGAGAAGCGGTCGGGCTCGCCGTCCAGACCCCAATGGATTGGCAGGGGCATATCCGCCGGAAGGAGGCCGGCAATGATGACGGCCGCTCCCACCATCGTCACCACGGTCAGGAACGCGGTCAATGCGAGTATGTTACGGGTCACGACGTTTCTCCCTTCGGCTCCGGCGACACCCCCATCCTGCCCATGAAGCCGAGCAGGACCTCCTCGAGCGTGGATAGGTTGAGGCTGTAAACGATGGTGGTGCCGCGCTGGTCGGACTGGATGAGGCCTGCCTCTTTCAGCTTGGCGAAATGGCCGGACATGGTCGGTTTCGACACCGCGAAAGCCTCGGCCAGCTCCCCCGCGCTCTTCGACCCGTCTTTCAGCATCTCGAGGATGGCTCGCCTCGTGGGATGCGCCAGGGCTTCGAAAATCAGGTTCATGCCGGACCTTTGTTTCGCTATTTAGCTAAATAACGAAACAAAGGTCGCCGGTCAAGTGGTCTCAGAAGCCGAGCAGGGTCAGGAGCCGGTCGACCATCCCCGCATAGGTGTCCCCGAACAGCCGCATGTGGAGCAAAGCGGGAAAGAGCTGGTAGAGCGGGCGCCGCTCCTCCCACCCTGGCTGCAGGGTGCCGTAGGCTTCCCAGAAGGTCGGCCCCGGAGTGTCGAACAAGGTCAGCATGGCGAGGTCGGCCTCGGCATCGCCATGACAGCAGGCGGGATCAATCAGGGCGGCGAGGCGGCCGCCGGCGACGAGGATGTTGCCGCCCCAAAGGTCGCCGTGAAGCAAAGCCGGCCGGGGCGTGGCCGGAGCGATCTCGCCGGCTCGCTTCGCCAGTGCTCCGACTCGCTCGCGCCAGGGCCGGTCGAGCACGCCCGCGGTCGCGATCAGCCTTTGCTCGGCCCAAAAGCCCGGCCAGTCCCGGCGCTCGCGATTGTCGAGCGCGACGGTTCCGATCTGATAATCGACCGGCCATCCATATTGCTCGCCTTCATGGCCGTGGAGCCGACGCAGCGCGGCGCCGATATCGGTCCAGGCGGCGGGGCTGAAGACCCGGTCGTTGGGGATATGCTCGAGAAGAAGCACGCCGTCATGCTCGCCCTCGACGAGGGGAGTCGGAACGCCCGCGGCGGCGATCGCCCGAAGCATCGCGGCCTCGGCTCCCGCGCTGGAATCGCGCTTCGCGACCGACGCTCGCCCATCCGGACGCAGGATCAGCAACGCCTCGGAAAGGTCGCCGCCGGCGAGCCGTTCGAGCCGATCTTCGGCCACTCCGGTCAGCGCCGCCACTCGCCGCGCGAAGGCCGTCACCCGCCGTCCGCGATCGTCCGGGCGAGGCCTTGCGCGCCGGCGCTGACGTCGTCCCACGCGGCGTCGAAATGGCTGTCCTCACCATAATAGGGATCGGCAACCGCCTGCCCCTGCCGCCCTTCGGCATGGTCGAGCAGGAGCGACAGCCGGGCCTTGCCGTCGGCGGGGCGAAGCCGCTCCAGATCGCGCAGATTGTTGGAATCGAGCGCGACGATATGATCGAAATGGCGGAAATCGTCCTCGGTCACCAGCCGAGCCTTGAGGTGAGAGATGTCGATCCCGTTGCGATTCGCGGCCGCCGCCGCGCGCGGGTCCGGGGGATAGCCGATATGCCAGTCGCCGGTGCCGGCGGAATCGATCTCGACGTCGAGCCCGAGCCGCTCCGCCTCCCGCCGGAACGCGGCCTCGGCCAGCGGCGAGCGGCAGATATTGCCGAGGCAGACGAACAGGACGGAGCTCTTCATGAGGCGATGCCTTGTTGCCAAAGCGGCCCGCTCTGCTAGCCAGAAGGGAACCGAAGCACAATGCGAGGCTGTATGGCGTCCGACCCGGCTCTAAGCGCTGCCGCCGCTCCACCGTTTCGGATCACCCGCTATGCCTGGTACGCTTTGTTCGTCCTCGTCCTCGTCTACATCATCAATTTCATCGACCGGCAGATCATCTCGATCCTCGCCCAGGACATCAAGCACGACCTGAAGGTCGATGACGCCCAGATCGGCTTCCTCTACGGAACCGCCTTCGCCGTCTTCTACGCTCTGTTCGGAATCCCGCTCGGGCGCCTGGCCGACAGCTGGTATCGAGGCCGGCTGATCGCCGTCGGTCTCGGCCTGTGGTCGTCGATGACGGTATTGTCCGGTTTCGCCACCTCTTTCGGGATGCTGGCGACGGCCCGGATCGGAGTCGGCATCGGCGAGGCAAGCGCGTCGCCGGCGGCTTATTCGATGATCTCGGACAGCTTCCCCAAGGAGAAGAGGGCGACCGCCCTCTCAATCTACTCCGCCGGCCTGTACATAGGCGGAGCACTCAGCCTGCCGATCGGCGGCTTCGTCCTGAGCCGCTGGAACTCGGCCTGGCCCGGCGGGGCCGGCGCGCCGTTTGGGCTGGTCGGCTGGCAAGCCGCCTTCCTCACGGTGGGACTGCCCGGTCTCATCCTGGCCCTGTGGGTCTTGACCTTGCGGGAGCCGCAGCGCGGCTCCTCCGACGGCCTGCCTCAGCCGGTCGTCAGGCCCAATGCCTGGGGAGAGTTCGGCCGCGAGCTCGTTGCAATACTCCCACCGCTGACTCTCATCCAGGCCGCACGGAATGCTGAGGATTGGAGGATGAATCTCGCCGTTCTCGCCAATGTTTCCATTGCGACAGGCTTTCTTATCTGGCTGACCGGAGACTGGCCGCAATGGCTGGCCTACGGCCTGGGAGTCTACGCCATCTTCTCCTGGGTGCAGTCGCTTCGCCATCGCGACGGGCCCACCCACCGGCTGATCTGGGCGTCGCCGACGCTGATCATGCTGGCTGTGTC
>DASVPM010000019.1:0-8527 GCA_036382815.1 Allosphingosinicella sp.
GAGCGCGCCACTCGCTCCCGCAGATCATCCGAATAAGGCTTGGCCATCGCTGCTGGCCTCCATCCCAGCCAGCAGCTTGAATCACACTTCAGACCAGACGGGAATCCCAAATCGATTCAGGCAAAGCCAAACAGACTCTAGCCCTGGAGATCGAGCGCGGACAGGAGCACGGCGGCGGCTACGGTCAAGATTGCCCAGCGCACCCCCCGCTCGAGCTTGAAGCTGCCGGTCCGCGACAGGATGAGCGCGCTGGTCGGCATGATCAGGATGAACAGGCCGAGCGTCAGCACCGCCCCCGCCTTCCAGCCCAGCTCCAGCCCGCCGTAAATGGCGAGCGCCGCCCACAGGAGGCAGAAGGCCAGGGCTTCGGGATAGAGTCGAGGCATGAACGAGGGACTCCCGGCGGCGGGCGCTTACACACCAGCGGAAAGCGGTTCCGTCAATGCCCGGCTGCGGCGGCGGCCCGAATTTTACGCGCTTCAGGGATCGCGGCGCTTGCCGGCGACGGCGGAAACGTAATTGACCGGTGCATGGTCCGCAAAGCGGCGGGTCGGGACGGTGCCTCGCTGGCCGCGATACCTTCGATAGTCGATACGGGCCTGGCGGCGGTCCTCGCGCAGCTCGGCATCGTCGGGCGGAGGGGAATGAACCGCGCCGTGCCGGTCGATGTACCGCATTTCGCCGAAATGCGCGTAGCCGAGGAAGCCGTAGGGCACGGTCGTCACCAGGTCGGTGCAGTCGACGTAACGCAGCGCAGGACGGCCGAAACGCTCCGCGAATTCGCGGTCACCGACCAGCGGACAGCCGAACGTGACCAGCTCCGCCTCCTCGTTGAGAGCCGCCATCAAGGTCGCCATCGCGGCGCCGAGGCTGTGGCCGGTGACGACGAGACGTCGGATTTGGGCATTCTCGCGCCATTCCTCAATCTGGTCGTGAAGGCTGCAATAGGCTTCCCAGAACCCCGTATGGACCCTGCCCCCGTTCGGGAAGTCGGACCGCCAGGCGGTGAGGTCGGTGATCAGGTCGCGGGGCCGGTCCGCCTGGGTTCCGCGAAAGGCGAGAATGGTGACCTCGCCATCGAGCGACGTCGCGGCAAAGGCCTGGGAATCGCGATTGCGAAGCTTCTGGATCCTTTGCCGAAGCCTGTTGCCGAAAGTCGGGACTTGCGAATTGAACGGCACGGCCTCGCCGAAGCCGGCCTGCGACAGCGCCTCGTTCAGGCGGCGTTTCCCGGCTTCGTCTTCATGGTGGAAGTAAGCGAGGCGGGCAAACTCGGCGCAGATCGCCTCCAGCGGCCAAACATCGCCTTGCCGATAGAGGCCGTAGGGATGGCTTCGTTCCGGATGAAGAAGCGCCTCCTGCGTAGGATCGTAATGCGGCCAATCATACCCCATCGTCCCCTCCCTTTGCCGCTATACGCCCTCCGACCTAAGTGGACCTTACCCTATCGGCGGCGCCTTCGCACGCGCGATCAGTGGGCGACCTGCTCGCCCCGAGCCAGGCCGGAAAGGGCCAGCTGCTCGTCGATCTGGGCCACGAGGCGGCGCAGGCCCGCTTCGTCCCTGGCCTCGGCCCGGGCGACGAGGACGTCCTGGGTGTTGGAGGCGCGGAGCAGCCACCAGCCGTCCGGGGTGCTGACGCGGGCGCCATCGGTGCGGTCGACCTCGGCGCCGCTTGCCGACAGGCGCTCGAGCACCTCCTGGACGACCGGGAATTTGCGGCTCTCGTCGACCTGGAAGCGCATTTCGGGCGTGTTGATCATGGGCGGCATCGCCGAGCGCAGGTCGGTCAGCGACCCGCCGAGCTGGGAGACCGCCCGGATGAGGCGGATCGCGGCGTAGATGGCGTCGTCGAAGCCGTACCATTCGTGCTTGAAAAAGATGTGGCCGCTCATCTCGCCCGCGAGGGGAGCGCCCGTTTCCTTCATCTTCGACTTGATCAGGCTGTGGCCGGTCTTCCACATCAAGGGCTTCCCGCCGAGCTCGGCGACCCGGTCGAACAGGGCCTGGCTCGCCTTGACGTCGGCGATGATGGTGGCGCCCGGCACTTCGCGCAGCACCGGCTCGGCGAGGATCGAGAGCAGCTGGTCGCCCCAGACCACCCGGCCTTCGCCGTCCACCGCCCCGAGCCGGTCGGCGTCGCCGTCGAATGCCACGCCGAAATCGAGGCCCTTTTCGCGAACCAGCCGCTTCAAATCCTCGAGGTTGGATTCGACGGTCGGGTCGGGATGGTGGTTGGGGAAGCTGCCGTCCACCTCGGTGAAAAGGGTGAAATGCTCGCCCGGCAGCCTTTTCACCAAGCGCTCGACGACGGGGCCGGCCGCGCCGTTGCCGCAGTCCCAGCCGATGCGGAAGGGTTTGCCGTCGAATCCCTCGAGGAGGCGGTCGACATAGCGCTCCATGACGTCCTCGTCGCGGACGGAGCCCGAGCCGTCTTCCCAGTCGGCCGCCAGAGCCGACCGGCCAAGCTCCTGGATCCGTTCGCCGAAGAAGGCGCCGTGCTTCAGCACCATCTTGAAGCCGTTGTAATTGCCCGGATTGTGGCTTCCCGTGATCATGATCCCGCCGTCGACGGGAAGCTCGGCTTCGGCATAATAAAGCATCGGGGTCGGGCCCAGCCCGATCCGGACGACGTCTACTCCGCTCGCGGTCAGGCCCTCCACCAGCGACGTCTCGAGGCCCGGTGAGCTTTGGCGGCCGTCGCGGCCCACGGCGACGACCGATCCGCCGTCACGGCGCACCAGCGTTCCGAGGGTCCGGCCGACGGCCTTCGCGTCCTCCTCGGCCAAGGTCTCACCATAAATCCCCCTTATGTCATATTCGCGCAGACACGTCGGGTGCAGACGATGGCTCATTTAAGACTCCGGGAAGGGGACCTGATCAAGACGCGCGAGGCGGCTTGCGGTTCATTGTTTCGGCGAGCAGCGTATCGCGGGCGGCGTTGACCCGGTGGGCGAGCTCGGCCGAGCCGCCGGTGTCGGGGTGGACCTTCGCGATCAGCCGCCGGTGCGCCTCGCGAATCTCCTGCAGGGTCGCGCCTTCGCCGACCCCGAGCAGCCGGCGCGCGTCGGCCGCCGGCATCGGCTTTCGCGACGGCCGCGAGCGGCGCCAGGCGGCCCACAGCAACGCGCTCGCCATGAGAGCCGAGCCGGGGATCAGCTTGCCCGTCGTGAACAGGCGCAGCCCGAGCAGGAACAGGATGGCCGCGACGCCATCCTCGTAGGTGAAACCCTTGAGGCGACCGCTGGCGAAGGCCCAGAGCAGGCCCCCCGCGGCGAGGAGGATGAGTGGCGCCATCTTCCGCTAGCCGGCGAGCGCGGCGGTGCGCGGCGCAGCCGCGTCGCCCGGCTGCGGAAGGGCGAAACCGGCGATCATCTCGCGCAATTCCTGGCGGGCCGCGATGTGGGCGATTGCGACCTCGCCGAGATGGGGAAGGTCGAGCAGGGTCAGGCCCTTTGGAAAGAGCTCGCGGTAGATGACCCGTTCGCCGAGGCCGGGGATGACCCGGAAGCCGACCCGGCGCGAAAGCTCGCCGAGCGCCTCGCCGACGCGGCGCATGTTCCGCGCCTCGATATGCTGCATCCGGTTGCGCAGGACGACCCAGTCGACGCTCGCACCGTGGGTCTTGGCGCGCTGGGTGCGGCTGTTCCAGACCAGCTCGGCGTAGAAGCTCGGGCGGCGGACGCGGTAGGTCTCGGCGTCGACCTGGCCGATCAGGTCGAGGTCGACGAAGCTGTCGTTGATCGGCGTGACCAGGGTGTCGGCCCGCAGCATGGCAGCCCGGGCATGGGGATCGTCGCGGCCGGGGGTGTCGACGACGACGATCTCGACCCCCGCCGAGATCCGCTCGAGCTGGGCGTCGATCGTCTCGCCTTTGTCCGGGTCGAACGTCTCGTAGGCCGGCATGACGAGGTCGATGCCGAGCCTCTTCACGCTCTCGGCGCGGTTGTCGAGATAGCGGCCCAGCGTGCGCTGGCGGGTGTCGAGGTCGAGCGCGGCGACGCGCCGCCCTGCGGCGGCGAGCGCGACGGCGCTGTGCACCGCCGTGGTCGACTTGCCGGTGCCGCCTTTCTCGTTGGCGAATACGATGAAATGCGGCGACGCCATCTGAACCCCTTGGTTTTCCCGGCCTTGGTTTCGTGGGCCTTGATTATGCCTTCCGCCCCCCGCAAGGGCGTCGCCCAAGCTGATATCGGAGGCGGCAACAGCGTGCAAACGGTCCGTGACATCGAAACGCTGGGGAACGCAATCGCGCGGCTCCGGGAGGAAGGCGGATCGATCGCCTTCGTCCCCACCATGGGCGCTCTCCACGCCGGCCACATGGCGCTGGTCGCGGAGGGGCGGCGGCGGGCGAGCCACGTCCTTGCCTCGATCTTCGTCAACCCGACCCAGTTCGCCGCGAACGAGGACCTTTCCACCTACCCACGCCGCGAAGCGACCGACGCCAAGATGCTGGAGGACGAAGGCTGCGCCCTCCTGTGGTTGCCTGACGTCGCGACCATGTACCCGGACGGCGCCGGGATCGACGTGCGCGCCGGGAGCCTCGGCGAGGGTCTCGACGGGGCCGCCCGCCCGGGCCATTTCGACGGCGTCGCGACGGTGGTGGCGCGGCTGTTCGCCCAGGTCCGGCCCGACATCGCCCTTTTCGGCGAGAAGGATTTCCAGCAGCTCGCCGTCATCCGGCAGATGGTCCGGGGCCGTGGCCTCGCCGTCGAGATCGTCGGCGTTCCGACCCAGCGTGACGCCGACGGCCTCGCTTTGTCGTCGCGCAACGCCTACCTCACCGGCGAGGAGCGTCAGTCGGCCCGGGCGCTCCCCCGGGCGCTCGGCGAGGCGGCGGCGGCGATCCAGCGCGGCGGCGACGTCGCCGAGGCCCTGGCGACGGCGAAGGAGCGGCTCGCCAAGGCGGGATTCGATCCGATCGACTATGTCGAGCTGTGCGATGCCGAGACGTTGGAGCCGGTCACGGCGGTGGAGCGGCCGGCAAGGTTGCTGGCGGCGGCGCGGATCGGGCGGACGCGGCTGATCGATAATCTCGCAGTGGAGCCGGCCTGAAATCCTCGCCTGCATTTGCAGGGGAGGGGGACCGCCCGAAGGGTGGTGGAGGGGCCTGCTGCCGAAGAACCCCTCCACCATGCTTCGCATGGTCCCACTCCCCCGGAAATCCGGGGGAGGAATTTTAAGGTGTAAACGCCGTTAACCATTTGTTGGTGATCGCCTGCGCAAACCTGTCCCCGACACGCGATAAACAACAAGGGGCATGTCAAATGGGGAACAGCCTGAAATCCGCGACTTTCCTGATCGAAAGCCGCCTCGCCGACGCCGCCATGGGCGATCCGGACGCGCTCTACGAGCTCGGGGTCGCCTACTCGACCGGGACCCACGGCCTCGACGTCGATCTGATCGAAGCCCATAAATGGTTCAACCTCGCCGCCTTGAACGGCAGCGAGCGCGGCCAGGAATGCCGGGCCGAGATCTCCGAGGAGATGACGGCGCGTGAGATCGCCGAGGCCCAGCGCCAGGCGCGCGCGTGGCTTTCGGACACGATGGTGAGGCGGGCGGCTTAATTCCGTCGCCCCAGCGAAGGCTGGGGCCCCGTGGGGTGAAAAGCTCCGTGCCCTTCACCCCCTGGGATGCCAGCCTTCGCTGGCATGACGCTCAGCGCGGCGTTGGCGCCCCGTCCTTATATTTCTCGAACCAGGCCAGTATCGCCGCGGCCTTGGCACCGGCCTGCGACGGCCGAGCGGCGATGCCACCATGGCTCGCGCCCGGGACTTTGACCAAGGCCGTCGGCACCCCCCTCAGCTGGAGCGCCGTATAATATTGCTCCGCCTCGCTGACCGGGGTGCGGTAATCCTGGCTTCCGACCACCACCAGGGTCGGGGTCTTCACGTTGCCCACCAGCGACAGCGGCGAGCGCGCCCAGAAGGCTTCGTGATTCTCCCACGGATACTGGCCGAACCAATAGCGCGAGAAGAAGGCCGGGTTGTCGGCGGTCAGGGCAAAGCTCGCCCAGTCGATTACCGGCTTCTGGGTCGCGGCGGCCTTGAACCGATCGGTCTTGCCGACGATCCACGCGGTGAGCACGCCTCCGCCCGAGCCGCCGGTGACGTAGAGATGATCGGCATCGGCGAAGCCGCCGGCGACGGCGGCGTCGACCGCGGCCATCAGGTCGTCATAGTCGTGGCCCGGATAAGCGTGGTGGATGAGGTTGGCGAATTCCTCGCCGTAGGAGGTCGAACCGCGCGGGTTGACCGACAGGACGGCGTAGCCCGCGGCCGCATAGAGCTGGTTGTCGGTCGAAAAATGCGGGCCGTAGGCGGCGAAGGGGCCGCCGTGGATTTCGAGAATGAGCGGCACCCGCCGTCCCTCGCTCCAGCTCGGCGGAAGGGTCAGCCAGGCGTCGATCTCGCGATTGTCGGTGCTCCTCGCCGTCAGATGCCGCACCTCGCCGAGCCGCTTGGAATCGAGCAGTTCGGCGTTGAGTCGGGTCAGAACCCTGTTTGCGCCGCCGCGGTAGAGGGCGACGTCGGGCGGGCGCAAGGCGCTTCCGCTGGGCGCCGCGACGGCGCCGTCGCGGGCGACGCTGAAGCTCCCGCCCGTATAGGGCCGGTCGAGGGCGGAGCCGCTCAGCCCTTCGGCGACGGGCCGGACCGAGCCGTCGAGCCCGACCCGGGCGACCTTGCGGGTGCCGCGGTCCTCATAAGCGACGTAGACAGAGCGGCCGTCAGCCGCCCAGACCGGTGAATCGACGCTTCGATCGAGCGAGCCGGTGAGCAGCCGGGAGCCGCCGCCGTCGCGGTCCATGACGTAGAGGGCCGAGTTCTGATAGCCGAGCCTCTTGTCGTCGAAGCCGGTATAGGCGACGAGGCGGCCGTCGGGGGAGACTACCGGCTCAGCGTCGGGCCCCCGCCGGTCGGTGAGGGCGCGGATCGATCCGCTCGCGACATCGAGCGCGTAGACCTCGCTGTCGAGCGGCTCCTGCGCCCAGTTGGCCGAGCGGTTGCTGCTGAAGACGATCGAGCGGCCGTCGCGCGACCAGCTCAGCGGGCCATTGTCGTGCACCGAGCCGAAGCTGAGCTGGCGCGGCGCGCCGCCGTCGGCCGAGACCAGGAAGATGTGGCTGAAGCCGGGCTTGAGATAGCCCTCCTCGTCGGTGCGGTACTGGAGGTCCGAATGGATTTCGAGCGGCGGCGCCCATTGCGCGCCCTCCGGCTTGGGAGGAAGCGCGCCGAGCTTCACGCCCTCGCCGGGGACGAACATCGTGTAGGCGATCTGGCGACCGTCGGGGGACCAGGCGAGGCTGGTCGGGGAATCCGGCAAGCCGGTGATCCGCACCGATTCGCCGCTCGCCAGCCAGCGCACGAACAATTGCGCGGCGCCGCCCTCGGCGGTGGAGACGTAGGCGAGGCGCTTGCCGTCCGGCGACCAGCGCGGCTGGCTGTGGGCGCCGGGACCGGCGGCGAGCGGCGCCTGCTCGCCGCTGCGGGTGTCGATCAGCCATAGGGTCGGCCGCATCCGGTCGGTCATGATGTCGCCCGAGCGGCGGACGTAGGCGATCTTCGAGCCGTCCGGGCTGATCTGCGGATCGCTGGCGGCTTCGAGCGAGAACAGGTCGCGGGCCTCGAAGGTGCGCGACGGGCCTTCCTGGGCGGCGGCGGGAGCGGCGAACAGCAGCAGGACGGCAAAGGCTTTCCGGATCATCTTGGGCCTCTTCTTCGACTCGACGTTTCACCCCTTACGGAACGGGGTCATTTCGGCAAGCGCGCCGATTTCGTCGGCCACCGCGCGGCGCTCGGCTTCGAGGAAATCCGCGACGGCCGCCCGGAAGTTCGGATCCGGGATGTAGTGGGCCGACCAGGTCGGCACCGGCGCATAGCCGCGGCTCAGCTTGTGCGGCCCCTGGGCCCCCGCCTCGACCCGGGCAAGGCCGCGCCCGATCGCCGCTTCAATCGCCTGGTGGTAGCAAATCTCGAAATGAAGGTGAGGCACCTCCTCCGTCGACCCCCAGTAGCGGCCGTAGAGCGCGTCGGTGCCGATCAGATTGAGGGCGCCCGCGATCGGTCGGCCGTCCCTCAGCGCGAAGATCAGCAGGATCCGGTCGGCGAGCCGCTCGCCGAGCAGGGAAAAGAAGCGCCGGGTGAGATAGGGCCTGCCCCATTTGCGCGCGCCCGTATCCTGGTAGAAGATCCAGAAGGCGTCCCAATGCGCCTCGCTGATCGCGCCGCCGCTGAGATGCTCGACCTCCAGGCCTTGCAGCGCCGAAGCCCGCTCGCGGCGGAGCGCCTTGCGCTTGCGCGACGACAGGTCGGCGAGGAAATCCTCGAAGCTTCCATAGCCGCGATTGTGCCAGTGGAACTGGCTGTCGACCCGGATCAGCCACCCGGCGCGCTCGAACAGCGCCACCTCCTGCTCGGCGACGAAGGTGGCGTGGGCGGAGGAGAGCTCGTGCTGATTCACCACCGCCTCGGCGGCGGCGATCAGGCCGAGGGCGAGATCCTCGCGGTCGGCCAGCAGCCGGCGGCCGG
>DASVPM010000020.1:0-14621 GCA_036382815.1 Allosphingosinicella sp.
AGGTCCGCCTCGACGGCGATCCGGATCGCGTCGGCGGTGGTGTTCACGCCGAGCTTTTCGAGGAGGAGGGCGCGGTGCATCTTCACCGTCTTTTCCGACAGGCCGAGGCGCCAGGCGATCTGCTTGTTGCGCTGGCCGGAAGCCATTTCCTTCAGCACCTGGCGCTGGCGGGGGGAGAGGGTCGCGACGAGCTCCGCCGCGCGCCGCCGGCGCAGGGCGAGCGGGGTCCCGGAACCCGCCTCCACCTCCACTTGCGAACCCAGGAACCAGGCGACCTCGCCGTCCGGGCCGAACAGGGGGGCGATCAGGACGGCGTTGCGGAAGGCCGAACCGTCCTTGCGGTAGTTGAGGAGCTCGGTCAGCGTGGGGCGAAGGTCGCGTAGCGCCTGCCGGATTCGCTCGGTGAGCCACGGCTCCGTGTTCGGGCCGGCGAGGAAGCGGCAATTCCGGCCGACGATCTCGGCCTCGGCATAGCCGGTCAGGTCGCAGAAGGCGGAATTGGCGGCGACGATCGGGTTGTCGGGAAGGCGCGGATTGCTGAGCACGGTCGCGATCGGGCTGAGCCGGATCGAGTCGGCCAGCTTCTTTTCCTCGCGCTCCATCTCCTCCATGGCCCGACGATAGCGAAATCAGATGTGGATAGAAGCGAGAAGGACGATTCACGCGCGACTCGCGATGCGCTAAGCTGCCCGGCGATGCTCACTCACGCCCATGTCTGCGGAGTCTCACGCTCGATCCTCGGCCAGCCCTGGCGCTGGCGGGGCGCGGCGGCGGACGGCCACGACGAGGGCTTCCGGCCCGACGATCTGATCGACCAGCTGCTCATGGCGCGGGGAGTCGCCCGGGAGGGGCTCGAGAGCCACCGGCTGCCGACGCTTCGCGGCTTCATGCCCGACCCGTCGCTGTTCCGCGACATGGACAGAGCGGCCGAGCGGCTCGCCGACGCGGTCGAGGCGGGTGAGGCGGTGACCGTGTTCGGCGACTACGACGTCGACGGGGCGACCTCCGCGGCTTTGCTGGTCCGGCTGTTGCGCGGGCTCGGGTCGGAACCGCGGGCGTACATCCCCGACCGGCTGATGGAGGGCTACGGGCCGTCCGGCGAGGCCCTGGTGCGGCTTGCCAACGAAGGCGCACGGCTGATCGTCACGGTCGATTGCGGCGCCCAGGCGTTCGAGGCGCTGGCGATGGCGCGGGAGGCCGGGGTCGATGTCATCGTCGTCGACCATCACAAATGCTCGAGCGCGCTTCCGTTGACGCTGGCCCTCGTCAATCCAAACCGGCTGGACGAGGCGGCGGAGGCGGCGGCGCACGGCCATCTCGCGGCGGTCGGGGTCTGCTTCCTGCTCGGCGCGGCGACGCTGCGGGTGCTTCGCGGACGCGGCTTCTTCGAGCGGCGGGAGGCGCCCAGGCTGATCGATCTGCTCGACCTGGTCGCGCTCGGAACGGTCGCCGACGTCGCCCAGCTTCGAGGCCTCAATCGGGCGTTCGTCACCCAGGGCCTCAAGGTGATGGCGCAGCGGCGCAATGTCGGCCTGGCCGCCCTGACCGACGCGGCCCGGCTGACCCGGGCGCCGAGCTGCGCCGATCTGGGGTGGGCGCTCGGCCCGAGGATCAACGCCGGCGGCCGGGTAGGCAAGTCGGACCTGGGCGTGCGGCTTCTCACCACCGACGATCCCGCCGAGGCCGAAGCGATCGCCGCAGAGCTCGATCGGCTCAACGAGGAACGCCGGGCGATCGAGTCGATCGTCTGCGAGGCCGCGGAGAGCCTGTGCGGCGCCCAGGGCAACCGATCGATCATCGTCGCGGCCGGGGAAGGCTGGCATCCGGGCGTGATCGGGATCGTGGCCGGGCGGCTCAAGGAGCGGTTCGGCCGGCCCGCGATCGTCGTCGCCCTCGGCGAGGAGGGCCTCGGCAAGGGGTCGGGCCGATCGATCGGCGGCGTCGACCTCGGCGCCGCGGTGATGGCGGCGAAGGATCTCGGGCTGCTCGTTGCCGGCGGCGGCCATGCGATGGCGGCGGGCCTCACCGTCGAGCGCGGAAAGATCGAGGCGCTGTGCGACTTCCTCGACGAACGGCTCGGGGCGGAGGTCGCGAAGAGCCGCGACGACCGGGCCCTGCTGCTCGACGCGGTGCTCGCGCCGGGCGGGGTCTGCCCCGATCTGTGCGACGCTTTGGAGGCGGGCGGGCCCTATGGCGCGGGCTGGCCGGCGCCCCGAGTGGCCGCCGGCCCGGTCCGGGTGATCAAGGCGGACATCGTCGGCAACGGCCATTTGCGGCTGATCGTGGCGGGCGACGACGGCCGCCGGATCAAGGCGATCGCCTTCCGGATGGCGGGCAGCCCGCTCGGGGAAGCGATGCTGGCGGCGCCGCCGCATCGCAAATTGTGGGTGGCGGGCCGGGTGAAGAAGGACGAATGGGGGGACCGGATCGCCGCCGAGCTCCATCTGGAAGACGCCGCCTGGTGCGATTGACGCGGCGCGCCGCTCCACTTAAGTGCCGCGCTTCCGCCGATGGCCCCATCGTCTAGCGGTCCAGGACGTCGCCCTTTCACGGCGAAAACACGGGTTCGATTCCCGTTGGGGTCACCAGGCTTACGCCGCCGACTTGGGTTGGCTGCTGCAGGCGCGCCCCGCGGCCTTCGCGCCGATCGCCGGCTTCAGGCGTCGGGGCCGCTCATCTTCTCCGCGCCCATCCTCTTGAGCGTTTCCGCATCGACGAGGCGGGTGATGATCGGATGGAGGCGCAGCGAGCCTTCCTTCACGACCTGACGGAAATTGGCGATGACTCTGGCGGTGCTCCTCGAATCCGGAGCGATCACGTCTAGAAGCCAGTTGATCGATCCCGAGGCCCAGTCGTCCGCCTTTAGCCGGATCGGGAAGACTCCGGCCCGGACCTGCTCGCGGATGTGGGCGTCGACTTCCTCCGAGACGCTCGCCCAGATGGCGAGGCCGGCAATGTCGGTCACTTCCGGATCCGCTTCGGCGGCATGGGCGACGGCGATCCTGTCGCGGATCAGCGGCTCGAGCACGAGATGCTGGAGATCGCCTACGGTCTGGTGCCGGTAGCGCGGCAGCATCATCATCGCCATCACCACCTTGCCGAAGCTCTCGCGGACCTGGAGGCGCAGCTGGGCGACCTTCTTCATGACCTCGGGATCGGCCTGGGCGGCGGGGGCGCCGCTCGCGGGCGCCTGAGGCTGCCGCTCGTCCCCTTGCCGGATTTCCTCCCCCGCGGCCCGGGTGGGCTGCGCGTCGCCGCCATTTCCGTTTGAAGCGCCGGCTTCTTTCCTCGCCACAGTCCTTGTCCCCGAATCGTGAAGTCGATCCTTGCGATTTTCGGGCGAGCCACGTCAATGCGAATGCCGGATAAACAGCCGTCGAGATCCTGTTCGACGGCGGCCGGGCCTCGATCAGCCCGCCCCGCAGGTCGATCTGACGAAATCGGCATGGAGAGGAAGCAGGTCCGCCTCCCGGCGCGACTGCCGGCTCGCCGAGTCGATGAAGAGGGCGAGCTCCTGCTGGCTCGGCTGGTCCGCCAGCGGATGGTGGGCACGGGGGCGCAGGCCCTGGCCGTACATTACCTGAAGCCAGCTGATCTCGTTGAAAAGCTCCAGGTTGTACCGGACGATCCGCCCGTGGGATTCGAACAGCTCGATCTTGTGGGCGAGGCTGTCGGGCAGCCTCATTTCGCGGCAGCGGCGCCAGAATTCCCCGGGACGGCGGTTCAGCCGGTAGTGAAGCATGATGAAATCGCGCACCGCCTCCCACTCGAAATCGCTCTGGGCGTTGAACTCCGCGATGTCGGCACCGTCGAAGCTGCGCGTCGGGAAGAGCGTCAGCAGGCGCGCGATCCCGCTCTGGATGAGATGGATGCTGGTCGATTCAAGCGGTTCGAGGAAGCCCGCCGCAAGACCCAGCGCAACGCAATTCTTGTTCCAGATCCGCCGCCTCTTCCCGGCCCGGAAGCGAAGCCGGAGCGGCTCGGCGAGAGCTTCGCCGTCGAGGTTGCCGAGCAGGGTTTCGGCCGCCGCTTCGTCGGACATGTAGTCGCTGCAATAGACGTGGCCGTTCCCGGTCCTGTGCTGGAGCCCGATGCGCCACTGCCAGCCGGCGTCCCGGGCCGTGCAGCGGGTATAAGGCACTAGCGGCTCGACCCGGGTGCAGGGGACGGCGAGCGCCCGGTCGCAGGGCAGGAAGGCGGACCAGTCTTCGAAGCCGCTTTCGAGCGCCTCCTCGATGAGCAGGCCGCGAAAGCCGCTGCAATCGATGAACAAATCTCCTTCGATCCGCTCGCCATTTTCCATGACGAGGGCGCGGATGAAGCCGGTCTCGCCGTCGACATCGACCGAGCCGATCTTCCCTTCGGTGCGCCGGACGTCGTTCGCCTCGGCGATGGTTCGAAGGAAGCGCGCGTAGAGGCCGGCGTCGAAATGATAGGCGTAGCCGAGGCCGGTCGGCTGGCCGTTCACATGCGAGGGCAGGGCGCCGAAGCGGTTCTCGCGAGCGGCGATGCTGTTGGCGGCGAACTCCCAGAGGTCGAGCGCTCCGCCCTCGCGATGGTAGCGAAGCCAATATTGGTAGAATGGCAGGATGCCCAGGCCCCGGCCCAGCGAGCCGAAGCCGTGGAAGTAGCGCGAACCGGGCTCCGTCCAGCCGACGAAGTCGATGCCGAGCTTGAATGTGCCTTGCGTCCGGCGGAGGAAATCGGCTTCATCGATCCCGAGATTTTCGTTGAACAGCCGGATCTGGGGAATGGTCGCCTCGCCGACGCCGACGGTGCCGATCGCCTCGGACTCGATGAGGCGGATGTCCGCGCCGCGGCGCAAGAAGCGGGCAAAGGCGGCGGCCGCCATCCAGCCCGCGGTGCCCCCGCCGGCGATGACGATCCGATAGGGGGTGGTCGCGTTCACCATTCGGTCCGGGGAGAGGGGTTGAGGCGATGGGCGACGCGATGACCGGGCTGCCGCCGCGACGCCAGATCCGGCTCAACCCGGCGGCGAGGGTCAGGATCGTGCCGGTCGGCGCCTCGCGCGAGCCGGTGATCGTGGTCGAGGACGCGCTGCTCGACCCGGAAGCCGCCATCGAGCAGGCAGCGCGGCTGAGCTTCGAAGCCGCGGACGAGGGCAGAGGCGGCTACCCAGGGGTCCGGGCGAAGGCGCCGCGGGCAATCGCCGAAATCCTCGCCGAAGGCGCCACGCCGCTGATCGAACGGGTGTTCGGCCTCGGGCGCTCCGCCCTCTCGGCGATCGACGCGAGCTTTTCGATCGTCACCGCTCCGCCCGAGGCTCTCCACCCGATGCAGCGGATCCCGCACATCGACACGCGCGACCCGCGCCGGATCGCGATCCTCGGCTATCTCGGCCGGGAAACCATCGGGGGCACCGCCTTCTTCCGGCAGGACTCGACCGGTTTCGAGCAAGTGGGCCCCGACCGCTTCGACTCTTATTACGCCGCCCGCCGGGCCGACGTCGCGCGGCTGCCGTCCGAAGCCGGCTACCCCGGCGCGGGCACGCCCGGCTATAGCGAGACGGCGCATTTCGAGGCGCGGTTCAACCGGTTGCTCGTCTATCGAAGCTGCTCGCTTCACAGCGGGGTCATTCCTTCCGATGCCGGGCTGAGCGCGGACCCGCGTCTTGGCCGGCTGACCGTCAACCTCTTCCTCGACTTCGATCCCGATCAAGCCGCGGGGTCGGCGGGAGGAGAATCCGCCTGACCGGTCCCCGGCAGGCGCTCGGCGCCCATCTTCTTGAGCGTGTCCTGGTCGACCAGGCGCGCGACGTGCGGATGAAGGCGCAGGCTGCCCTGCTTCACCACCTGCTTGAAATTGGCGATCACTCGCGCCGTCGACTTCGCATCGGGGGCGATCACGTCGAAAAGCCAGTTGATGGAGCCGGAATTCCAATCCTCGCCGCTGAGCCGGACCGGGAACGTGCCGGCGCGGATCTGGTCGCGGATTCGGACATCCGCCTCCTCGGAGACGCTCGCCCAGATGGCGAGACCGACCATTTCCGTGCCCGGACCCTCGGCCTCGCCCGGATAGGCGATCGCGAGGCGGTCGCGCAGGAGGGGCTCGAGCACGAGGTCCTGGAGGTCGTCCAGGCTGAGCGAGCGGTAGCGGGGGAGCATCATCATCGCCAGCACCGCCTGGCCGAAGCTCTCGCGAACGTGGGCGCGAAGCGCCGCTAGCGCCTTGCGCACTTCAGGATCGGGCTGCGCCGCCGAGCTGTCGGGCGGCCGCACCTCGACGCTCGCCCCGTTCGAGCTCTCCGCCGCACCGTCGTTTTTGTCGATATCCCCACCGGATTTCTTCGCCACCGCAGATCGCCCCCTTGGAAGTGTGGAGCGCCGGTTACTGCTATCTCGCAGCGATACAAGTCAATCCGAACCTCGGATAAAAGCCATTGACGGCCAACGGCATACCGGCGAGATTGGAGAAAGGGGGGGAGTCCCGAGTCACGCTGTTCGGCCGCTGCCGAGGAAGCCGTAAAGCGCTGGGCCGCGCTTTTCGTCGTGGCGCGGTGTGCTTCCCAACGTCGAGGGGGAGCATGTCAGCCGTGGGTCGGGCGATTTTCAGCACATCGAGTCGAGGCTCGGCTCGGCTGGGCCGGCGTTGGGTCGGAAGCGAAGCGAGTTGCCACGTCCGATCGCCGGCTGCCGCACCGGCGAGCCGGCAAAGGTGAGCCGGCTCGGATTGGCTACGCTGGTGGGACTGGCAGTGAGCCTGACCGGGTGCGGGAGCTCGGCTGAAGTACGCTACAAGGTCATCGTCGAGATCGACGACAACGGCGTCGCCCGGTCGGGGT
This sequence comes from Allosphingosinicella sp., assembly GCA_036382815.1. Taxonomy (GTDB): domain Bacteria; phylum Pseudomonadota; class Alphaproteobacteria; order Sphingomonadales; family Sphingomonadaceae; genus Allosphingosinicella. Next base: position 6,803 of record DASVPM010000020.1, read on the forward strand.
CGTCCGTGTGGAGCTTCGCGCTCGCGAAGCCGACCGTCGCGCTGGCCAGCCCCTACGACGCAAAATTCAAGGGGGAGGCCGTGGAGGTCGATCTCGGCGCCGGCAGGACGCTCTACGCGCTCCTGGTGGGCGAGGACGGTGACAAAGGCACGGTGCAGCTGTGGCCGGAGCATCTGTTCAAGGACCTCAGCTCCGCCCGCAGCGACCGGATCAAGCTGCTGCGCGACATAGCGTCGAACGAGGGTGAGGAGCGGGTGCTTCCCCGGTGGGGGGAACGCATCTCCGACTCGAGAGATCCGATGATCGAATATCCCCTGCTCGTGCGATTCCGCGATCGCAACGATCCGACGACCGTCGAAGCGGTCGATCCGGACGCACTGGATCGCAGCTTCGGTCCCGGCGTCGCCCTCAAGGCCATAAAGGTCCAGGTCACCGAAGAGCCGGTCAGGACCGGAATCAAGGCGCGCCTGCAGTGGCTGGAGCCGGTCGGCCGGGAACGTTCCACTCTCATTCCTGATCCGCCGCGCCTTCTGAAGGATGCGGCGCCGATCCAACGCGTCAGCCCAAGCGCATTCAGTACGGAGCTTTATAAATGACCGCGAGTCGGGAACTCACTCTCGCCATCCTGGCGCTGGACTCCTACAACCGGGAGTACGAGAGGAACGTCAAGGTCACGGGCACCTCGCTCGGCAACGCCGACCTGCTCGAGCGGGAAGCGTTCAATATTTCGGACACGACGTTCGAAGCCTGGAAGGCGGCGGGCTTCTACGCATCCGTCTACGACATGACCGGCGTGGCCGACTTCGCCGACGGCGAGACCGTCATCAGCTATCGCGGCACGAACTTCTCCTTCACCCTGCTCAGCTTCTTCAACAGCCCCTTCTGGCACGACGCCTCCCGCGGCTGGTCCGTCGGCGGCGGCTTCATCGGCGGTCAGGCGGCGCTGGCGCTCGACTTCTTCAATGCCGTCGTTCCGAACGGCACCGATCCGCGCGAGACCAATATCACGACGACGGGCCACTCGCTGGGCGGCGGCCTCGCGGGGCTTGTGGCGAACATCTACAACGGTCCGGCCACGATCTTCGACCACATGCCGTACGCGCCGGCGTCGGTGACCCTGAAAGTCTTTGCCGAGACGAGCCAGGAGACCCGCGACCGCTATTATGGCGGCCAGGCGCCGTGGGACCAGTCGTCGCTGCTGATCGACGCTTATTCGACCGAAAACGAAGCCCTTTCCTATCTTCGCCTCAACGCGATCAGCGGCGCCTCGAAGGCGATCAGCTCGCACAGCGACAATCAGAATGCCGTCGCGCTCCATTCCATGGCCATGCTTGTCTCCCTCATATGGGCGCGCGACCACGGCGAGACCGACTGGTTCCGGACGGGCAATTATTTGTGGAATGCCTTCGGTGATACGGCCGTCGCGGACGCGGTGACCGGCATCGACGCGCTCAAGGGCGAGCTCGGCGCGAACAGCGCGGTGCTCCAGGCCGCCATCGCCTATTCGGCGATCGACGAAGGCGATGGGTCCGACAAGCCGTTCGGCGACACCGGCATCTGGTCGATGTTCAACGATGCCGGCGATCTCGGCCAGGTGCTGGACGGCGGCGAGTCGAGCTTCTTCCGCAAGACGGTAAGCTACAATCCGAGCCTCAGCCTGACCGGCTTCTCGATCGGCCGCAAGGACGTCAGGCAGTATCTCGCCGATGCGCTCGTGCAATATGCGGCCGCGCTGGCGGTGTACGACCGCGAGGACGGCAGTACCGGTGACGTCGATGTGCGTGAAGGCGTGCTGACGCTCACGCCGGACATCCTGGTGTTCGACGCGTCGAACAAATTGTGGAACGAGGCGCTCGGCCGGGGGGCCAGGCTCGATCCGCTGGACATCGGCAAGTTCCGCGACGCCTATTTCACGCAGGCCGACGAGCATTGGTGGACGAACCTGGGCCGCTGGGTCGGTATCGGCACGCAGGAGGATCTCGCGCGGTTCGGCTGGGGCGCGCAGAACGCGGCCATCTTCAACCGCTTCCACATGCTTCGCAAGGACGGGTCGGGCGACATCGACCTCGTCGACCGTCCCTACGACAACCCGCCGACCCGGGGCAACGACGCCAATGTCGACGTCTTCGCGGGCACCGGCAGCGCCGACAAGGTGAAAGGCACCGACGGCCACGACCTCATCCTCGGCGGCGCCGGCGCCGACGACATCGACACCGGCGACGGCGACGACATGATCGACGGCGGCTCGGGCGACGACACGATCAAGGGCGGCACCGGCCGCAACATCCTGCTCGGCGGCGACGGCAGCGGCGACAAGGTCGAATATGATGCCTTCGGCGGCACCAGGGGCCTGACCCTCAACGTCCTCATCGCGCCGGATCTGTCAGCCGAGGGCGCCGACTTCCTCACCGACATCAAGGCGCAGGCGCGGATCACCGGCACGGTCGGTGGCAAGGCGCTCCGCGACACCTTCATCGGCGTCGAGAAGCTGACCCTGACCGACAAGGCCGACACCCTCAATGTCTCGAAAGAGGGTTTCGGCTGGCTCGCCGATACCCTCACCATCGACATGCGCAACCGCGCGGGCGGAAACCTGACCTCGGCCGACTTCGACACCGTCAACTATGCAGCCCGAGGCGACGGCACCGACGGCGTGTTCTGGATCAACGGTGCGACCCAGACCGGCCTTGAAGGCGTCGGAGCGACCATCCGGGCGGTCTCCTATACGGTCACCGCGGTGAGCGCGCTGCAGGCACTCATCAAGAGCGGTAGAAACGTCGCGAAATCGCCGATCCTCGCCGCGATCCAGGCGGCGGCAGGCATAAAGAAGGCCAATGAGCGCGGTGTCGAGGCGATCGAGACCATGCTCAAGCTCGAAGACACCCTGATCCCCGACGATCCGGTGGTCATCAAGGGCGTCGAAAACATCAACCTGTCCAACCGGGACGACCGGCTCTACTTCGAAGGCGACGAGCACGGTTACGAATTCCACTCGGGATACGGCCGCATCAACGCCGGCGCCGGCGACGACATCATCTATTACGAGGACGGCCTCTACCAGGGCGGTGACCGGCAACTGATCATCGACGGAGGGACCGGCGCGGACTGGATCGTCGCCGAGGAAGGCCAGAAGGTCGTCACGGCGGGCGGGCTCGGCCGCGACTGGATCATGAACACGTCGGCCGGCGGCGAGCTCTACGGCGACTATTACGGAGGCCTCAACCCCGACGGCGACCCGGCGCCCGACACCAGCGAGAATGCCGACAATTTCTGGTATTGGGCCGATACCACCATCATGGATGCCCAGCACTTCGACGTGCTGAAATATTTCGGCATGGGGCTGACCGGCGGCGACGCCAATGGCGGCGTTGCCGGCCTGGCGATCATGAACGGGCTGTTCGGCGCCGCGATCGGCATGGCCAACATCACCCGCTACATGACCGGCCAGGCGCAGGATTGGACCGGCGAGGTCTATATCGACCACATCCAGCCGTGGATCATCTACACGTTCAAGCGTGACGAGGACGGCAACCTCGACATGTATATCACGAACGCCTTCGAGCAGATCTTCCGCGGCTTCATGGCCGCCGTCGGGCTCGAGGCGGGGCAGACGTCGCAGTCCATCCACAAGGGCTGGATGAAGGTCGAGAACGTCGACGTGATCGGCTCGCGGCTCGGCATCCTGCAGGCGGACCTGACCGCCGACCTGTTCGCGGGCAAGGGCCAGGGCGACCTCAGCATGATCTTCCGGGCGGTCAATCCGCTTCAGGCCCTGCTGCCGGTGATCAACCTGGTTCCGGGCCTGATCGGCGCGGCCCTCTATTATACGGTGTTCGCCGACGCCGTCATCTCGACGGCCTCCGCGGCGGCCCGGTTCGCCAAGTCGATGCTTTGGGCCGCCGGCGTCGACCCGCTGGTCATCGACCTCGACGGCGACGGCATCGAGACGATCTCGCGCGAGTACAGCCAGACCTATTTCGACGTCGACGGGGACCTGTTCCGCGAGCGCACAGGCTGGCTGAAGGGCGACGACGGCTTCCTCGTTCTCGACTCCAACGGCAACGGCCGCGTCGACGGCATAGCCGAGCTCTTCGGCGACCGGGCCCAGGGCGGCTTCGCCGAGCTTTCGACCCTCGACAGCAACGGCGACGGCAAGATCACCGCGAGCGACCTCGTCTGGGGCAAGCTCCAGATCTGGCAGGACAGCGACCGGGACGGCGAAACCGATGCCGGCGAGCTGAAGAGCCTCGAATCGCTCGGGATCGTCTCGCTGAGCCTCTCCTCGACCCCGCTCAACGTCAGCACGCCCCAAAACGCGACCCTGCTCTCCCGCTCCGACGTCACCTTCGCCGACGGGCATACGACGAAGATGTTCGAGGCGATCTTCGGCGCCAACGAGGTCGACACCAAATTCGCCGGAGAGGCCGGTTTCGCGCCCTGGCAGTCGAACGGCAGCCTCAATGCCAAGGGCTTCGGAACGATCACCGACCTGGCCGTCGCCGCGGCCAACGATCCCGAATTCGCGGAGCTGGCCCAGGCCCGCGCGACCGCGATGACGGTGCCGAAGATCAAGGCGCTCGTCGCCCAGGCCGGCGACGTGCTCGGCCAGTGGGGCATGACCCTGGAGACCAGCCGCGAGCTGGCGGCCGTCCGGCTCGGCGCCACGGGCACGATGCTCGACCGGGCCATCTATGTCGAGGACCAGGCCGGCGGCTATTGGACGCTTCGGTCCGGGGCGCCGGTCAAGGACAGCGCCGGCGTGGCGATCGCCCGGCCGACCCTGGAACAGGTCCTGGCCCAGGGCGGCGGCTGGAGGCTCGAACAGGCCTGGTCGCCCGCCACGCGCGGCGACGCGCTGACCAAGCGCGACGAGGCGCCCTATCTGATGCGCATCGAGAACGGCAGGGCGGTCATCCTCGATTACGGCGTCAAGCAGCCCGACGGCCGCTGGGCGCTCGCGTCCGCGCCGGGCATCACTTACGCGACCGCCGAGGCGATATTGGCGCTTCCGCACGCGGCCGGCACCGAATGGCGCCGCGAGGACATCCAGTTCAATCCCCTCGCCGATCTCCCGGTCGAGGCGATCGGGGTCCGCTTCACCGACGGCAAGGTGGTCGACTACACCGTCCAGGTCACCGACCGCGACGGGACCTTCTACGTCTGGGCCCGCAACCTCGATCGCGCGCTCGAACTGGAATGGAAGACGGGGGACTATCGGGAGTTCGCGCTTCGCAACTACGAAGTCGATTTCGAGCATCTCGACGAGGTCGGCTCCACGGACGATTCGACCTACCGGGTCGAACTCCTGACGCCCGCCCAGTTCCATTTCGCGACGAGCCTCGGCGGCATCGATTTCCATCCGCAGATGCTCACCGCCGTCGCCAACGACGTCACCGGCCATCTTGCCTACACCGTCAACGATAGCGGCCGCGCCAGCCTTTCGGCCGACAGCTACGTCTCCTCGATCAAGACGATGATCTCGATGCTCCAGCCCGTGATGGAGCAATATGTCACCGTGTCGCGGCGTTTCGCGGTCCGGATGGCGCTCCAGGGCGGGCTTGCGCAATTCGCGCGCGGAATCGCTTTCGACGCCGGGCGCAACGTTTTCCTCGCGACGACCGATCGCCAGATGGCGCCGATGTTCGAGGCGATCTTCGCGGGCGCGCCCGCGTCGAACGCGGGCGATGCGGTCCTCGACTATCTGACCGACTGGAACGAGCTGCTCTGGCAGATCTATCCCGATTTCGCGCCCAAGGACGATGGCGGCGTGCTGAAAGGCAAGGTCGGCATCGACCAGGCCTACATCATGCAGATGCTGATCCAGGCCTATGAGAATGTCGGGGTCGATCTCGACATTCGCGGCGTCGCCCACGCCCTGTCCGTGGACGAGACCCGGATCCGCACCCATCTTGCCACCGACACCCAGCTCGTGGGCACCGGCGGCACCGATTTCTTCTACATGACGGCCGGCGACCAGACCGTCACCGGCGGAATGGCGGCGGATTATTATTTCGTCGGGAAGAATTCCGGCAACGACTATATCGTCGACAAGGATCTGGGCGGAGACGACGAGCTCCGCTTCACGGACGTGTCGTCGAAGGACGTCAAGGCGATCCGCGACGGCCAGGACCTCATCCTCGAAATCCGCGGCCGAACGAATTTCGTACGCCTGACCGACCAGTTCCTCGGCGAGCTCAACGAATATTCGATGAGCGGCAAGCAGTTCCAGTCGGGGGTCGAGTCGATCGTCTTTTCTGACGGGGTCGTCTGGGATCGGTTCCGGATGGCGATCGAGGTCGTCGACTATCAGCGGGCGGAAGGGTTGTTCAACGACCCGCTGACCGGATCCGGTTCGGCGGACGTGCTGATGGGCGGCAAGGGCAACGACTTCCTGAGCGGGAACGTCGGCGGGGACATCTACGTCTTCCGCCGGGGCGACGGCCAGGACGTCATCAACGATCTCGGCGGCTTCTCGTTCGGTCCGGTCAAGGCCGGCCTCGATTTCCTCCAGTTCCGCGGCAACATCACCGCCAACGATCTCTACCTGATCCGCGACGGCGCGAGCGAGAACCTCAAGCTCTACATCCGCGACGAGAACGGCAAGATCAACCGCAACGCCGCCGGCCAGATTACCAACGACGGGATCGAGATCGTCGGCCAGTTCGGCGGCGTCAGGCTCAACATGGGTGCGTTCGGCGAGGCGCTCGGGAGCAGCGACGGCCTCGACTATATCGCGCCCAACCTCATCGAGCGCTTCATCTTCGGCGACGGCACCTCGCTGGAATTCACCGAGATCGTCGCGAAAGTGCTGGAGAACGCCAGGACCGCCGGCGACGACGCCATCTACGGCCTGCTCAACAACAACACGCTCGATGGCGGCGCCGGCGACGACTATCTCACCGGCCGCGAGGGCGCGGACACCTACAAGTTCGGCCGCAACTACGGTCAGGACGTCGTCGAGGACGCCGACTTCTCGATGGCCCTCTTCGGTCCGAAGGACGATTTCCTCGAATTCACCGACGACCTGCGCTGGACGGATTTCGATTTCCTGCGCACCGGCAAGAGCGACACCCTCACCCTCCAGGTCAAGGGGACGACCGACCAGCTGATCCTGAAGGATTATCTGAAGGAGCTGTTCCTCGTCGGCTACATCAACCTCGTCGAGACGATCACCTTCGCCGACGGCACCGCCTGGTCGTACCTCAAGCTGCTCCAGCATTATGTCGACATCGCGAAGACCGCCGGCAACGACACGATCTACGGCTTCGAGGGGATCAGCGATTCGATCGACGGGGGCCTGGGCAACGACCGGCTGGAAGGCCTGAGCGGCAACGACCGCTACGTTTTCGGCCGCAATTACGGTACCGACACCATCCTCGACGAGAGCGGAACGGAACGCCTCCAGTTCAACGGCATCGCCTCGACCGAAATCACCTTCTCGCGCACCGCGCTCGACCTGATCATGACCGTCACCGCGACCGGCGAGCGGATCGTCCTCGAGAACCAGTATGTCCGTGACGACCAGCAGCATTTCGCCGTCGAATATTTCGAATTCGGCGACCGCACCCTGGTCTTCACCGACTTCAATCCCGAGGACATGGACCTCGTCGGGACCAATGCCGGCGAGGAGATTACCGGCTCGAATTTCGCCGAGACTCTCGACGGCCTCGGGGGCAACGATACCCTGATCGGCGGCGACGGCGGCGATACCTACAAGTTCGACGTCGGCTATGGGCAGGACGTCATCGTCGACCGCCGGATACGCGCTTATTGGAGCGACCGGCCTGGGTTCAGGGTGCCCGTCAATGACGTCGTCAAG
>DASVPM010000021.1:0-1597 GCA_036382815.1 Allosphingosinicella sp.
CTGCGCAAAGCCGCCGAACGAACCGTCGACGCGACCTGGAAGCGTATCGGCTCCCTCCTCGACGCCTTCCCACCCCACGAATGCGCAAACTACCTGCGCAACTCCGGATACGCTTCAATATGAGCAGAACAGACTCTAGCCCTGCCCCGCGATTGCGCGCGAAGCCGAGCAATCCCGTGCCGCGCCTCCTCCGCCGGATTGCTTCGTCGCTGCTGCGCAACAGCAGTTTATCCTGAGCGCGGCCGCAGGCGGCGTCGAAGGCCTCCTCGCAATGACGACCGATCAGGGACGGGGTGTCTTGTGCCTGTCCCGCTCCCTCAGCGCCCGCCGGTACCGGTACCCCGCCACCGCCACCGCCGGCAGGATCATCAGCGCCACCAGCAGCAGGGCGAAGGCGTCCCTCGCCTCCACTACTCGCCTTTCGCAAGCCGCGCCTTGTAGGCGTCGAGGCTGAGCGGCCGGCCCAGGAAGTCGGAAACCAGGGTGGCGGCCGGCTTCGACGAGCCCGGCGCAAGCACCCTCTCGCGGTAGCGCCTGGCCGTCGCCGGGTTGCGGAGCCCCTCCCGCTCGAAACGGGTGAACAGATCGGTCGAGATCGTCTTCGACCACATGTAGGTGTAATAGATGGCCGAATAGCCGGTGAGGTGGCCGAACGAGGCTTCGGGGTGGATTCCGGCCGACAGCGGGATCGGCGAATAACGGTCGTAGGCGGTCCGGTAGATCCCGCTCAGGTCCGAATCCCCCGGCGGCGACAGATGATAAGCGAGCGAGGCCGACGAAAGGCCGAGCTGGCGCGCGTCGCCGAACGCCTCGGTGAAGCCGCGCGCCTTGTTCATCCGCTCGACCAGCGCCTGAGGAATCGGTTCGCCTTCGGCATTCACCGCGAAACCCTTCAGCGTGTCGTAATCCCACACCCAGTTTTCGAGCATCTGCGACGGCGCCTCGACGAAGTCCCATTCCAGCCCGAACGGACCCTGCTGGGCCCAGCGCTGACGCCCGGCGAACATGAGGTGGAGAAGATGGCCGAATTCGTGGAGGAAGGTCTCGACGTCGCGATGCTCCATCAGCCCCGTCTTGTGGTCCCCAGCCGGGAAATTGCAGACGAGAATTCCGACCGGGAGCTGGCGATCGGTGAGGCCGGCGCGGATCGGGATGACGTTGGCGTGGGTATATTTCCCCTCGCGCGGATGGTTGTCCATGTAGAAGCGGCCGATGACCCGGCCCCCCTCCACCATCTCATAGGCCTCGACGCCCGGCGCCCAGAGCGGGGTGTCCCACTTGCGGATCTGGACCCCGAACAGATCCCGGGTGAGCCTCAATATCCCGTCGCGGACATTGTCGTAGGCGAAATATCGGCGGACCTCCTGGGGGTCGACGGCATATTGCTCCTTGCGGATCAGCTGGGAAAGATAGGCGGTGCTCCACGCGGGCACGGACGTCGCCCTGGGGTCGATCGCCTTGAGCCGGGCGAGCATCTTGCCGAGGTCCCGCCTCGCCGGGGCCTCGACGACGGCCGCGATCTCGTCGAGGAACCTGGAGGCGTTGGCCGGCGAGCCGATCATCTTGTCCTCGGTGATCAGGGTCGCGTAGTTCGGCC
>DASVPM010000022.1:0-8230 GCA_036382815.1 Allosphingosinicella sp.
CCGGTGAGGATGGCGCCCCTGCGGCGCATTCAGCCCTCCGTGCCCATCGTCGCGGGCTGCGCCGGGGGAAGGCCCTCGGCATCGGCGAGCCGCATCAATTCCTCCTTGCGGGCGGCCATCTGCCGGCCGAGCGCCTCCAGATCGACTCCGCTGGCCCGGGCCTGCTGGAAGAGGTTGCCGCGGCTCTTCTCTTCCTCCTCGACATGATGCTCGACCTGCTCCTGGAGGACCTTCACCTTGGCGTCGTAGAAATCGTCGTCGGGCCCGCCCGCCTCGATCTCGTTGATCAGCATCTTGGCGCCGTCATGCTCGACATAGGCCTCGTCGAGATCGTCTTCCTCGATCTTGCCGCGCAGCGCCGGGTAGAAAATCTCCTCCTCGATCATCGTGTGCACCTTGAGCTCGGTGCAGATCTGACGGGCGATCTTCTCCTTGCGGGCGTCCCCGCTCGCTTTCTCGAACTGCTCGAACAGCTCCTCGACCTTGCGGTGATCCTCGGCCAGCAGGTGGGTGGCGTCCATCTTGCGTTCGGTAACCATCTTGTCGCTCTCCTCGTTTGGCCTCTGGAACAACTGGCGCTAGGGACCGGTTCCTTGGCTCGAAACCGCCCGAGGGAAGAACCTTGAACGATACCGAGACCCTGTCGCCCGTATTGCCGAACGAGACCGAGGAGGCGACCCGGCGCCTGCTTCAGAAGGCCTCCGAACGCGGGCTCAGGCTGGCCACCGCCGAGAGCTGCACCGGCGGCATGCTGGCCTCCCTGCTGACCGACGTCCAGGGCGTCGCCCATCCGTTCGAGCGCGGCTTCGTCACCTACACGAACGAGGCCAAGAACGAGATGCTTGGCGTGCCCATGGCGCTGATCGAAGAGAAGGACGCCGTCTCCAGGGAGGTCGCGATCGCCATGGCGGAGGGCGCGCTCCAGCGCTCCCGCGCCAACATCGCCGTCTCGATCACCGGCTTCGCCGACGCCGGCGACGAGCCTGGGCTGGTCCATTTCGGCTGCGCCCGGGCCGGCCGCGCCACCGCCCATCGCGAGGAGCATTTCGGTCCCGGCGGAAGAGGTGCTACCCGGGTCAAATGCATGAAGGTCGCCGTTGAGATGATGACGGAGATGCTGTGATGGCCAGAAGGGCCCCGTTCGAGGCGATCCACCGCCATGGCTTCGTGCGCGTGTCGGCGGCGAGCCCGACCGGATCGTCGGGGGACGTCGGCTTCAACGTCGACCAGGCCGTCGCCTTGGCCCGGGAGGCGGACGGCAAGGGCTGCGACCTCGTCGTCTATCCCGAGCTCAACATCTCCTCCTACGCGGTCGACGACCTGTTCCTCCAGGAGGCTTTCCTCGACGCGGTGGAGACGGGGATCGCCCGCTTCCGCGACGAGACGGCCAAGCTCGCTCCGGTCTTCGTGATAGGGGCTCCGCTGCGCCGCAACGGGCGGCTCTACAATTGCGCGCTCGCCGTCTCGAAGGGCCGGATCCTCGGAGTCGTCCCGAAGAGCTTCCTTCCCAATTACCGCGAATATTACGAGAAACGCTGGTTCGTCTCCGGGATCGGCCTCAACGGCATCGACATTGCCGTCGCGGGCGAGACCGTGCCGTTCGGAACCGACCTCATCTTCGCCGCCGAGGACCTCGACGACTTCATCTTCCACGTCGAGATTTGCGAGGATTATTGGGCGCCGCAGCCGCCCTCGACGGTCGGAGCGCTCGCCGGGGCGCTGATCCTGTGCAACCTTTCCGCCTCCAACATCACGATCGGCAAGGCGGACGAGCGCAAGCTGCTCTGCGCCTCGCAGTCCAGCCGCTGCTGCGCCGCCTACGTCTACGCCGCCTCCGGGCCGGGCGAGAGCACCACCGACCTCGCCTGGGACGGGCAGGGCTCGATCTACGAAATCGGCGAACTGCTCTGCGATTCGGGCCGCTTCGATCTCGAGCCGGAGCTGTGCATCGCCGACGTCGACGCCCAGCGCCTGCGGCTCGAGCGGATGCGGATGCCGACGTTCAACGACAATGCCGTCGCCGCCGGCCATCCCGAGAAAACGGCGCGCAGGATTCATTTCGAGCACAAGCCGAGCCGCGCCGACATCGGCTTCAAGCGCCGCTACCGCCGCTTCCCTTATGTCCCGAACCGGCCCGAGCAGCTCGATTCCGACTGCTACGAGGCGTTCAACATCCAGGTCCAGGGCCTCGCCCGGCGCTTCCAGGCGACCAGCGGAAGCCATCTCGTCATCGGCGTGTCGGGCGGGCTCGATTCGACCCACGCGCTCGTCGTCGCCGCCAAGATGTGCGATTTCCTGAAGCTGCCGCGCTCGACCATCCTGGGGTTCACCATGCCCGGCTTCGCCACCGGCGACACGACCAAGGGCAATGCCTGGAAGCTGATGAAGGCGCTCGGAATCGTCGGCGAGGAGATCGACATCCGTCCGGCCGCGATGCAGATGCTCAAGGACATGGGACACCCCTATGCCGAGGGGAAGCCGGTCTACGACATCGCCTTCGAGAACGTCCAGGCCGGGCTCCGCACCGACTATCTCTTCCGGCTCGCCAACCAGCGCAGAGGCTTCGTCATCGGCACCGGCAACCTCTCGGAGGTCGCGCTCGGCTGGTCGACCTACGGAGTCGGCGACCAGATGAGCCATTACGGGGTCAATGCCGGGGTGCCCAAGACCCTGATCCAGTATCTGATCCGCTGGGCGGTGAAGACCGGGCAGTTCGACGCCGAGACCAACCGCATCCTCGAGGCGATCCTTGCCACCAAGATCTCGCCCGAGCTGATTCCGGCCGACGACAAGGGCGAGATGCAGTCGACCGAGGGGACGATCGGGCCCTACGAGCTTCACGATTTCTTCCTGTTCCACATCCTGCGCTCGGGCCAGCCGCCGTCCAAGGTCGCCTTCCTCGCCTGGCAGGCCTGGCGCGACGCCGGCGAGGGGCAATGGCCGCTCGGCTATCCCGACGCCCTGAAGCGGGCCTACGACCTGCCGACGATCCGCAAGTGGCTCGAGGTCTTCCTCTATCGCTTCTTCCAGATCAGCCAGTTCAAGCGCACCGCCATCCCCAACTCGCCCAAGGTGTCGGCCGGCGGGGCGCTCAGCCCGCGCGGCGACTGGCGCGCGCCGAGCGACGGGACGGCGAAGCCCTGGCTCGACGAGCTGAAGGCGGCGCTGGACGAATAGGCACCAAATCCTCCCCTGCATTTGCAGGGGAGGGGGACCACCCGAAGGGTGGTGGAGGGGCCTGCTGCGGAAGGAGCCCCTCCGCCATGCTTCGCATGGTCCCCCTCCCCGCGAAATCGCGGGGAGGATTTTAAAAGTTTAAATAATCATACAATTCGAATCGCTCGCGGAACGTATCGGGAGCGAAATAAGCCAGCTTAGTCCTGACTTAGATCAGTAAGAATCATGCTGCACTGCGGGAACTTCGCTCCTCGAATGGGCGTTATCCGCAAGTTCTTCAAACCATAAGGTATAATTGCGTTGATCACGTTATCGACAGCCTCAACGCTGGGGCAGAGCCACTTCGCGCCCCAGCCGGCCACCGGCCATACGCTCATCTGCTTCTCGCACCTCCGTTGGAATTTCGTGTTCCAGCGGCCGCAGCACCTGATGAGCCGTTTCGCCGAGGCGGGCCGCGTGATCTTCTGGGAGGAGCCCGAGGCCGCTCTGCCCGAGATGGAGCCGGCGCTGGGCGTCCGCACCTGCGCGGAGACCGGCGTGATCGTGGTGACCCCCTCGCTGCCGGAGACGCTCTCGGCCGACGAGCGCGAGTCGATCCTGAAGGTGCTGCTCGATTCCTATCTCGCCGGCGAGCAGGGGCCGTTCGTGCGCTGGTACTACACCCCGATGATGCTTCCTTTCTCGAGGCATATCGAGGCCGCCTGCACCGTCTACGACTGCATGGACGAGCTCGCCAATTTCCGTTTCGCCCCGCCCGAGCTGCTCGGCCTGGAGCGCGAGCTTCTGGCCGGCTCCGACGTCGTCTTCACCGGCGGCTACAGCCTCTACGAGGCCAAGAAGGACCTTCACCCCAACATCCATCCCTTCCCCTCCAGCGTCGACCGCGCCCATTTCGGGCGGGCCCGGGCGATGGATTCCGCGCCCGACGACCAATGCTCGCTTCCGCGGCCGCGCTTCGGCTTCTACGGAGTGATCGACGAGCGGATGGACCTGGAGATGATCGCGGCCGTCGCCGACGCCCATCCGGAATGGTCGATCGTCATGGTCGGCCCGGTGGTCAAGATCGACCCCGCCGACCTGCCCCACAGGCCCAACATCCATTATCTCGGCGGCAAGCAATATGAGGAGCTGCCCGTCTATCTCGGCGGCTGGGACGTCGCCCTGATGCCCTTCGCGATCAACGATTCCACCAAGTTCATCTCGCCGACCAAGACCCCCGAATATCTCGCCGGCGGCCGCCCGGTCGTGTCGACCCCGATCACCGACGTCATCCGCCATTACGGCGATCTAGAGTCGGTTTTCATCGCCGACGGCGACGAGGCCTTCATCAAGGGCTGCGAGGACGCGCTTGCGCTGGTCCGCTCAGGCGATGCGTGGCTGAACGAGGTCGATCTCAAGCTCGCCAACCTGAGCTGGGACATCACCTACGCCCGCATGGCCGGGCTGGTCCACGAGGCGATCTCGGTGCCGAGCGCCGGGCCGAACATCCTCAAATCGGCTGGGAAGAAGTCGTACGACTATCTCGTGGTCGGCGCCGGCTTCGCGGGCTCCGTGATCGCCGAGCGGCTGGCCAGCCAGCACGACGCGCGGGTGCTCGTCGTCGACCGGCGGCCCCATGTCGGCGGCAACGCCTACGACCATCTCGACGAAGCGGGCGTGCTCATCCACCAGTACGGGCCGCACATCTTCCACACCAATTCGGACGAGATCGTCGACTATCTGTCGCAATTCACCGAATGGCGCCCCTACGAGCACAAGGTGCTCGCCGAGGTTCGGGGCCAGCTGGTGCCGATCCCGATCAACCGTACGACCCTCAACCTGCTCTTCGGGCTCGACCTCAAGACCGACGAGGAGGCCGCGGCCTATCTCGCCTCGCGCGCCGAGACGGTCGAGGAGATCAAGACGTCCGAGGACGTTGTGATCAACGCGGTCGGGCGCGAGCTCTACGAGCTGTTCTTCCAGGGCTATACGCGGAAGCAGTGGGGCATCGATCCGTCGGGCCTCGACAAGTCGGTCACGGCGCGAATCCCGACCCGCACCAACACCGACGACCGCTATTTCGGCGACAAGCACCAGATCATGCCGAAGCATGGCTACACCGCCATGTTCAACAAGATGCTCGACCATCCGAACATCGATGTCCTGCTCTCGACCGACTATAAGGACATCGTCGACGAGGTCGATGCCGGCCACCTGGTCTTCACCGGTCCGATCGACGAATATTTCGATTTCCGGTTCGGCAAGCTGCCCTATCGGAGCCTGCGCTTCGAGCATAAGGTGCTCGACCAGGGCCGGTATCAGCCCGTCGCGACGGTCAATTATCCGGATCCCCAGGTGCCCTACACCCGGATCACCGAGTATAAGCACCTGACCGGCCAGACCCACGCCAAGACCAGCATCACCTACGAATATCCGTCGGCGGAGGGCGATCCTTATTATCCGATCCCGCGGGCGGAGAACCAGGCGCTGTTCAAGAAATACGAGGCGCTCGCGGATTCGACCCCGGGCGTGACCTTCGTCGGCCGGCTCGCGACCTACCGCTATTACAATATGGACCAGGTCGTCGGCCAGGCGCTGACCGCCTTCCGCCGCCTCGACTCCGCCCGCAAGGCCGAAGCGGGCAGCGCCTCGGTCTGGACCGAAGCGGCGGAGTGACCCCTGATTCCTCCCCTGCATTGGCAGGGGAGGGGGACCATGCGCAGCATGGTGGAGGGGCCTTCCCGACTCCCAAGAACCCCTCCACCGCGCTTCGCGCGGTCCCCCTCCCCCGGAAAGCCGGGGGAGGATTTGATTATTCCGCCGCCACCGCCGTCTCTTCCTCGACCGTCACCGAGCGCAGGAAGTCCTCCAGCGCCGAGTCGAAGCTCCTCAGCATCATGCCGCGCGTGCTGGTCAGGGCGTTGCTGAGCGGCTCGGGACCTTCCTCCGCGACGACCAGCGCGGGATCGTAGCCCGCCCCCTCGGCGACCCGCACCGCGAAGTCGAACCAGCTCAGCTCGCCGTCATTGGCGAGGTGCCAGAGCCCGGTCTCGCCGTCGATCAGCAGGTCGAGCGTGGCGTGGCACAGGTCCGGCACGTAGGTCGGCGAGACCCGGCTGCTCGCGCTTGCCCGGACCGTCTCGCCGCGGGACAGCGCGCTCAGCACGTGCCAGGCGAAATTGTAGCGGTCCCACGGCCCGAAGAAGGCGCTGGTCCGGACGACAAGCGCCTTGCCGCCGGCGGCGAGCACCCGCTTCTCCGCCTCGGCCTTGCTGCGGCCGTAGACGCTGGCCGGGGAGGTCTCGTCCTCCTCGCGGTAGCGGCGCCCGAGCCGGCCGTCGAAGACCAGGTCGGACGAGAAGGTGACCAGCGGCACGCCCGCCGCCGCGCAGGCTTCGGCCACCGCCGCCGCGCCGCCGGCATTGGCGGCCATGCACGTCTCCGCTTCGCGCTCCGCGTCGGCGACCCGGACGAAGCCGGCGGTGTTGATCACCGCCCAGGGCTCGTGGCGCTCCAGCGCCCGGCCGATCGAGCCGGGGTCGCACAGGTCGATCTCGTCGCGCGCCGTCAGGCAGAAGGGCAGCGCCCGCTCCTCGCAGAGTCGGGCGAAGGCATTGCCCAGGGTCCCGGTCGCGCCGGTGATCAGCAGCTTGCGGCCGCCGCCGGCGGGTTTGTTGCAGCGGCCGCTCCAGGGATAGAGCCGCGGCGCGCGCCGCCACCAGCCGGGGGAATCGAGCACCGGGTGGTCGAACGGCTCGCCTCTGGCATAGGCCCTGGCGGCGTGGGCGATCGCGGTCGGCCGCGGGGTGCCGCATCGGGCATCGAAGGCCCCGGTATCGTAATGGCCGTTGCGTTCGGTGAGAAGAAACCGCCAGTCGACATTCCCGAACATCGACCAGATCGTCACCGCGCGAAGATCCATGCCTCCCCGGCGGAGCTGCGTCGCCGTCTCCCAGACCTCGGCGAACCAGCGCAACTGCTCGTCGCGGTGGCAGCCGTGATGGACCTCGGTGATCGCGATCGGGAGTCCGTAGCGGTCCCAGGCCTCGCGCAGCCGCGGCGCGAAGCCGGTATCGTCCTCCAGCCTCTTCACCCGCACCGCCTCGGCGTCGACATAGGTGTCGCGGCGGTTCCCGCCCGGCTCCAGCCATGGATAGAGATGGGTGCGGTGGTCGAGGAACCGCTCGCTGGTCAAATAATGATTGATGCCGATCACGTCCGGAGCCGCCTCGCCGCCCTCGAACATCTCCATTTCGCCCCAGCCGACGCCGGCTCCGAACAGGATCTTGTGCCAGGGGTGGCGCGAATCGACCCGCCCGGTCAGCAGGTCGAGGCTGAGCCAGCGCCGCTGGTTCTCGTACTCCGCCTGGTAGCGCAGCGGCGCGGTCGAGAAGGTCCTGCCGAGGTCCTCGGTCTGCACCAGTTCCGCGTCCGGGATGGCGCGGCGGATGGCGCGCATGCACAACAGCACCGCCCGGCACTCGTTCGCCAGCATGCGGAGGAAGCTCGGCTCGTCGCGCCCGTGCGGATACCAGTGGCCGTACAGGCCCGAGAAGCGCGCCGTGGTCAGCGGTTCGTTGACCGGCGTCCAGTGTTGGATCCAAGGGTAACGACGGGCGGTGCGCTCGGCCTGCTCCGCCAGGAGGGTCGGGAACGCGGGGTCGAGCAGGTTGGTGTAGTGCGGCCCGCCGCCGTGGTGGACGAGGCCCGCGATCGGGGTGACGCCCAGTTCGCGCAGCCGTGCGAGCCGCTCGTCGTGCCAGCGCCAGTCGCACTCGCCTGGCCGGTCGGGCGCGACGTGTTCCCACAAGATGGGGTAGCGCAACTTCTGGAAGCCCAGCTCAGCGACCGCGTCGAGGTCGCTGATCCGGGTGTAATGGCCGGCCTCCCGCAGCTGGTCGCGCCAGGTGTCGCCGACCCGCAAGACGGTGCACTCGACGCCGCCCCAGAGTTCCAGCCCGCGCGCCGCGAGTCTCGCCTCCTGGCTCAAGGTCCCGGGGTCGTTGGCCGGCGGCTGACCGAGCGCCGCGAGATCGCCCACCAGGGGCGAGCGCCAAGCCGACCCGGAGCAATC
>DASVPM010000023.1:0-3529 GCA_036382815.1 Allosphingosinicella sp.
GTGGCAGAAGAAATTGAGGTTGACCGGCCCCCGGGCCTGGTCGCGCAGCCGTCCTGCCTGAGAGAGCACCTCCTCCGGAGCGAGCATCGCGCAGGGCAGCGATCCGACCGCTCCGCCCGCGATCGCACCGGCGGCAAGCCCGACTCTGGCGGCCCCGGCCATCGGCGCGAGCAGGATGGGGTGCCGGCTGCCGAGCAGCGCCGCGAAGCGCCGGTCCGGCCAGCCGGCGGCCGTCACCAGACGCCCGTGTTCGGCATCGACGCCCAGGGCTCGGCCGGCGGCAGGGCGTCGCCGGCCTGGAGCAGCTCGACGGAAATGTTGTCGGGGCTCCGCACGAAGGCCATCCGGCCGTCGCGCGGCGGGCGGTTGATCGTCACTCCGCCTTGCATGAGCTTCCGGCAGCTCTCGTAGATGTCGTCGACCCGATAGGCGAGGTGGCCGAAATTGCGGCCTTCCGAATAGCCTATTTCATCCCAATTGTGGGTGAGCTCGACCTGGGCCTCCTCGTCGCCGGGGGCGGCGAGGAAGATGAGGGTGAACCGGCCCTGCTCATTGTCGAAGCGGCGCAGTTCCCTGAGGCCGAGCAGCTCGAAGAACCGGACGGTCGAGTCGGGATCGGAGACTCGGATCATGGTGTGGAGATATTTCATGGACTCGGCTCCCGAAGCGGGTGCCTATAGCCCCGGCGGGCGGGATGCGTGAAGCGTTTCGGCTGAAATCCGGGAAATGCGCAAGAGCCGGGGCTTGATATCCGGTCCCCTGCCGGCCGACGATGGGCACGCCGCCGGCTGAGGAGACGGACATGGTTCGGGCGCTGCCACTGACGATCCTGGTGCCGGCACTCGCCGCATCGGCGGCGACCGCCGCCCCGACGGCCGGGCCGATCCTGACCGCTTCGCTGGCCGAGGCGATCATCGACGGCTGCCGGGCCCATGCGACGGCGAAGCGGCAGAGCCACGCCATCGCGGTGGTGGATTCCGGCGGGCACCTGGTGGCGGCCCTTCGGATGGAGGGCAACCGGGCGGGGATCATGGATTTCGCCCTCGAGAAGGCGAAGGCGGTTGCGGCCTGGGGGTTCGGGACGGCGCAGATGGAGGAGGCGGCCAAGGCCACTCCGGGCTTCGCCCGCGCGCCGGGCGTCGTGACCGTCGCCGGCGGAGTTCCGGTCTTCGCCGCGGACGGGCGGACGATGATCGGCGCGGCGGGTGCCGCGGGAGAGGCGCCGGCCGACGACGCGGCTTGCGTGGTCGCGGGCATCAAAGCGGCGGGGCTGAGGAGCGAGCGGGCGCCGTAGCGCCCAGGGAAGCAAGAATTAGCGGGGCGGTCCCTCGTTGGCCGCGATCGCCGCCCGGGCGGCCTTGCCCGCCTCGGAGGCCGGCGCGGCGCGCGCGGCGCGGGCGTAGAGGCCCAGGGCGGCGTCCTTTTCGCCCGACAGGCCCGCGATGTTGCCGGCCTCCAGCAGGATCGCGGCATCGTCGGGACCGAGCGAGACCGCCTTGGCGATATGGTCCCTCGCGACCGCGAGATCGTTCTGCTTCCTAGCCAGAGCGGCGGACAGGTACCAGGCGAAGGCGTCCTTGGGCACCAGCGCGAGCCCCTTGTCGACATGAGTCCGGGCGACAGCCGGCTCGTCCAGGGCCACGGCGGCGCGCGCCAGATCGAGATGGACCTCGCCCTCCAGCTGCGGAATGAGCAGCCCGGTCGCGAGGGCGGATTCGAACGCCTTGCGCGCCGCGGCGGGATCGCCGGCCGCGAGCCGGGCATTGCCGGCCTCGACCCACAGGTCGCCGCGGCGCCGGTCCTGCCGCGATTCCGCGTCCCGGGCCGCGGCTTCGAAGGCGGCGGCGGCTTCCGGCCATTTCTCCTGCGCCGACAGGGCAAGGCCGAGGCACTGGGCCGCCATCAGCCCGCCGCCCGAGCCGAGCCAGGCCTGGGCCTGGCCGGCGGCGCGGGCGGGCGCCGAACGGGCCAGGGCGAGACAGTCGCGGTAGCGGTTGGCCGGAGTGTCGGCGGGGCCGGCGGCCTGGGCGGCGGCGGCGAGAAGGATGAGCATCATGGCCGCACTCCTATCACGGGCGGCTGCACGGTGAGTGAACGACGATCATTCCGCCTCGAAGATCGCCTCCACGGGAAGGCCGAATAATCTGGCGATCCGGAAGGCGAGCGGCAGGCTGGGATCGTAGCGGCCGGTCTCGATCGCGTTGACGCTCTGGCGCGAGACTTCGAGCCGCTCGGCGAGATCGCCCTGGCTCCAGTCGCGCTCGGCGCGAAGCACCTTGAGGCGGTTCTTCATCGTGCGAACCGGTTGGCGCAGCCGCCGAGGCCGAGGCCGCCGAACCAGAGGATCGCCGCCCAGTAGAAATCGACCCGCGGCACCTGGTCGAACGATTGCAGGAAGCCCCAGCAGGTGGTGACGATCAGCATGAAGCCGGTGGCGATCAGCGCCTTGCGGCTCTCCACCGCGCGCAGATATTCGTCGCTCTCCTCGACCAGATAACGGCCCATCGCGATGAAGATCCCGACCAGCGGCAAAGCGGGGAGCAAGGCCAGGCCCCAGGCGATCGGCCCTGACGGTGGCGGGTCGCGGAAGACGAAGCTGACCCCCATCAGCGCCGCGGCATAAGCGAGGCTCAGCCCAATCACTCGTTTATTGTATCGGCGCTGGGCCGGATTGCGTGTCGACATGTCAAGCCTCCTTGAGTTTCAGTCAAGGAAGCTTTACAGAACATTCTTGTCGCTGTCAAGCGTCCTGGATATTATATACTTGACAAAGCGCGCTAGCGGGGGACTGTCTGCCGGTAGGAGCAGACAAATGACCAGCCTCACCGCCCCCCGCTTCACCGACGAGACCGCCGCCCGCGAGCATCTTGAAGCTCTGCGTTGGCCGCACGGTCCGTTCTGCCCCCATTGCGGTTCCTTCAATGCGAAGCGGCTCCCGGCGGTGCGCGGTCGCAAGACGAAGGCTCACCCGGAAGGCGCTCTCCGCGCTGGCGTTGTCCAGTGCCGCGACTGCCGCGAGCAGTTCAGCGTCACGGTCGGGACCGTGTTCGAGCGTTCCAAGGTTCCCCTGCACAAGTGGCTTCTGGCGACCCACCTGCTTTGCTCGAGCAAAAAGGGCATCAGCTCGCATCAGATCCACCGCATGCTCGGCGTCACCTACAAGACGGCTTGGTTCATGACCCATCGCATCCGCGAAGCCATGAAGCAGGAAGGCGGACCCATGGGCGGCCCTGGCACCGTGGTTGAGGCCGATGAGACTTTCTACGGCAAGGATAAGAACGCGCCGCCCTCGCGCACTCCCATCCGCAACATGAACAAGATCGTCTCGCTGGTCGATCGCTCGACGGGCCGCGCTACGAGTTTCGTTGTCACCGACAACCTCAACGCCGAAACCGTCTCCCACATCCTCTATACGAACGTTGACCGCGCCAGCACTCTCCAGACCGACGAGGCTAACCACTACAAGCGCCCCGGCAAGGAATTTGCGGCTCACTACGCCGTCAATCACCGCGTCGGGGAGTACGTTCGC
>DASVPM010000024.1:0-2470 GCA_036382815.1 Allosphingosinicella sp.
CTCGCCTTCTTGTCGCTCGCCATATGCCGGACGAGGCGCTGAGCGCTCAGCCCTTTCAGAAGTACCGGAAGGCCGGCGCCCTCGAGATGCGACGCTGCCCGCTCCGCGTCGTCCGCCCCGCACAGCCCCAGCTCCGCCGACAGCCGGAAGGCGAGGACCATGCCCAGTGCCACGGCCTCGCCGTGGAGCATCGCGAACCCCGTTTCGATCTCGAGCGCATGGCCGAACGTGTGGCCGAAGTTGAGCAGGGCGCGGCGTCCGCTCGTCTCGCGTTCGTCCTCGGCGACGATCGCGGCCTTGGCGCGGACGCAGGTCTCGATCGCGTGCAGCCGCGCCGCTTCGTCGCCGGCCAGCAGCGCCGCTCCGTTCGCCTCGCACCATTCGAAGAAGCGGGCATCGCCGATAAGGCCGTATTTCACGACCTCGGCATAGCCGGCGCGAAGCTCCCGCTCGGGCAGGGTATCGAGCGTCGCCGGATCGATCAGCACCGCCGACGGCTGATGGAAGGCCCCGATCAGGTTCTTGCCCGCGGCCGAATTGATCGCGGTCTTGCCCCCCACCGACGAATCGACTTGCGCCAGCAGGCTCGTCGGCACCTGCACATAGGCGCATCCGCGCTTGAGGACGGCCGCCGCGAAGCCGGCGAGGTCGCCGACCATCCCGCCGCCGAAGGCGACGATCGAATCGCCGCGCTCGACGCCGAGCTCGATCAGCCGGTCGGTCAGCGCCTGGAGCCCGGCCCAGCTCTTGCTCGCCTCGCCGGGCGGCACGAGCAGCGGGACGATTTCCAGCCCCGAGGCCGCAAGGCGTGCGCCCTGCGCCGTCCAGACATTCTCGTCGGACACCGCGACGATCCGTCCGTTTCGCGAATAAGGCTCCAGAAGCTCGCCCGCGCGGCCGATCAGGCCGGAGGCTATCGCGACCGTGTAACGCCGCTCGCCAAGCGCGACCTCGACCCGCTTCATCGCGCCTGCTCCGCCAGCGCTTCGACGATCCGCTCGACGGTACGCTGATGCGGGCCGGCTTCGCTTCGGATCCTGAGATGGGCCTGGGCATAGACCGGGTTGCGGACCTCGGCGAGCTCGCGAAGCAAAGCCAGGGGATCCTTGCCGGCAAGCAGCGGCCGGTGGCCGCGCCGCGCCACGCGCTCGGCCAGGGTCTCGATTCCGGCCTCCAGCCAGATCGCGATGCAGCGATCCAGGATCAGCGTTCTGGTCTCGTCGTCCATGAAGGAGCCGCCGCCGGTCGCGATCACCTTGCGGCCGCCCTCGAGCAGCCGTCGAAGCACTCGACGCTCGCCGTCGCGGAAGCTCGCTTCGCCGAAGCGGTCGAAAATTTCCATTATCTCATGGTCGGCGGCGCGCTCAATCTCCTCGTCCGAATCGACGAAGGGCAGGCCCAGCCGGCGGGCGAGCCGCCGCCCCACCGTCGATTTTCCGGCTCCCATCAGGCCGACGAGGACGATCGAGCGTCCGGGCGATCGTTCGTTCGGGAGAAGCGCTTCGGACATGGCGCAGGGGCTATACAGGGGGGCGGGTCGTGGGGCAAAAGGCCGGCCATGCGTATCTCACCCCCGGCGCGCCGCCGTAAATCCATATTGCCGAAGCTGCTCCTCGCGCTTCCGTTGCTTTTCCTGGCCTGGCTGATCTGGCTCGGAACCCAATCCAATGAGGTCCCGACCCAGCGGATCGAGCAGGACGTCACCAATGAAGCCCTTGCGGGCTAAGCTCCTCTTTCTCGCCGGCGGCGCGGCTCTGGCCTTCGCCATCCCGGCGATGGGCCAGCGCGACAAGGGCCCGGAATCGCTGCTGCCGCCCGGCTTCGGCGAGCCGCCGCCGCCTGCCCCGAAGGAGCCGTCGCCCGAGTCTCCGGCATCGCCGGCGCCCTCCTCGCCGGCGCCTCCCCCCTCCGCTCCCGCGCCCCGCCCCGCCCGCACCGGCGAGCCCCTGACCATCGAGGACAGCGCGGCAGAGGATTTGGAAGCGCTCGCCCGGCAGGCGCTGCCGCCGCCGATCGAAATCCCCGAAGGCTCCCGCCGCCCCACCAATCCGGTCGGCCCGCTCCGCCCCGACAATTGGGGGCTCGGCCTCGATGCCTTCGGCGGCGCCAACGGCCGATTCCTCAGCGGACTGATGGGTCGCCTCAACGCGCCGCTCCCCTCGCGCTGGACGTCGATCCTGCTTCGCCGCGCGTTGCTGTCCGAGGCCATGGCGCCGTCGCAGGTCAACGAGGTCGACTGGGTCGCGGAACGCGCCTGGCTTCTGCTTCGAATGGGGGAGGCGGACAGCGCCCGGATGCTGGTCCAGTCGATCGACGTCGACCGATTCACGCCGCGCATGTTCAGTGTCGCCGTGCAGACCGCTCTCGCCACCGCCGATCCGGCGGCGCTCTGCCCGCTCGTCGGACCCGGCCGCAAGGTCTCCGACCAGCCGGTCTGGCCGCTCGCCGACGCGATGTGCGCCTCGCTCGA
>DASVPM010000025.1:0-10672 GCA_036382815.1 Allosphingosinicella sp.
CTGGCACGGGACAGCCGGTGCCAGCTACGTGCCTGGCACGGGACAGCCAGCTACGTGCCTGGCACGGATGGCCGGTGCCGGCTACGGACAGCGGGTGCGAGCTACGTGCCTGGCACGGAACAGCCAGCTACGTGCCTGGCACGGGAATAGCCTCGGCAAGAAGTCGGCGGACCCCCAGTTTCCGCATTTGAAAAAGTGAGGCCCGCCGTCCCTCTAGGTGCTCTTCAGTAGTGGACAGCCGGTGCCAGCTACGTGCCTGGCACGGACAGCCGGCGCCAGCTACGTGCCTGGCACGAACAGCCGGTGCCAGCTACGTGCCTGGCACGGGACAGCCGGTGCCAGCTACGTGCCTGGCACGGGACAGCCCTGGCCAGCTACGTGCCTGGCACGGGAATAGCCAGTAGTGGGACAGCCGGTGCCAGCTACGTGCCTGGCACGGGAATAGCCAACTACGTGCCTGGCACGGGAATAGCGCGCCACTCCGGCACGGGAACAGCGCGCCACTTCGGCCGCGTGCCATGTCGTGTCCCCCCTCGAATGGCCGCACCCGTCGAGCCTCCGGACGCCGAGCGGCGACCCGGGCTGCATTGGGTTCGCACAAAGATCACAAAGGCACGAAGGGGCCGCAGCGGCGCAGCTGCCATAATCTGTCCTCGCGTCCGGAAATGAAGGTTCTCCGCGCCGATCGGCTCGGCTTTTTCGTGCCTTCCTGGCCATTGTGCGAACAAATTCTGTCCCCGAGGTCGCGGTCAGCCCGGCAGGAGCAGGCTCGCATCCCCATAAGAATAGAACCGGTACCCCGCCCCGATCGCATGGCGGTAAGCCTCCCGCATCCTCTCCAGCCCCATCAGCGCCGAGACCAGCATGAACAAGGTCGAGCGCGGCAGGTGGAAGTTGGTGATCAGGCCGTCGGTGGCGCGGAAGCGGTAGCCCGGGGTGATGAAGATGGCGGTGTCGCCTTCGAACGGACGCACCGCGCCGTCCTCGCCCGCGGCGCTTTCGAGGAGGCGCAGCGCGGTGGTGCCCACGGGGATAAGGCGTCCGCCCCCCGCTCGGGCGGCGTTGAGGCGGCCGGCCACCGCCGCGCCGATGCGCCCCCATTCGCTGTGCATCTTGTGGTCGGCCGTGTCCTCGACCTTGACCGGCAGGAACGTGCCCGCGCCGACATGGAGGGTCAGGGTCTCGTGGCCGATCCCCGCCGCGGCGAGCGCCGCCATCAGCCGCGGGGTGAAATGGAGGGCGGCGGTCGGCGCCGCGACCGCGCCCTTCTCGGCGGCGAACATCGTCTGATAATCCTCGGCGTCGCGCGCGTCGGTCGAGCGCTTGCCGGCAATGTAAGGGGGCAGCGGCATCCGCCCCGCTTTTTCGAGGAGAAGCTCGACCGGCTCATCCCCCTCGAAAGCGAGCATCAGGCTGCCGTCCGGGCCCTTTTCGCCGGCGATGGCGGCGACTCCGCGGCCGAAGTCGATCCGGTCGCCCTCGCGGACCCGCTTCGCGTTGCGGACGAAGGCGCGCCATTCGCGCGGTCCTTCGCGCTTGTGGAGGGTGGCGCCGATCCGCGCCTCGCCCCTCCGGCCCTCGAGCTGCGCGGGGATCACCTTGGTGTCGTTGAAGACCAGCACGTCGCCCGGGCGCAGAAGCCGGGGAAGGTCCGGCACGACCCGATCCTCGGGTCCTGCGCTCCCGCTCAGCAGGAGCAGCCGGGCGGAGTCCCGCGGGACAGCCGGCCTCAGCGCGATCCGGTCCGGAGGGAGCGCGAAGTCGAATTCGTCGACCCGCATCCCGGGCTTAACGGGTCTTCTTGGGGGGCGGCTTGGGCTTCGATTCGGGAATCCGGATCGACGGCGGCGGCGGCACCGCCGGACCGGCCGCGATGCCGCTGTGCGAAGCGGCCGGCGCCGCGGGTCCCGCGAAGCTCTGCCCCGGCGCGGGCGGCGGCTTGTTGTCGGCGGCGATCGACGCCTGGAGAATGCGGCTCGGGCTGGCCGGGGGCTCGCCCTTCTCGAGCGCGTCGACGAAGTTCATCCCGCTGATCACCCGGCCGAAGACGGTATATTTGCCGTCGAGCGCCAGCCGGGCGGCGAGCATGATGTAGAACTGGCTGTTGGCGCTGTTCTCCGCGGCGGCGACGGCGGCGGCGTCGGCGCCTTCCGGAGCGCCCTGGCGGGCCGCGGCGATCGCCCCGCGGACGTGGGGCAGGCCGTTGAACTCGGCCTTGAGGTCGGGCAGCTGGGAGCCGCCGGTGCCGTCCCCGGCGGGGTCGCCGCCCTGGGCCATGAAGCCGTCGATCACGCGATGGAAGGTGAGGCCGTCATAGAAGCCCTTGCGCGCCAGCTCCTTGATCCGTGCGACATGGCCCGGCGCGACGTCGGGCCGGAGCTGGATGGCCACCCGTCCGCCGCTCGACAGGTCGAGCAGCAAGGTGTTTTCGGGGTCGACGGCCGGCGTCGGCGGCGGCGCGGTCTGGGCCGCCGCGGAACCGGCGAGGAACAGGCCGAGCAGCAGGGCCAGCAGGATCGAGATACGCATGTTTATGGATTTCCCCGGATAAATCCGTTGTCAGCGGCCGATATTGCGCGGCGCGAGCGGCCGGATCAAGTGCCTTTGCGGCCCATCGCCTCGACCCGGCGGGCGACGTCCGCGACCACGGCCTCCGGCACGAACTTCGATATGTCGCCGCCGAAGAGGGCGATCTCCTTGACCAGCCGCGACGCGATCGGCTGGAGCGAGACGTCGGCCATCAGGAAGACGGTCTCTATTCTGGAATTGAGTTGCTGATTCATGCCGGCCATCTGATATTCGTACTCGAAATCGGCCACGGCTCTGAGGCCGCGGACGATCATCGAGGCGCCTTCCCGCTCGGCGAAATCCATGAGCAGCGAATCGAAGGACACGATCTCGATGTCCTCGCCGAGGCCGGCGACCTCGCGGCGCACCATCGCCATCCGCTCCTCCAGCGAGAACATGGGCGACTTGGACGGATTGGTGGTCACCCCGATGACCAGCCGGTCGACCAGCTTCGCCCCGCGGCGGATGATATCCATATGGCCGAGCGTGATCGGATCGAACGTGCCCGGATAGACCCCTGTCCTCATCTCTTCCCCTCCACCGCCGGTCAATGGTCCCGCTCGACCGCGAAGCGGGCGATCGCCCGGAGCAGGTCCGCTTCGGAGCCGTAGCTCTTGAGATAGTCGATGGCCTGGGCGACGAGCAGCCCGGCCTGGCGGCGGGCGCGCTCGCGGCCCAGCAGGGTGACGAACGTCTCCTTGCCCTTGGCCCGGTCCTTGCCGACCTTCTTGCCCGTTTTCTCCTCCTGCCCCTCCTCGTCCAGCAGGTCGTCGGCAATCTGGAACGCCAGCCCGACGTCGCGCGCATAGCCGCGCAGCTTCAGGCGCCGGTCGGACGGCACTCGCGCCATGATCGCGCCCGCCTCGAGGCAGAAGCCGATCAGCGCCCCCGTCTTCAATTGCTGGAGACGGGTGACCGCGGCGAGATCGAGCGTCTGCTCGGCCGCGGCGAGGTCCATCATCTGCCCCCCGGCCATTCCGGCGGGACCGGCCGCCCGGGCCAGCTCGGCGATCAGCTCCGCCCGGACGAAGGGATCCTCGTGGGTCGCCTCGTCGGCGAGGATCTCGAAGGCGAGGGCGTGGAGGGCGTCGCCGGCGAGGATCGCCGTCGCCTCGCCAAAGGCCTTGTGAAGGGTCGGCTTGCCTCTACGAAGGTCATCGTCGTCCATCGCCGGCAGATCATCGTGGATCAGCGAATAGACGTGGATGCATTCGACCGCGGCGCCGACCCGCACGGCCCGTTCGCGCGCCGTGTGGAACAGGGCGCAGGCGGCGGCGACGAGCAGGGGCCGGAGCCTCTTGCCGCCGCCGATCGCCGAATAGCGCATCGCTTCATAGAGCTTCGCGCGGGGATCCGGCGGAACCCCCAGCAAAGCGGAGAGGAAATCGTCGACCTCGGACCGGACCTGGCCGAATGCCGGCCCGAGAAGTGAAGCGTCCGCCATCAGCGGCGGCTCAGCCGGCGTCGAACGGAATGGTGCCGCCGGGCTGGCCGTCGCGGCCGAGCTGTATCTTCTCGATCTTCGCCTGAGCAGCCTGGAGGCGGGCCTCGCATTGCTGGCGAAGCCGGTCGCCCTCGCCGTAAAGGTCGATCGACTCGTCGAGCGACGCGTCGCCGCTCTCCAGCCGGCGCACGATCTCCTCGAGCCGCTTCAGGGCCGCTTCGAAGGAAAGTTCCGAGATGGGTTCGCTCTGGTCGGACATCGGGCGAGCAATGAGCCGCGAGGCAATCGCGGTCAAGACTCAGGCGGCCCGATACCAGTGCACCCCATCCAGCGCTTCACGCAACGCTCGACCCTCGACCTCCAGCCGCCGCAGGTGCGCCAACGCCTCTCCGGTGGCGAGGCCGAGCATGCTGTCGTCGATCTGGCGGGCGAACAGCACCCCGAAGCAATCGACGGCCCGCCGCGGCTCGGCCAGCTTGACGTGGAGCGCGTCGAGACGGTCGCGATGGCCGAAGGCGAGCGCGTCGAGACGGGCGTGGAGGCCGATGAACGGCTCGCCGTGGGAGGGCAGGACGAGGAGGCTGTCGGGCAGGCCCTTCAGCTTCTCGATCGAGACGAGCCATTCTCCCAAGGGATCAGCCTCGGGTTCGCTGACGCTGAGCGAGACGTTGGAGGTGATCCGCGGCAGGACCTGGTCGCCGGCGATCATGAGCCCGGCGTCGTCGTCGATCAGGCAGGCATGTTCCGGGCAGTGGCCGCTGCCGATCAGAACCCGCCAGGTGCGTGCGCCGATGTCGATCCGGTCGCCCTCCTGGATCCGAACGAAGGCGACCGGAACCGGGCTCACGACGGAAGCGAACCGGCCCCAGCCCTTCTCGGCCTCCGCTTCGATCCGGGCCTCGTCCCAGCCGGCCGCGCGCCAATGGGCGACCGCCTCCTTAGGAGGGGCGTCGCGAACGTCGCTGGCGAGCAGGCGGCCGAACAGCCACTCGCCGCGAGTCATCCAGAGCGGAACTTCGAAACGCTCGGTCAGCCAGCCGGCGAGGCCGAGATGGTCGGGATGGAAATGGGTGCAGATCACCCGAGTGACGGCGCGGCCCGCGAGCGGGCCGGAGAAGAGCGCCTCCCAGGCCTCCCGGCAGGGCGGGATGTCGAGGCCGGTGTCGACGAGGGCAACGCCCTCGCCGTCCTCCAGCACCCAGATGTTGATATGCTTCAGGGAGCCGGGGATCGGAAGCCGCGCCCAGCCGACCCCATCCGCCAACCCGACGAGCTCGCCCTGCGCGGGTGTGCGGCGGCCGAGCGGATAGGTCAGCCCCTTGTGGCTGTAAGCCTCGTTCGGGTCGGTGAGGGAGACGTCGGGACTGGCGGGCTCAGCGCTTGAAGAGGTCATCGGCCGTCGGCTCGCGCGGGACGGCGGTTTCGCCCGCTTCCTCCGCGGCAATCGCGGCTTCGGCGTCGCGGGCGGCGGTGTCGCGCTCGCGGCGAAGTTCCTCGATCAGCGCCTCGCGGTCGCCGGCGAGGCGATGGTCCTGCGGCGCCGGCTCGATCCCCGCCGCCTTGGCGGCCTTGGCGACGATCGCGTCGAGCTCCCGCTGCGAGCACAGGCCGAGCGTGACCGGGTCCTTGGGCTGGATGTTGGCGATGTTCCAGTGGCTGCGGTCGCGGATGGCGGCGATCGTCGTCCGGGTGGTGCCGATCAGCTTGCCGATCTGGCCGTCGGAGATTTCGGGATGGTTGCGGATGATCCAGGCGATTCCGTCCGGCTTGTCCTGGCGCTTCGAGACCGGCGTGTAGCGCGGCCCCTTGGTGCGGCGGGTCTGGTCGGGCTCCTTGAGGAGGCGAAGGCGATAATCCGGATCGGACTGGCCGCGGTCGATCTCCTCCTGGTTGAGCTCGCCCGCCCGGATCGGATCGCGGCCGGTGAGCTTGGTCGCCGCCGTATCGTCGGCGATCGCCTGGATCTCCAGGATATGGAGTCCGCAGAATTCGGCGATCTGCTCGAAGGTGAGCGACGTGTTGTCGACCAGCCAGGCGGCGGTCGCATGGGGCATGAGCGGCTGAACCACGTGAGTCTCCAAAAACAAGAAGGGCCGCCCCTTCCCGGAGCGGCCGTTACGTTGCCAGCGATCTAGTCCAGCACGCGGCGCAGGGCAAGGCGAATGGCGCCTTGCCGGGCCCCTGCATCTTTTTTCGAATCCGCCACATCCAACGCTCCCTCCTCCGGCATCTTGAGGGTGAGGCTCGATGAATCGGCCGCCAAATTGCGGCCCGAGAGGGGAAAGATCGAATGAGAAAATTGCTAATCGCCGGCCTGGTCGCCGCGGCCCAAATCCTTCCGGCCGGACAGCCGGCAGCCGCCGCCGAGCTGGGCCAGGACCGCACGCCGTCGGCTACCCAGATCTCGGCTTTTGCCGGAGCCCGCCTGCGGGTGCCGCTCGGCGGCCGCGAAAAGCCGAGGGCCGGGCTCGCTTTGACCTCGACGCTTCGCAGCGGCGCCACCGGGGAGCTTCGCTTCGCCAAGGGCGCGGAGCTGGGTTTCAGCGGCAGCGAGTCGAAACTCGACCTCGGCATAGCGGGCCGGCCGATTTCCAGGCTCGCGTCCGGCCGATCGGGGCCGACCGGCCGGAAGCAGGGCTTCTCGACCGCGGGCTGGATCGCGATCGGCGCCAGCGCCGCCATCATCATCGGTGGAGTGCTCATCTTCGACTATATCGGCGACCAGAGCGAATAAGGGGCAATGAAGATGAAAACGACGATGATGGCGGCGCTGGCCGCGGCTCAGCTCTCGGTGGCCGTCGGTCCGGCGCAGGCTGCCGGGCCGCCGCGCGAGGACTCCACGGCCCGGCAGACGGCCTTCGAGGCGGACGCCGAGCTCAACTTCGAAGTGGGGCAGGCGTCGGCCGCGCCGCGGGCTGCGGACCCTCGGGAGGATGAGCCCAGGAAGAAGAAGCGCAAGAGCACCGGCGACAAGGTGCTGACCGGCGCCGCCGTGGTCCTGGGCATCGGAGCAGTGGCCGTCGGGGCGCTGCTTATCGCATTCGTCGCCAACTGAGGTCCGCTACGCCGACATGGAGACGTATCCGGGCTGGCCGGCCACCCGACCGAGCCATCGCGCGACGGACGGGTAGAGCGAAAGGTCGAAGCCGCCGTCCTCCGCCACATGGGTGTAAGCATAGAGGGCGATGTCGGCGAGACTGAGGCGGTCGCCGACGAAGAACGCGCGACGGGCGAGATGCTCGTCCATCAGCCGCAGCGCCGCGTCCCCCGCCTCGCGCTTGCCCGGCAGCAGGCTGCGCTGCATCGCGTTCAGCCGATCCTCGCCGACGAAGGCCAGCCAGAAGCGCAGGGTCGCGACGTTGGGCTCGTGATTATATTGCTCGAAGAACATCCAGCGCAGCATGTCGGCACGGTCGAAGCGGTCGCCGGGCACCAGGGCGGAGCCGTCGGCGAGGTAGAAGCAGGCGGCATTGCTTTCGGGGATGAACCGTTCGCCGACCTGGAGCACCGGGATCCGGCCGTTCGGATTGACGTTGGCGAGGAACTCGGCGGTCCGCGTCTCGCCCTTCTGGATGTCATATTCGCGCCGCTCGACCGGAACTCCAAGAAGCGCCGCCGTCAGTCGGATCTTGTAGCAATTTCCCGATTGGGAATATTCGTGGAGGACGAGCGTGTCCTGCATATCGACCCTTTCCGTCATTCCACCTCCAGCACGATCTTCCCCACATGGTCGCCACTGTCCATCAGCCGATGGGCTCCTTCCGCGTCGGCGAGAGGGAATGTGGCGTGGATGACGGGCCGGATCCGGCCTGCCTCCAGATGCGGCCACACCTCCCGTTCCAGCGCGCCTGCCAGCGCCGCCTTGAAATCGGTCGGCCGGGCTCGAAGAGTGGAGCCGGTGAGGGTGAGGCGCTTGCGCATCACGTCCCACAGGGGGATCTCCGCTGTCCCTCCCCGCTGACCCGCGATCGAAACGTGGCGCCCCTCCTCGGCGAGACAGGCGAGGTTCCTCGGCACATAGTCGCCGCCGACCATGTCGAGGACCACCGCGACGCCGCGCCCGCCGGTGAACCGCTTCACCTCCTCGACGAAATCCTGAGCCTTGTAGTCGATCGCGTGAGCGGCGCCGATGTCCATGGCCCGGGCGCATTTGGCCGCCGAGCCCGCGGTGACGACGACCGTCAGGCCGAAGACCTTGCCGAGCAGGATCGCGGTGGTGCCGATGCCGCTGGTCCCGCCATGGACCAGTACATAGTTCCCGGCCTTCGCACCGCCGCGCTGGAAGAGGTTGGACCAGACGGTGAAGAAGGTCTCCGGAAGCGCCGCGGCTTCCACCATCGAATAGCCGTTCGGCACCGGCAGGCAGACGTCCGCATGCGCGACGGCATATTCGGCATAGCCTCCGCCCGCCACCAGCGCACAGACCGGCAAGCCGTACATCTCCCTCGCGACACCCGCGCCGGTGCCGACGATCGTCCCGGCGACCTCGAGCCCGGGTATCGACGGTGCCCCGGGGGGCGGCGGGTAGAAGCCGAGCCGCTGCATGACGTCCGGGCGGTTCACGCCCGCGGCCGCCACGCGGATCAGCACTTCGTCCGTGCCGGGCTCCGGCACCGGCCGTTCGACCGGCTGTAGAACTTCGGGGCCGCCGGGGCCGACGGGATCGACGGCGGTCATCTTATCGGGGATTGCGTCCATGCGGTCACGCCTCGCGCCGAAAGCGCTGCGGCGCAAGCCCTTCGGGTTGACGGCGGCGCCCGGAACGGGGATTCTCGCGACATGGACCTGGACGAGCTCTTTCCAAGCAAGCCCGACGATCCGCTGATTCTGCTCGGACGGCAGGACCTCGACCCGCTCTCCGTCGACGAGCTTCACGCCCGAATCGAGGCGCTCGAGGCGGAGATCGCTCGGGTGCGCTCGAAGATCGACGCCGCGGTTAACCACCGGGCAAGCGCAGAGCAGCTATTCAAGAAATGACAAAGCCAAGGGAACATTCAGCCTTTTCCCCGGCTTTTTCGGAGGTGCGCTTGATGACGGCGGTTCGACGTCCGACATTGAGGCCGTGTAGTCCGTGAATCTTTGCGGGCTTTGAGGAGTAAAAGACTTGCCTTCCTTCGCCCGCGAACTCGAACAGACCCTGCATACCGCGCTGGCGGAAGCCAGCGGCCGCCGGCACGAATATGCGACGCTCGAGCACCTTCTGCTCGCGCTCACCGAAGACGCCCACGCATCGAAGGTGATGAGCGCCTGCGGGGTCGATCTGAAGGAGATTCGCGAGGCGGTGAAAGCCTATCTCGACAGCGAGCTCGAGGCGCTCAAGGTGGACGGCCAGACCGACCCATCCCCGACCAGCGGCTTCCAGCGCGTGGTCCAGCGCGCCATCCTCCACGTCCAATCGTCGGGCCGCGACGAAGTGACCGGCGCCAACGTCCTCGTCGCGCTCTTCTCCGAGCGCGAGAGCTATGCCGTCTATTTCCTCCAGCAGCAGGACATGAGCCGTCTCGACGCGGTCAGCTACATCAGCCACGGAGTCGGCAAGGGCGAGCCCTCGTCCGAGCCGCAGGAGGTCAAGGGCGTCGAGGAGTCCAAGCCCGAAGAGGGTAAAAAGAAGAACGAATCCGCCCTGAAGCAATTCACCGTCAATCTGAACGAGAAGGCGCTGAGCGGCCGGGTCGATCCCCTGATCGGCCGCGGCCCCGAAGTCGACCGCACCGTCCAGATCCTCTGCCGCCGCTCCAAGAACAACCCGCTCTATGTCGGCGATCCCGGCGTCGGCAAGACCGCCATCGCCGAAGGCCTCGCCCGCAAGATCGTGGAGGGCGACGTTCCCGAGGTATTGAAGCCGGCGGTGATCTACTCGCTCGACATGGGCGCCCTTCTCGCGGGCACTCGCTATCGGGGCGATTTTGAGGAGCGGTTGAAGGCGGTGGTGACGGAGCTGGAGAAGCTTCCCGACGCCATCCTCTTCATCGACGAGATCCACACCGTGATCGGCGCCGGCGCGACGTCCGGCGGGGCGATGGACGCTTCCAACCTGCTCAAGCCGGCCCTTTCGGGCGGGACGATCCGCTGCATCGGATCGACCACCTACAAGGAGTTCCGCAACCATTTCGAGAAGGACAGGGCGCTACTCCGCCGCTTCCAGAAGATCGACGTCAACGAGCCGACGATCGAGGATACGGTGAAGATCCTGGGCGGCCTGCGCTCCGCCTTCGAGGAGCATCACAAGGTCAAGTACACGTCCGACGCCATAAAGGCGGCGGTCGAGCTTTCGGCGCGCTACATCAACGACCGCAAGCTGCCCGACAAGGCGATCGACGTGATCGACGAGGTCGGCGCGATGCAGATGCTGGTGCCGCCCAACAAGCGCAAGAAGACCATCACGACCAAGGAGATCGAGCAGGTCATCTCGACCATCGCGCGGATCCCGGCGAAGAGCGTCTCGGCCGACGACAAGAAGACGCTCGAGCATCTCGACCGCGACCTGAAGCGGGTCGTGTTCGGCCAGGACAAGGCGATCGAGGTCCTCTCCTCGGCGATCAAGCTGTCGCGCGCCGGCCTTCGCGATCCGGACAAGCCGATCGGCAATTACCTCTTCTCCGGCCCGACCGGAGTCGGCAAGACCGAGGTCGCGCGCCAGCTCGCCTCGATCATGGGCAT
>DASVPM010000026.1:0-2871 GCA_036382815.1 Allosphingosinicella sp.
CCCGCCGCCCGTCCCGCGCCCATTTCCTGGGACCGGCGATAAAGGCGCTCGACCTCCTCCTGCGGGCACTCGCCGAGGAGCGCGCCGACGTCCGCGATCCATTTGAGCCGGAACCACGCGCTCGACGCGCCGTGGATGCACAGATAGGCGAAGAGTTCGTCCGGCCCCAGCGTGGCCAGGAACCGTCCCCTGGCGACCTCGACCTGCCGAACGGGCGAATCGGACCCGACGCCGGGCAGGAGCAGCCGGTTGTCGGCGAGCCTCGAGTGCAGCTCGACGGTCAGGCCCGTCCTCGAGATCCAGACCGATTCCTTCCAGTGGCGGTGCCACAGGCCGAGCCTCTCCCGGCCTTTGGGGCCGCCGGGCAGGGTGAGGCGGTATCCCGCGGCCTCGAGTGTCTCGGCGGCGCGCTCGATCGAACTCTCCGGGACGAGCAGGTCGATGTCCCAGCCCATCTTGGGCCCGATCGACCCGTAGGCCAGCATCCCGAGCGTGACTCCCTTGACGAACAGGTGGCGGACTGCGGCCCCGTCGAGCAATGCGCCAAGGCGGAGCGATTCCCCGGTCAGGACCAGGTTTTGCCGGGCGATCCGGTCCGCCGCCGACCGGAGACCCTCGGCGGCTTCGGCGGGGACGGATGCGTCGGCATGCCTGAGCGCATTCCAGACCAGGCCCTCCACCCGGTGCCGCCCGGCGATCCGGGCGACCAGCGTCCAGTCCGCCGCCCGGGCCGCTTCGCGAATCGCCTCGTCGCGCGCGGGCGAGGGCGGCCAGCGGCAACAGGCGGCGACAAGCTCGAATTCGCGGGGCAGGATCACCCCCGGGGTCCTAGGCGATGAGCGCGCGCTTCAACAAGAGTTGCCACCCCGGCGGGCCATCCTGTATCGCGGCGCGATGGTCGCCCCCGCCACCAGACCGGCCCGCGAACGGCCTCGCCTGGCCGACGCGCCGATGCTCGCCGAAGCCCTGGCGGCGCTGGCTCTGGCCTCGCTGGCCATCGCCCTGCTGCCGTTCCGCCGGGTCGCCGCGATCGCCTCCTCGCCCGGCCGCGGGACGCCGCGCACCGACGCCGAGACCGTCCGGCGGGCGCGCTCGGCCCTGATCGGCTGGTCCCGCCGGGTACCCTGGCGGGCGGTCTGCTTTCAAAAGGGGCTGGCGCTCCACTGGATGCTGCGGCGGCGCGGGATCCGGTCCGTTCTCCTTTACGGGGTAAGGCAGGATGGCGACGGGGTTGCCGCCCATGTCTGGATCGAGGTCGACGGCGAAACCGTGATCGGCGGCGAGGAGGCGCCGACCTTCGCCTGTCTGGCCCGCTTTCCGCCGGAGGCCGGGTGATCGAACCGATCCGCCCGGGGAGGCCGCCAATCCCTTGAGGGTGCAGGTTTTCCTAGTCTCGCGCGATCAACGTGGGTAAGGGACCGACGGCAGAGGGGTCCGAAAAGACGATGCTGGGGATGAAGAAGGGAGCGCTGGTCTGCGCGCTGTCGCTCGTCACGGGCGCGGCGGCGCTCGCCCAGGTGCCTTCGACCAGCTCTCCGACGACGAGCACGCCGCCGCCGCCGACCCCGACTCCGCCTTATATCCCCGAGCGTGCGCCCGCCCCGCTGCCGTCCCATATCACTCCGACGCCGTCCTCCCCCGCGCCCGCTTCCGACCGGCCCAGCCCGTCCATCGTGCCGGCGGCGACGCTGCCGAGGACGGGCCCGCCGATGCTGCCCGGACCGACCCACGACCCGCTCAACATCGATCCGGGCAAGGACCCGATCCTCCAGCTCGCCCGGAGCCAGGCCTCGCCGGAGATGTTCCGATCGGTCGTCGCCACGGCCGTGGAGCGTCATCCGGCGACCCAGGAAGCGAGGGCGACCACCGCCGAGGCCGGCGCCGTCGTCGACGAGGCGCGGGAAAGGCGCCAGCCTTCGATCGACCTCAGCGTCTCCTCCTATCGGGTGCTGGCGCGCGATTTCTCGGAGGATCCGCAGAATATCATCGAGCGCTCGCGCGCCGCGGCGCGCACCGATGCGATCCTGAACGTCAACCAGAATGTGTTCGACTTCGGTGCGAGCGCCGACCGGGTACTCGCCGCCGGGGCGCGGCTTCGCGCGGCGGCCGCCGAGGCCGAAGCGAGCGCCGACCGGATCGCTCTCAACACCGTCGCTTCCTGGTACGACGTCTTCGCCTACCGGGCGCTGGTCGCGCTGAGCGAATCCTTCGTCGCCAACCAGCAGGAGCTTCGCGAGGCGGTCGAGGAGCGGGTGCGCCAGGGCGTCTCGGCGCAAGGCGACACCGCGCGGGTCGATTCCTATCTCGCCTCCGCCCAGACCCGGCTTGCGGGCTTCCGCCGGCTGCTCGCCAACGCCGAAGCGCGCTATACCGAGCTGACCGGATCGCCTCCGCCTGCCTATCTCGAGCGGGCGCCGATCCCGCAGACGCCGGCGCTCACCCGCGACGCGGCGGCGCTCGCGGGAATGAGCACGCCGGCGGCGCGGTCGGCCCAGGCGATGGCCGATTCGGCCCGGCGCGAAGCGAGGGCGACCAAGAACGACCGGTTGCCGCAGATCAGCGCCGGGATCGACGCCGGCCGTTACGGAGTCTTCGAGAACGACCGGGATTACGACATTCGCGGCCGGGTGACCCTGCGCCAGCGCCTGTTCGGTGGCACCGAGGCGCGCGTGGCGCAGGCCCGGGCCAGGGCCGTCTCGGCCGACGCCCGCGCCGCCCGCGTCCGCGACGAGGCGTCGCGCGATGCCGCGATCGCCTGGTCCGACGTCAGGGCGCTCGAGGAGCAGCTCCGGGCGCTGCAGGCGAGCTACCTCGCAAGCCGCCAGTCGCGCGACGTGCTCATCGAGCGGTTCAGCAATTCGCGCGGCAACC
>DASVPM010000027.1:0-9202 GCA_036382815.1 Allosphingosinicella sp.
CCGAGGCAATGGCTTCGGATATCTCGCAATGGATGCGTTCGTGAGACGCCTGCTGAGCTTCGGCTGCGAGGGCTGGGCGCTCGGCGCGAGCCTCGATTCCGCCGACGGCGAAACCGGGCTCCTGCTCGTCACCGGCGGAACCCAGACCCGGATCGGATCGCACCGGATGTATGAGCGGCTGGCGGCGGCGCTGGCGGCGGCCGGCTGGTCGTGCTTCCGCTTCGACCGCCGCGGCGTCGGCGACAGCGAGGGCGAGGATCCGGACTTCAGGGACAGCGGCGCCGATCTCGTCGCGGCGGCCGCGGCCTTCCGCCGCGAGCAGCCGCAGCTTAGGCGCCTGCTCGGCTTCGGCCTGTGCGACGGGGCTTCCACCCTCGCCCTCCACGGTCGGGCGGCCGGGCTTGACGGTTACATCCTCGTCAATCCCTGGTTCGTCGAGGCGGAAGCCGGGGCGCCTCCGGTCGCGGCGATCAAATCGCGTTACAAGGATCAGTTGCTCAGCCTCGAGGGCTGGAAACGTTTGCTGTCGGGATCAATATCTTACCGGAAAGTCTTGAAAGGGATCGGCAGGATCGTGGCGAGCCGGCCGTCGGGCCTTTCGGGCGAAATCGCCGCCGCGCTCGGCAAGGCGGGA
This sequence comes from Allosphingosinicella sp., assembly GCA_036382815.1. Classification (GTDB taxonomy): domain Bacteria; phylum Pseudomonadota; class Alphaproteobacteria; order Sphingomonadales; family Sphingomonadaceae; genus Allosphingosinicella. Next base: position 635 of record DASVPM010000027.1, read on the forward strand.
GTGCCGGCCCAGCTGATTCTGGCGAGCGGCGACGCGACCGCGATCGCGGCACAGGCGGAATGGGCGTCCCCCGCCTTCAAAGCCCTGCGTCAAGCCAATCCCGCCCCGCTGAGGATCGACAGCGACTCGCACACCTTCTCGAGGACGGGCGACGAGGAGGCCTTGCTGAAGGCGGTGAGGGAAGCGTTGGAACGTTTCTAACCGTCATCCCGGCGACCGATCAGGCGACCTCGTGCACCCCGGCCGCTGCCGCCTCGAACTCCGCCTCGGCGAGGAAGCGTTCGGCATCGAGCGCCGCCATGCAGCCGGTCCCCGCCGCGGTGACCGCCTGGCGGTAGATCTTGTCCATGACGTCGCCGCAGGCGAAGACGCCCTCGACGCTCGTCCGGGTGCTGCCCGGCTCGACCTCGATATAGCCGTCCTTGTCGAGGATCAGCTTGTCCCTGAACAGCTCGGTGGCGGGGGAATGGCCGATTGCGACGAAGCCGCCCTCGACGTCGATTCGCGAAATCTCGCCGCTCTTCGTGTCCCTGAGGTCGAGCCCGACCAGCCCCTCCGGCTCGCCGCCGGCGACGAAGCGGTCGACCGCCTTGTTCCACAGCACCTTGATCTTCGAGTTGGCGAACAGACGGTCCTGAAGGATCTTCTCGGCGCGAAGGCTGTCGCGGCGGTGGATCAGGGTGACATCGTGGCTGTGATTGGTCATGTAGAGCGCTTCCTCGACCGCGGTGTTGCCGCCGCCGATCACCGCCACCTTGCGGCCCCGGTAGAAGAAGCCGTCGCAGGTCGCGCAGGCCGAGACCCCCTTCCCTTTCAGATGCTCCTCGCTGGGCAGGTTGAGCCACTTTGCCTGGGCGCCGGTGGCGATGACGAGCACGTCGCCGGTGTAGATCGTCCCGCCGTCGCCCACGAGCCGGAACGGGCGGCGGGAGAGGTCGACCTCGACGATATGGTCCCACATCATCTGCGCCCCGACGTGCTCGGCCTGGGCCTGCATCTCCTCCATCAGCCAGGGGCCCTGAATGACCTCGCGGAAGCCGGGATAATTCTCGACGTCGGTGGTGGTGGTGAGCTGACCGCCGGGCTGGATGCCCTGGACGACGATCGGCGCGAGGCCGGCGCGGGCGCCGTAAATCGCGGCGGAGAGGCCGGCCGGGCCGGAGCCGAGGATCAGCATGCGGGTGGAATGGGTCGCGGGCATGGCTGGCGAGATATGGCCGGGGGGGCAGCGGCGCAAGGCGCATTTGCCGCCCGGCGGGGGGCTTGATAGAGAGCCGCCAGCGTCAGGAGTTTGAAGATGCCCCACGACAATCCGCTCGGTCTCGACGGCTTCGAGTTCGTCGAGTTCACCAGCCGCGATCCAGAAGCCCTCGGCGACCTTTTCCGCCGCCTCGGATTCGCTCATCGAAGCGACCACAAGGTGAAGCGTGTGCGCCATTACGCGCAGGGGGACATCAACTTCCTGCTGAACATGGAGCCGTCCGGCCATGCCGAGGACTTCCGGGGCGCCCATGGGCCGTCGGCAAGCGCCATGGCCTTCCGAGTCGCCGACGCCGAAAGGGCGGTGGCGATGGCCGTCGAGCGCGGCGCGACCCGGGTCGAAGGTGAATATGGCGTACCCGCGATCGAGGGGATCGGCGGCTCCTACCTCTATCTCGTCGACCGCTACGGCGCCGAGACCCTCTACGACCGCGATTTCACGCCCACCGGCGAGGATGTCGCGCCCTCGGGGCTGCATACGCTCGATCACCTCACCCACAACGTCCATCGGGGGCGCATGGATCATTGGGCTCAATTTTATGAGCGCGTCTTCAATTTCAGGCAGATCCGCTATTTCGACATCGAGGGCCAGCAGACCGCCCTGCTCTCCCGCGCGATGACCGCGCCCGACGACAAGATACGGATACCGCTCAACGAGAGCCAGGACGAGTTCAGCCAGATCGAGGAGTTCCTGAAGGAATATAAAGGCGAGGGAATCCAGCATCTTGCCCTGGCCACCGACGACATCTTCGCAACCGTCGATCAGCTTCGCGCCAACGGAGTCACCTTCCAGGACAGCCCCGAAACTTATTACGACATGATCGACAAGCGCGTGCCCGGCCACGGCCACTCGATCGCCGAGATGCGCAAGCGCCGGATCCTGATCGACGGCTCACCGGAGACCGGCGAAGGGCTTTTGCTTCAGATCTTCACCGAGAATATGATCGGCCCGATCTTTTTCGAGATCATCCAGCGCAAGGGCAATGAGGGGTTCGGCGAGGGCAATTTCAAAGCCCTGTTCGAGTCGATCGAGCTCGACCAGATCCGCCGCGGGGTCATCCCCGCCGCAAGCGAGCACGCCTAGAGTCTGTCCTGATGACATTGAAGCCCATGTTCCCCGGCGAAGGCCGGGGTCCAGCAGCACCACCGGAAGGACTGGATCCCGGCCTTCGCCGGGAAGCGATTCAGCCTCATCAGGACCGACTCTAGCGTCCGAGGCCATCCGGCAGGGCCTGCGAGGCCCTGGATTGCTTCGTCGCTGCGCTGCTCGCAATGACGAGGTCAGACGGCGAGCAGCCGCTGCAGCTTCAGAGCGTCCGCCGTGGCGGCCGACGAGGCGGTATTGTCGAAGATGCACCAGGCCGGGACCGCGCCGTCCAGGCGCGAGGCATAGGTTTCGAGCCGGCCGTCGTCGTAGCTCGACCGGTACATGACCGGCGAGCCGTGCAGCCGGTAGTAAGCGAGCCCGAGCCAGCCGCCCGGATCGGCGGCGGCCGGCACCTTCGCCGGATCCGCGGCGACCCGCGCGATCTGCCGGTCCTCGAGCAGAGCGTCGACGGCGGGCTCGAACCAGCTCGGATGCCGCGGCTCGAAAGCGATTTGCCGGTCCCAGCGGGAACGGAGCCCGGCGAGGAAGGACTCCGCAGAGGCTGGCTCGAAGGCGAGGCTTGGCGGCAGCTGGACGAGCAGGATTTCGAGCCGGTCCCCCAACCCCGCCATTTCGGCAAGCGCCGCGGCCAGGGGCTCGGCGCAGTCGACCAGCCGCCTATTATGGGTGATCTCCTTCGGCAGCTTGGCGGAGAAGCGGAAGCCGTTCGGCACCGACGAAGCCCAGCGGCGCCATGTGTCGGGGCGGTGCGAGCGATGAAAGGAGGAATTGATCTCGGCGCAATCGAAGCGCGCCGAATAGCGTTCGAGGCTGCTGCCCTCGCCGGGGAAGCCATCGGCCGACGCGGTCGGGATCGTCCAGCCGGCGGTACCGATTCTAGTCCTTGCCATCCGCGGGCAACGCCCGGAGGGCTATTCCGGCTCCTCCGCCCGATACTCCTGCCGACCGGAATGAAGGACACGGTTGCCAAGAGCGAAATGCCGGTTGAGGTCGCCGACGAACTGAAGCACGGCTTCCTGCAGGTCGTCGGGCAAGGAAAGGTAGGAGGAGAGAAGCTGGCTTGCCTCTTCCCCGAGCCATGCGCCCTCGCTTCTCTTGGCCGTCAGGACGTAGACCACGTCCACCTTGGCCGCGGCCAGCCGCGACAGATAATCGGCGCGCAACTCCCGCCGATCGTTCTCATAAAGGCTCTGCTTGGGAACGTCGGTCCCAACCAGCGACGCGAACTCGGCCTGCTTCAGGCCGAGCCGCTTCCTTTCCTCCGCAAGCCTAGCGCCAAAACCCATCGAAACTGACGATCCCCAATCGACTGACCCTCGCAAAACGAAGGTCTACCACGAAATTAATCCGAATCGGTTCATTGCACAGCCGATTTCAATCTGTCTCCTGCATTTTTTCGCCGTGCCTTTCGGTGCGGCTCCTGCGGCGGCAAAACCGAACGGCGGCGATTGGCCGATCGCGGCGCGGCGGCCGGCGGATTTGGTCCATAACGGCGTTACCGGCCTCGCATCGCGGCATGGACCGCGGGGCTCGGCCGGCAGCCGAGAGAACGGCAATTCGGCTAACGCCCTTCGAGGGGCGGCACGGGGGAGAGGAAATGGGCCCGGGCCCAGCATTGCCCCCCACGATAAGCCAGGCTTGCCCAATCGCCGTCCCGCCCCAGCACCTGCACTTCCACGCCCCGGCCGAGGTTGCGGACGCGGCGGGCCTGCAGCACCGGTGCCTCGCGGCAACTGAGCAGGCTGGCGGCGACGTAGGCCCGCTGTCCCGAAACCGGGGCCGGACCGGGCATCGCGCCTGGAGAACTCGCCGTCTCGGGCTCCGGCGCCGAAATGTCGGGGGCCTCCGCGGCGAACGGATCCATGGCCTGCCCCGTTGCGACCCCGTCGCCGCCGCGGCGGGCCTCGGAAGGCGCTGCCCCGCCCGGCCATGACGAAGCGCCGGAATATAGCGCGAGGCCGACCGCCGCGATGACGGCGACCCCCAGCGCCAGCGCGATCACCAGCGGCGGGTTCGGCTCGGCCGGGCCGGACCAGAAATTGCGCAGCGCGGATCGAACTGCGCGCCAGCGCTCGGGCAAGCCCCCGGCGCGGCGCGAACGGGTGTCGACATATTCCCCCTGAAAGCCGGCGGAGCTGGGCGCTCCGGCCGGCGGCAAGCCTGCGGAGGAGGCGGCCGGCGGAAGGCCCGGGCCCGAGTCTCCAACGACAGGATCGTCGTCCATGAAATCCCAGGTCGGGCGCCGCTGCCGGAACGGGACTTGCGGGGACGAAGGCGTCTCCGCGATTCGCTTCGCGGCGTCTTCGGCATGGAGCTGCGCGAGAACCTCCTGGATCGGCAGCCCGGCGTGGCCCGGTCCGGCAGTCGGGACGGCCGCCTGCGCGGAAAGGGGTTCGTCACCGGCTGAGGGCTCCGGCGGCGCGGGGGCTGCCTCGCCGGAAAGTCCGGCCGGAGCGACGTCCGCCCCCGGAGCCGGGACAGGGGCTCCGGAGCGGGATGAAGGAGTGAGGTCCGCGGGCGCTTCCGGCCGCCCCGTCTCCTCCGCGTGAAGCGCCACCTCCGGCCGGCTCGCCGGCGGGCGGTCGCTCCACACGACCCTATAGCCCCTCGGCACGTGCCAACTCTGAAAGGCCGTACGCACGAGATCGCATCCGCACCGTTCGCAGGTCGCGAAATAGAAGCCGTCGTTCCATCGCGGAATGCCCTGGGGCCGGTGTCGGCCCAATCGGCAAAGGAAACTCATATCCGCCTCCCACGGCCGCCTTGGCGGCCGCCGGCCACGACGGCGCACGGCTCGACGTCCGGGGCGGTGCGGCGCCTTGACGGATGTCCCGTGCGGATCATGCTTTCTTTCCTAGCCTCCTCTTTCCGCCAGTCGGCGGCGTTTCACGCGACCCGCGCCGGCCGCGGCCGGTGCCGCTTTGCCCCGGCGGACGAACGACGCGAGCGCAACCTTGCCGCCGCTACTCGATATAGACGGCCCCCCGGGTCTTTGCCGCGGGGGACGGCGGCGTCTGAACGTTCGGCGCCTCGCCCATCGGAACCGACTCGGCGGCGACGGGCGCCTCACGCCTGACATGGCTCATTCGGCCCTGGACCACCGCCCCGTCGGCCATCCTGATCCGGCTGTAGGTAAGATCCCCCTTCACTCGCGCGGTCGCTTCGATGGCCAGGTCGCCTGTCTCGATGGTGCCATCCACCAGGCCCGAGAGCCACACGCGTTCGGCCGCGACGTTGCCGCGGATTTCCCCTTGCTCGCCGAGCACGAGGGTTCCGCAGCGGACGTCGCCGACAACCCTGCCGCGGATCTGAAGGTCGACTTCGGCCTCGATGTTGCCGTTCACCAGGATGCCGCTGCCGATAACGGAGGGCCCCTCGTCGGCGGCTGAATTTGCCTTGCTGTTCATTCCAGTCTCCCCGGCGCAGCCTCGCGCGCGGCTTTATGGCGCGAGAGGAGCTGACGGCATTGTGCCTCGGGCATAACCCAGCCGCGAGGGATCCGCCAAGGAGGCGAGTCGCCGTTCGTGCGCAGCGCCCAAATTGGGACGTTTTGGATGCAAGAGGTTGCGCCTCGAGACCCGACGGCATGGCCGGCTACCCGAGCTGGGCGAACCCGTCGCGACCTTCGGGAGGCCATGGACAGATGAGCCAGGCGGCCCGTCCCGAATTGGGGCGTTGATCCAAACCATTTGATTTTATTGATGACTTGGACAGCAAACCTCGTATTATCCACAGGTCGAATTTACAAGAATCACCGGGGGGGAATTGACGGGTCCGCTCACCCGAGCGGCCGAGCGCGGCGGCGCCCCCGGAATGATCGCGAGGAGAGACCCATGGAAGAGGCCAGCAAGCTCGAGCCGGGAATTGCGGAGGAGATGTCGATCATCGGCTCCGGCATTCGGGTCATCGGCAATATCGAAGCGACCGACGATCTCCATCTTCTCGGCAAGGTCGAAGGTGACGTGCGCTGCGTCACCCTGATCCTCGGCGAGAAAAGCGTCATTCACGGCAGCGTCTATGCGGAGCGGGTTCGAGCGGCCGGAACGGTCGAGGGCGCGATCGAGACCAAGGACCTGGCCGTCGAGGCGACGGCGCGGCTCATGGGCGACATCACCTATTCGCGAATTCGAATTGCCAACGGCGGCGTCATCGACGGCAAGATGAGCTATCGAGAGATCGAGGAGGAGCCGAGCGAGGCCGCGCGGCTGAGGCTGGTCGAGACCGTTCCCGCGGCAAAGCCCGAGGCAAAAGCCATCTACATAGAATAGACCATCGCCGATGAAGCCCGGTCCGGACGGCCTGCCCAGCCACCTTCCAGTGACTCCGAATTTTGCTGCGCAGCCTGCGGAAGACTGACATGGCCGACGTCGCGATCATCCATGCCGCGGACAAGGCGACGGCCGCCGGCCGCCTCTCCGAATCGATCATTGCCGCGGGCTACGACGTCAGCGCGGTCGAAATAGAAGACCCCGGGCAACTTGCCGATGCCGTGGACGGGTGCGCCGCCGACGCCCGGATCCTGATCTGGTCGAGGCCCCTGGTTTCCCATCTGCTTCACTCGGGCGAGCTTCCCCGGCTCCGCCAGCTTGCCAATCTGATCGAGGTCTCGGCAGACGGCATCACGCCCCCCTCCAGGGGCGACGACGCCCGGGTCGTGCTTATTTCCGGGTGGCGCGGGCAGCCTTTTCATCCCGGCTGGCAGCGGATCCAGCTCGACCTCAAGCGGCTGTGCGGGTCACGCAAGAACATAGCCGAAGTCCCCCGTGCCGCTGCCAAGCCTGTCGGTTCCGGCCCGCCGCCGGCCGCTGCCTCCACCCCCGGCCGCGATTCCCTAAAAACGCCGTCTCGGCTCGTGCTCGCCGGCACGATCGCCGTCCTGCTGGTTGGCGGAGCAATCGGCGCCGCAAGCTGGCTGGGCGGACGCGCGCCCGATAACGGGACCGGTCCGCAGGTCAGCAAGGCGGGGCCGGCCAAAGCGTCTGTCGGCCCTCCGCTTCCCAGCCTCCCGACGCCGAAAACCGCGGCCGCCGCGGAGACGGAACCGACCGGCACCGACGTCGCGCCGGCTCTTCGGCCCGAAAGCGCGGTTCCTGCGAACGGCCGGGCGGAGCGTCCCAAGGCCGTTCGACCCGCTCGCTCGACCCGGCCGGAAGCCGCCGGTCGCGTCCCGGATCGGGCTCCGCCGGCGGCGGGCCCTCCTAAAAAATATTCCCGCAAATATTCAAAGGTGATGCGGCAATTTTGCGAACGGAGCGGACGCGCGACGCCGCAGTGCCGCACCTTCCTTCGCTCTACCCAATCCGATTGACCTAGCGCTCACCTCAGAAGTGGAGACCCAATATCGCGCGCAGTCCGGTGGACGACCAGCGATTGGAAACGGTGGCATTGGCCGAGGCACCGACGCTGAGGCCGCCCCCCAGGTCGGCGTCCAGGCCGCCGTCGAGGACCAGAGTGTCGCGGCCGATGCCTGCACCGGTCAGCCCGAAGCTCGCGCCGCCGGCGCCGAACGCGGCGCTGGTCGTGCCGGTGAGGTCGCCCCAGCCGCGCTGCCACGCCGCCGATACGCGCGGGCGGATCGTCGTTCCGGTGCCCGCGCCCATCTCGCCCCCGAACCGCAGACCGAGCGTCGCGAAATTCGCGTCCCGGGTCTCGCGGCCGACGTTGAGCGCGCCTGCCGAGCCCGTTTCCGTGAACGCCTCGGTGCGGCTGCGGACATGGGCGAGGCCCGCAAACGGCTCGAGCCGGAGCGGCCCGCCGAGCAGGTCGTAGGCGATCTCCCCGAAGAGCTGCCCGCTCTGCGCATCGTAGGAGGCCGCCGCCGTGCCGGTCAGGCCGGGGAAGGCGATCGCACGGCTCGTATCCACATCGTGCCACGACCAGTTGCCGCCGCCCCGCAGCGAGAGCGGACCCGATTCCCAGCCGGCATAGACGCCGACCAGCTTCGTCTTCTGCGTCGCTGAAGCCCCCTGGTCGCGGACGTGGAGATCGCCGTCGACATAGCCGCCCATGACGCCGACCCTGAGGCCGCCGAGACCGCCGTCGATCCCGCCGAGCACGCCCTTGCGATCGACCCCGACGCGGAGGGCATTGCCGCCGCGCGAGTGCGCCCAGTCGTACAGGCCGTGCAGCCAGAGGGCGGTACCCTCGACGTGGCCCTGGGTGCGATCGAACACGGCGCGGCGGACGTCGCGCTCCTGGTC
>DASVPM010000028.1:0-6241 GCA_036382815.1 Allosphingosinicella sp.
AACCAGGCGGCGTTCGTCCGCTCCGAGGACATGGTGATGGTGGCGACGATTGCCTTCGGCATGGGGATCGACAAGCCTGACGTCCGCTTCGTCGCCCATGCCGGCCTGCCCAAGTCGATCGAGGCCTTCTACCAGGAGACCGGCCGCGCCGGCCGCGACGGCGACCCCGCCGAGGCCTGGCTGTTCTGGGGCGCCGAGGATTTCGCCCGCGCCCGCCAGCGGCTCGAGACCGAAGTGCCCGAAGCGCGCCGCCCCGGCGAGCGGCAGCGGCTCAACGCGCTTGCCGCGATGGTCGAGACCGCGGGCTGCCGCCGGGCGCTCCTGCTCCGCCATTTCGGGGAATCGCCGCCCGAGCGCTGCGGCAATTGCGACAATTGCCTGGCCCCGCCGGTCACGGTCGATGCCACCGAGGCGGCCAGGAAGCTGCTCTCGGCCGCTTTCCGGACCGAAATGCGCTTCGGCCTCCAGCATCTGACCGACGTTCTCGCCGGCCGCGACACCGAGAAGGTACGAAGCTTCGGCCACGACCGCGTCTCCGTCTTCGGGATCGCCGGCGAGGAGGAGCTCGCCCTGATGAAGCCGGTGGCGCGCGCCCTCCTCGCCCGCGACGCTTTCCGCGCCGACCCCTATGGCGGCCTCAGCTTCGGCCCGGCGGCGAAGCCGATCCTTCGCGGCGAGGAAAGGCTGGAGCTGGTCCTCCCTCCGGCCCGGCGAGGGCGCCGGCGGCGCGACCGCGATTCGAACCTGCCGCACGACCCGCTGTTCGAGGCGCTCCGGGCCCGCCGGCGCGATCTCGCGAAAGAGGCGGGGGTTCCGCCCTACGTCATCTTCCACGACAGCACGCTGAGGGAAATGGCCGAACTCCGGCCGGAGACGCTCCATGCACTTTCGAGGGTGTCGGGCGTCGGCCAGGCCAAGCTCGATCGCTACGGCGAGGCATTCGTCGAGGTCGTCCGGGGATTCGGCTGATCCGTCATCGCGAGGAGCCCTTCGACGCCGCCTGCGGCGGCGCTCAGGATAAACCGCTGCTGCGCAGTAGCGGCGAGGCAATCCAGGGGGCGGATGCGCAGCACTGGATTGCTTCGCTTCGCTCGCAATGACGGCAAATCAACCTGAATAGATCGCTCGAGAGGATCCATCCCGGCTTCCGTCGGGATGACGGGAGGGTTCCGCTGTCGTAAGGGCTCCCATGCGCAGGCTCGATCAGTCCACCTTCGTCTTCGTCCGGCAGTTCACCGTCGCCGACGTGGACGAGGCCGCTGCCCAGGGCGTCCGACTCATCGTCAACAACCGTCCCGACGGGGAGGAGCCGGACCAGCCGGCCTCGGCCGAGATCGAGGCTGCGGCCCGGGCGGCGGGGCTCGACTATCGCCACATCCCCATCGCCCACGGCTTCCCGCCCGACCGGATCGAGGCGATGGCCCGGGCGCTCGACGAGGGGCCGGTGCTCGCCTTCTGCCGCTCGGGCACCCGCTCGACTTTCCTCTGGGCCCTGGCGCGCGCTTCGCGCCGGGCGCCGGCGGACGACAGCCTGGCCGCGGCGGCGGCGGCCGGTTACGACCTCGGCCCGATCCGCGGCTTGCTCTAGGGGGCGTCCGGCCGCTGCGCGAGCAGACGCTCCGCCCTGGGCAGATCGTCCTCGTCGACCATAAGCCGTACCGGCACGGCGAAGCCGACGCCCTGCAGCGTCATGCCCATGTCGAAGATGAAGCTGTCGATGCCACCGTCCGTGAGGAGCGACTGCGCCGCGCCGGCGGCGAGGCTGTCATAGAATTTCGCAGCCTCGACCAGGGCCATCACCAGGGCCTCACGTCGCCCGCCTCGATCTCGGCCGGACGCGGCGGACGGCCGAGGATCGGGTTGCGGTGCGGGAAGCGGCCGAACCGCTCGATCACGTCGTGATGCTTCTTCGCAAAGCGGAGCTGGTAATCGTCGCCGAGCGCCGTGAACAGCGCGACCGAGCGGCGCTGGTCCTCGATGTCCTCGCTATGCTGGAAGGGCATGTAGAGGAAGCCGCGCTCCGCCGGGCTCATCGCTTGGTCGAAGCCGCGGGCGACCGCCCCTTCCGCGATCGCCAGAGCGAGCGGATCGGTGGAGAATTGGTCGGCATGGCCGCGAAGCATGTTGCGCGGGAGCTGGTCGAACAGGATGATCGCCGCGACGGCATCGCGGGCACTTCCGAGGAAGGCGTCGGGCACGTTCTCCCGCTCTTTCTCCCACAAGGCCAGGAAGCGCTCGCGAATCTCATCGTCGAGCGCCGGATCCGCCTTCCACCATTGCTCTTTCGAGAGACCGAACCAGTAGGCCAGCACCTCGTCCTGCCAGGCCATCAGTCACCCACGTCATTGCGGGGAGCGAAGCGACGTAGCAATCCAGCCACGGCGTTTGCGACCGGCGCCGGCCTGGATTGCTTCGCGCCGCTCGCAATGGCGGCGGGGAAGCTCCTCACGCCGCCGTGCCGCCCACCGTCAGGCCGTCGATCAGCAAGGTCGGCTGGCCGACTCCCGCCGGGACCGACTGGCCGCCCTTGCCGCAGACCCCGACTCCCTCGTCGAGCGCCATGTCGTTGCCGATGCCGGCGACCCTGGTCAGCACGGTCGGCCCGTCGCCGATCAGCGTCGCGCCCTTGATCGGCGCGCCGAGCCTTCCATTCTCGATCAGATAGGCCTCGGTGCAGGAGAAGACGAACTTGCCGCTGGTGATGTCGACCTGGCCGCCGCCGAAGCTCCTGGCGTAGATGCCGTTGCCGGCCCGAGCCAGGATCTCGCCCGGATCCTCGTGCCCGCCGAGCATGAAGGTGTTGGTCATCCGCGGCATCGGCACGTGCGCGAAGCTTTGGCGGCGGCCGTTGCCGGTGGGCTCCACGCCCATCAGCCGGGCGTTGAGGCGGTCGTGGATATAGCCCTTGAGGATCCCGTCCTCGATCAGGGTGGTGCACTGGGTCGGGGTGCCCTCGTCGTCGATGGACAGCGAGCCCCGGCGGTCGGCGATCGCGCCGTCGTCGACGACGGTGACGCCCGGCGCCGCCACCCGCTCGCCGATCCGACCGGAGAAAGCGGAAGTGCCCTTGCGGTTGAAGTCGCCCTCGAGGCCGTGGCCGATCGCCTCGTGGAGGAGAACGCCGGGCCAGCCCGGGCCGAGCACGACCGTCATCTCGCCGGCGGGCGCCGCGACCGATTCGAGATTCGCCAGCGCCTGGGCGAGCGCGACGTCGATCGCCCGGCTCCACGTCGCCTCCTCGAACAACCGGTCGTAGAGGTAGCGGCCGCCCTGGCCGTGATAGCCGCTCTCGCGCCGGCCGTTATGCTCGACGACGATCTGGACGTTCAAGCGGACCTGGGGCCGGACGTCGTGAGCGACGAAGCCGTCGGGGCGGACGATCTCGATCACCGACCAGCTTCCGACGAGGGCCACCGAGACCTGGACGACCCGCGGGTCGCGCGCCCGGGCGGCGGCATCGACCTGCTGGCAGAGCGCGACTTTCCGGGCGAAGGGCACCAGGCTGAGCGGATCGGACTCCGTATAGAGGGCGGTGTTGGTGCGGCGCGGCGGCGCCGGACGGACGCCCTTCGCCGGATCCAGCACCGCCATGGTCTCGGCGGCGCGGCGGATCGCGGCCTCGCTCAGCTCATTGGCATGGGCGAAGGCGGTGGTCTCGCCCGAGACGCCGCGCAGGCCGAACCCGGCCTGGGTGTCGAAATCGGCGGTCTTGAGCCGCCCGTCGTCGAAGGCGAAGGATTCGGAGACGGTATATTGCAGGTAGAGCTCGCCGTCGTCGCACGACTTGAGCGCATCGGCGGTCAGGCCGAGCGCCCCGTCGGGGGTGAGGGCGTCGCTGCGGTAGAGAAAGCGGCGGGGATCGGTATAGGTCATGCGAACGATATAGGGCGGCGGGGGGCTCCCGTCATCCCGGCGAAGGCCGGGGTCCCGGCGGGTGACGAACGCGGCGCTTTCCACCCCCCGGAGCCCCAGCCTTCGCCGGGGCGACGAGAGATCACAATTTCCCGAACGCGACGCTTCGCCAGCCCCAGCCCGCCTTGTGGGCCGCCGCGATCAGGGGCTTGTGGATTTCGCTCGTGTCGAAGCGGTAGTCGTAGACCTTGCCGAACGAGCCGTCTTCGCGAAAGGCATAGACGGTCTCGAAGCTCTTCTCCCACTTGCGGCCCTTGAACGCCGAGCCCTTGAGCCACAGCGTCGGCACGCCGGCCTCCCATTCCACTTCATATTCCCGGTCAACGGCCCGGACCTCGCCCTTGGACTCGTCGAACTTCATGAGGACGGTGAACACCCGTTCGATCCCTGCCTCAGCGAAGATTCCGGACCATTGTGCGTCGACGATCTTCCATTCGGCGACGAGGTCGACCTTCTCCTTATTGCCGCTGCGGACCCTGAACGGCGCTGACTTGCGGTTGACCGCCATCAGGGCCGCCTTGAGCTTCGCCTCGGACTGCCTTTTCACCCCGGACGGCGCGGGCTTGTTGCCGGTCAGCCAGTCGAACAATCCCATGGCGTTCCCCCCTTTGCTCGTCGGATGATCGTCATCCCGGCGAAGGCTGGGATCCCCGCGGGTGAAGACCACGGCGCTTTTTCACCCCCCGGGGCCCCAGGCTTCGCTGGGGCGACGGATATCATTCAGGCTTAGGCAGTTTCCTGTCCGCCCGGCATTGCTTCAAGGGCTTCGGGCTCGCGTCTTCGACGCGCGTCACCCGCCCCTCGGAGTCCGCGGTGATCGTCATGCAGGCGCAGCCATAGCCGTAATGGCCGTTGGTCTCGACCCAGCCCGCCGTGCTCATGTCGGGCATCTCGTCCATCCCGGGCGCCTGGTCGGCGCCCTGGGTCGCGAGGATCCACTGGTCCTCCGAATCGGTCAGCCACCAATTGGCCGGAGTCGGATTGGAGAGCCAGCCGCAGCGACGCACGCCCTTGACGGCAGCGACGGCAGCCGCGGCCGGGCGCGCGGGCGCCGGGCGCGGCGCCGATTGCGCGACGGCGACGTTCGCCGGCGCGGCTTGAGCCTCATCCTCCTGCCCCTCCGGCTTCGGAGCGGAGCCCGCCGAGCAGCCGGAAGCCGCCAGCAAGGCGGCGCCGACCGCCGCGGCTAGCGGAACACGCACGTGGCGCCTCCCCACAAAGCGGTGACCTTGGCGTCGGGAGCCTTGGACGCGAGGATCCCGCTCAGCCCGCCGGCGCGGAATTCGATGCCGAGCGTGCTTTCCTCGACTTCGAAGCCCGGCAGGCTGGCGACGTCGGCCCGGCTCGAGCCGATTCCGACGCCTTCGATGGTCTTGAGCTTGCCCTTGGAATCCCAGCCCGCGAAGCGGCCTTCCTCGAACCAGACGGTGAGATCGTCCTTCCACTCCGCGAACTGCATGCCGCCGCCGCCGCCGCATTCCTCGTTTTCGCCGGTCTCGTTCGGCGCCCTCCCGAGCGCCTTGGTCAGCGCCTCGATCGTTTCCGACCGGGGCATTTCCAGGGCCAGCGTGCGCGGCGGCGAGGCGCTCGGGATCCGAAGACCGGCGCCTTCGAGCACGATGGCCGGGGCGGACGCGGGGGCGGGGGCGGCGGCTGAGGCCGCCGGCGCGGAAGCGTTCGCGGGGACGGCCGAGTTGTCCGCGCTCGCGTTGTCGGCGGGTGCGGAGTCGCAGGCCGCAAGCCCGAGCAGAAGCAGGCCCACGCCGATCGTCAATCTGTTCAAGATGAACCCCCCTGTTGGTCGCCTACCGATTTGGACCTTGTCGGCGCGGATAGCAACGTCTCGCTCAGCGCGGCCGGGGAGCAGGGGCGCGGTGAAGGCGCGAAGCGATGGACGGCGGCTAGCCTTCCGCCCGGCCTTCATCGGCGGCGCCGCCCTTCAAAACGAACCGCTTGTCGCAATAGCCGCAGTCGACATAGCCCTTCTCGTCGATCTGCAGATAGACACGCGGATGGCCGAGAGCCGGATGGGTGTCACCCGCCCCGTCGCACGCGACTCTCGGGGTGCCGACATAGCTTATCTCGGGCGTGAAGCGGTCCGTCTCCATGGCGCGCGCCTGTAGCAAGGGGCGGGAAGGGGAGCAATGACAAGGGGAAGTCCTCCCCCGGATTTCCGGGGGAGGGGGACCGCGCGAAGCGCGGTGGAGGGGTTCTTCGGAGTCAGCAAGGCCCCTCCACCAGGCTTCGCCTGGTCCCCCTCCCCTGCAAGGCAGGGGAGGATTTCAGGCAACCGTCTCCGCCATGAAATCCCGGATCGCGCTGGTTACCG
>DASVPM010000029.1:0-2546 GCA_036382815.1 Allosphingosinicella sp.
GTTCGCGGCTGCCGGAACTCCCGATATTGCCGGCTTCCTGTTCGAAGAAGGCACTCTCACTCACATCGGCGAGCATGACGAAAAAGACGATGAGGGCGAGGATAGCCGAGTTGACACTGCTGGGGGTGTCACTTAGTCGCCGCCCACGCCAACACGCGGGTGTAGCTCAGTTGGTTAGAGCGCCGGCCTGTCACGCCGGAGGTCGCGGGTTCGAGCCCCGTCACTCGCGCCATTTCCCTCGATCCTTGCCGCCGCGCCCCGGCTCATTTCGGGCGCGTCTCGCGCATCGTCGCGAACACCGGGGCGACGCAGAGGGCGACGATCGCGATCATCAGGCCGGGAACTTCGGTGCGGCCGGTCTGGGCGATCAGCACATGCGCCAGCCAGGGCGCGAGGCCGCCGAAGATCGCCGTCGCCGCCGTCGCCCCCAGAGCGAGCCCGCTGATCCGGGCCTCGCCGGTGAACTGCTCGGCCGTCGCCACCGCCCCGACCGCGCTGACCCCGCCGGCGACGAGGGCGAGCACGACCGCTCCGAGCAGGGCCCGGCCCGCCGATCCGCCCGCCATCAGCGAGAACATCAAGGCGGGCAGCAGAGCGCTCAGCGCCGCCAGCGCCAGCAGCACCGGCCTGCGCCCGACCCGGTCGGAAAGGAGGCCGACGGCGGGGGTGACGGCGATGACCGCGACCGCGGCGAGCGTGGAGAGCCACAGCGAACCGGCCTCGCTCGCCGACCCGGTCGAGGTGAGGAAGGCGGGCACGTAGGTGATCCCGACATAATAAGTGATCGATCCGAGCGCCGAGATGGCGAATCCGCGGACGATGCCCGGGCGCTGCCGCGAAAGCGCCTGGGCGACCGGATAGCGCGGGATGCTTCCCTCGGCCCGCTGCCGCTCGAAATCCGGGGATTCGTTCATCGTCGAGCGCGCCAGCCAGACGGCTCCGGCGAGCGCCGCCCCGACCAGGAAGGGGATCCGCCATCCCCACGCCTCGAGGTCGGCGTCGGACATCGCGCTGACCGTGAGCGCGGAGACCCCGACGGCGAGCAGCGCGCCGATCTCGCTCGAAGCGGCGGCCAGCGAGGCCACGAGGCCGCGCCGGGCCGGCGGCGCGCTTTCCAGCAGATAGGCGACCACCCCGGTATATTCGCCGCCGACCGAGAAGCCCATCACGCAGCGCAGGGCGACGAGCAGCCAGGCGGCGAGCGGACCGATCTGCGCCGCGGTCGGGAGCAGTCCGGTCAGCAGCATCGCCGCCGACATGATCGCCATCGAGAGCAGCAGCATCGGCCGGCGGCCCTTCCGGTCGCCGACATGGCCGAACACGACCGCCCCCAGCGGCCGCATCAGATAGGCGACCGCGAACCCGCCCAGCGCGGTCGCCAGCGAAGCGGCGCCCGGCCCGAAGAAGACCCGGGCGAGCACGGTCGAGAAATAGAGGTACAAGGTGAAATCATACCATTCGACCGCGGTCGACAGCGCCGCCACCGAGATCGAACGCCGGTGAAGCTTCGGGTCCGGTTCGGGAGGTGTCATGGAGAAAGCTCTAGCGCCGTCGCGGCCGCGCCGTCATGCTGAACTTGTTGCAGCATCCGGCGCCGAGCCGCCTCGCGGACGCAAACAGGAGCTTGAAACGCCTTCGTCATTCCGGCGAAGTCCGGAATCCATGGACACGTCCGGTCGAAAACCGGCACCGCCATGTTCAGGGATCCCGGGTCGGGCCCGGGATGAGGGACTCGCGTTCCGGGCCGAGGTTTCGAGGCCGTCCGAAACGAGCAAAGGATATCCGCTTATGCCTCGCAGGCTCGCCTTCCTCGTCCTGATCACGGCCCTGCTCGCCGGCCCCGCCCTCGCCGGCGAGAAGGCCTTCGAGACGGCCCTCGCCGGCTTCCGCGCCCTCCACCGCTCCGAAGTTCGGCGCTCGGGCATCGCCGGGAGCAGCTTCTACCTGGTCCGGGACGGCCGGACCGTCGCCGCCGACCATCTCGGCGAGCAGGATGCCGAGGCCCATGTCCCGGTCGACGCCCGGACGATCTACCACTGGGCCTCGATCACCAAGACGATGACCGGGATCGCCATCCTGCAGCTCCGCGACCGCGGCCTGCTGAAGCTCGACGATCCGGTCGTCAAATATGTCCCCGAGCTCGCCCGGGTCCACAACCCGTTCGGCGACACCGGCGCGATCACCCTGCGCCACCTGATGACCCACAGCGCCGGCTTCCGCGGCGGCACCTGGCCCTGGCGCGACCGGGAATGGCAGCCGTTCGAGCCGAAGAGCTGGGCCCAGCTCGAGGCGATGCTTCCCTATACCGAGGTCCAGTTCAGGCCCGGCAGCCGCTTCAGCTATTCCAATCCCGGGATCGTCTATCTCGGCCAGGTGATCGAGCGCCTCTCCGGCGAGGATTTCGAAGTCTATGTCGACAAGAACATCCTGAAGCCGCTCGGCATGCACGCCAGCTATTTCGACCGGACCCCGCCGCATCTCCTGCGCCACCGCTCCCACAGCTACTACATCCGCAACGGCAAGCGCGTGGCGGCGCCGTTCGACGT
>DASVPM010000030.1:0-3813 GCA_036382815.1 Allosphingosinicella sp.
CTGAGCTCGTTGAAGAAGGCCGGATCCGGCTGCTGCAGGTCGGCCGGCCGCTGGTTCTCATGGCGGGGGTCGAGGATCACTCCCATTCGAGCGCCCCTTTCTTCCAGGCGTAGGCGAAGCCGAGGGTGAGCTCGACCAGGAAGAGCATCATCGCCGCCCAGCCGGCGACGCCGATATAGCCCAAGGTCACCGCCCAGGGGAAAAGGAAGGCGGCTTCGAGGTCGAAGACGATGAACAGGATCGCGACCAGGTAGAAGCGGACGTCGAACTGGGCACGGCTGTCCTCGAAGGCCGGAAAGCCGCACTCATATTCCGCGAGCTTGTCCGCATAGGGATTGGCCGCCCCGGTCAGCTTCGAAACCATCATCGGCAGAACGACGAAGGACAGCGACAGCGACAAGGCGACGGCAAGGAACAGGAGTATGGGCAGATAACCGGCGGCGGTCGACGCCATCGAGACTCTCCGAAGGGGACGCGAAGTTGCGCGGCTTCTAGGGCAGCGGCCCGGCCATCGCAACCGGTTTGGGGCTCTGGAAGGGTTGTGCTCGCCTGGCCCGCCGATGCTCAGATAATGAAGCGATCCAAAGGGCTTGCGGCCGGCCGCAGCCTCGGCTGGAGGTCGGGGCGTTCCTCCCGGCCCGGCCGAGACCGCGAACGCGGGAATCCAGTTCTGAGTCGGCATTGGATCCGCGTTCGCGGGAATGACCGAAATACAATGCGGCAATTGACAGTTTCACCCGCTCCGGACAGCTTCGCCGGATATTTAACCGGGGAAGTATGAAATGCGGCTTTTCGGCCGGACACTGGCGGCGGCGGCAGCAGCGGCGGCGGTTGCAGCGCCCGCTGAAGCGCAGATGGTGAGCGCGAAGAATCCGGCGAGCCTTGTCGCCGCCCTCAAGGCCAAGGGCTATCCGGCCGAGCTCGGCGGCGCCAAGGGCGATCCGTCGATCAGCAGCAGCGCCGGCGACCTCAAATTCAAGATCTACTTCGAGAATTGCACGGCCGGAAAGGCATGCACGACCGTCACCTTCTTCACCGGCTTCACCGACCTCGACGCCACCCACGCCAAGCTCAACGAATGGAACGCCAAGAACCGGTTCGCCCGCGCCTATATCGACGACGAGAACGACCCGGTCCTGCAAATGGACGTGGATCTCGATTTCAAGGGGATACCGACGGCGAACTTCAACGAATATATCGACATCTGGAGCAGCTCGGCGTCCAAATATCTAACCTTTCTCAGAGGCAAGTGAGCCGCACGGTCCGTCAGCCGCGAAGCGCCCCGGCCACCAGCTTGTGCAGCCTGGAATGAAGCTGGTCGTTGGCGGCCAGCACCTGCCCTTTCTCCAGCGCCGTGTCGGCGCCCCTGAAATCGGTGACGAAGCCGCCCGCCTCCCGGACGAGCAGGATCCCCGCGGCGACGTCCCAGATCTGGAGGTCCTCCTCCCAGAAGCCGTCGAAACGCCCGGCCGCGACCCAGGCGAGGTCGAGCGCGGCCGATCCGAAGCGGCGAATCCCGGCGACATTGGGCGCAACCGCCTCCAGGACGCGTTGGAATCGCGGAAGGCTGCCATGCCCGAAATAGGGCACTCCGGTGGCGATCAGGGCGTCGGCGAGGTCGCGCCGGGCCGAGACCCGGAGCCGGCGCTCGTTGAGCCAGGCGCCCCTGCCCTTCTCCGCCCAGAAGCTCTCGTCGGTGAGCGGGTGGTAGACGAGGGCCTGGGTGATTTCGGGCCGGCCGCCGGCCCCGCGCGGATCCTCGACGGCGATCGAGACCGCGAAATGCGGAAGGCCGTGGAGGAAGTTCGACGTGCCGTCGAGCGGATCGACGATGAACCGCGGCTTGTCGGGGTCGCCGTCGATCGAGCCGCCTTCCTCCAGCGTCAGCCGCCAGTCCGGGCGGGCGTGGCGAAGCTCCTCGACGATCGTGCGCTCGGCCTGCTTGTCGGCCATCGAAACGAAGTCGGCGGGTCCCTTGCGGCTCACCTGGAGCTGCTCGACCTCGTTGAAGTCGCGCCGGAGCCGCGGCGCCGCCTTGCGGGCCGCTTTCTGCATGATGGTGATCAGGCCGGAATGGGAAACCATCTTAAACTCCTAAACCCTCCCCCTGGAGGGGAGAGGGACAGCCGCGAAGCGGCAGGGTGAGGGCGTGAGGTTGGCCCTCACCCTCCCAAGCTTCGCTGGGCCCCTCCCCCTCCCCTACAGGGAGAGAGGTTTAATCCGCGCGCCTCACATAGGTCTGCTCGTAGACGTCGACGACGATCCGCGTCCCGGCGCCGATATGCGGCGGCACCATCACGCGGACGCCGTTCTCGAGCAAAGCCGGCTTGTAGCTGGACGAGGCGGTCTGGCCCTTCACCACCGCGTCGGCCTCGACGATGGTCGCCTCGATCGTGTCGGGGAGCTGCACCGAGATCGGCCGCTCCTCCCAAAGCTCCATGACCACGTCCATCCCGTCCTGGAGGAAGGCGGCGGCGTCGCCGAGAAGGTCGGTGGGAAGCGTGATCTGCTCGTAGCTTTCCTTGTCCATGAAGGTCAGCTGGTCGCCGTCGCGGAACAGGAACTGGAAGTCCTTGGTGTCGAGCCGGACCCGCTCCACCGTCTCGGCCGAGCGGAAACGGACGTTGTTCTTGCGGCCGTCGATGAGGTTCTTCATCTCGACCTGCATGTAGGCGCCGCCCTTGCCCGGCTGGGTATGCTGGATCTTGACGGCGCGCCAGATGCCGCCCTCATATTCGATGATGTTGCCGGGACGGATGTCCACGCCGCTGATCTTCATGCGTCACTCACTGTCTGGAAAGAGCCGCCGCGGGCCTTAGCCGCCGGACGGTCCGCGGGCAAGCTTCCCTCCCCTCCGTGGAAGGGAGTGGAAGACGCCCTCACTTCTTTCCCGCCAGGAGGGGGTAGGGGTTGATCGGAGTGCCGTCGTACCATCTCTCCCCCTCCGCCATCTTGTTGACCGCGAAATGGAGGTGCGGCCCGGCCGGATTGGCATTGCCCGTCGACCCGACCAGGCCGATCGCGTCGCCCTGCTTCACGACCTGGCCCTCGTGAAGGCCCGGCGCATAGGCCTGGAGATGGGCGTAATAGAACATCCACTTTCCGTCGGGCGACCGGACATAGGCGGTGATCCCGCCGCCGCCCTTGCTGTTGAACAGCTTCTCGACCGTCCCGGGCGCAGCGGCGATCACCGGGGTTCCGTGCGGAGCCATGATGTCGATGGCGTTGTGGACCCGGGCCCCGCCGGAGCGCGACTGCGTGTAGGTGTCCTGAAGCGCGTCGGCCTTCACTCCGGCGACCGGGATCGCGACGCCCGTCGGCCCGAGCACGAGCTCGGCGCGCGGGGTGGGATCGGGCGGCGGCGGCGGCGGCGATGCGACCGGGCCCGGGCCGGACCTCGAAACGCTCACGCCGCTATAGGCCATGAACCAGAAGGCGCTGGTCAGGGCGCAGGTGACGATCGCCGTGACGAGGACGAGGATGAAGGTTCTCAAGCGTTCCACTCCCGCCCAACGCAACTTATTCCTCACCCGTTCCGTTCGAGCGGCGATGACGGGACGAGTCCATATCGGCTGCTCGGGCTGGATCTACCGCCACTGGCGCGAGCTCTTCTACCCGGCGAAGCTCGCCCAGCGCAGGTGGTTCGCCCATTATGCCGATACGTTCCGGACCGTCGAGCTCAACACCAGCTTCTATCATCTGCCCAAGCCGGAGACCTTCGCCAAATGGCGCGACCAGGCGCCCGAAGGCTTTCGCTATGCGGTCAAGGCACCCCGCTTCATCACTCATATGAAGAAGCTCAAGGATTGCCAT
>DASVPM010000031.1:0-4078 GCA_036382815.1 Allosphingosinicella sp.
CAGACCCAGAGCATGATGCCGGGCGTCAGCTTCGGCGACATCCGCACGCCCGAAGGCGCGGCCCAGATGGTGGAGCGCCTGCTCGGCCGGATGAAGGCCGGGCGCCTCGTCCGGGCCCGGCGTTGAGCGTCGCCCTAACCCGCCGTTCGCTGCTTGGCACAATCGGCTGTGCCTGCTGCCTGGGCGCGGTGGGGGCGGCCGAGGCGCGGATCCCGCCGCGCTCGATGAAGCCGCTGGTCGGCCCCGGCCACCGCCCCACGGCCAAGGACGAGCAGGGCATGTGGCAGCAATTCGAGCGGGTCGAGCAGGAAATCGCCGGCTCCAACCTTCTGCTCGAGGACCCGAAGCTCGCTTCCTATCTGGGCGGTCTCGCCGAACGGGTCGGAGGCCCCGCGGCGAAGGACCTTCGAGTCTATGTCGCCCGGATTCCCGAGTTCAACGCCTTCATGGCGCCGACGGGCTTCATGGTCGTCTTCTCCGGCCTGCTGCTGAGGATGCGCGACGAGGCGCAGCTGTCCGGGGTGGTCGCCCACGAAGCCGGGCATTTCCTTCGCCGCCACCAGATCCGCCTGTGGCGCGACATGAAGCGCAAGACCGCCGCGCTCAACTTCCTTGCCATGGGCGCCGGAGTCGGCGGCGCGGCCGGCGGCTTCTATGCAGGCGACCTCGTCCAGCTTGCCCAATTCGGCACCATCCTCTCGCTCCTGTCCTACAGCCGCGAGATGGAGGCGGAGGCGGACGCCGTCGGAGTGCTGCAGATCAGCGAGGCCGGCTACGATCCCGCCGCCATGCCCGAAACCTGGCAGCAGCTGATCGAGGAAATCCGGGCGAGCGCCGCGATGCGCCGAAAGCGCTACCACCGCCGCTCGTCGCTGCTCGAGACCCATCCTGCGCCCGAGACCCGGATGGTCGACCTTCGGGCGTCGGCACTGGAGATGACGACCGCGCGGACCACCGACCGCGGCCGCGACCGTTATCTTCGAGCGCTGGGCGAGCACCGCCGGACCCTGCTCGACGACCAGGTCAAGCTCAACGACCCGGGCGCCAGCCTCTACATCGTCCGCAACCTTGCCAGGGACGGCTGGAACGGCCTCCTGCGTTATTATGAGGGCGAGGTCTGGCGGCTCAAGGGCGGCCAGGGCGACTCTGCGCGGGCCGGGCAGAGCTATGCCGCCGCGATCGCCTATCCCGACGCTCCGCCGGAAGCGTGGCGGGCGCACGGCTACCAGCTGCTGAAGGACGGACGGCGCGAGGAGGGGAGGGCCGCCCTCAACCGCTACCTGGCCCTGGCGCCCAGAGCGCCCGACGCGGCGATGGTCCGCCATTCGGCGAGCCAGTGAGAGGAGGATTGCGGATGCCCCGGCAAA
Source organism: Allosphingosinicella sp. (assembly GCA_036382815.1). GTDB lineage: Bacteria > Pseudomonadota > Alphaproteobacteria > Sphingomonadales > Sphingomonadaceae > Allosphingosinicella. The sequence continues at coordinate 1,368 of DASVPM010000031.1, forward strand.
AGACGTTCGGAGCCCTGGCGGCGCTGGCGCTGATGACGGGCTGCGCCGGCGGCGGCGTCGGCTTTCGCTATTATTCGCTGGTCACCCCGGGTCCGGAGGATGTCGCCAAAGGCTCGATGATCGTCACGCCCACGATCCGCTGGAACAAGGCGCCGCGCGGGCCGCACGACATCCAGCGCGAGGAGAACTGGACGCTGAACGGCCCTTTGCTCGACGGCCTCACCTTCATCGGCGGGCTCGAGCACGACAAGAGGATCGTCCAGCAACGCCGCAAGGCCGACCGCAAGGTCCCCAATTTCCGCGCCGACATGAACCCGACCGAGATCGCCTCGATGATCGAGAGCTTCTACCGGATCCGGGCGGGGTCGACGCGCTTCGACATGACCGGTCTCAAGCCGCGCGACTTCCTCGGACATCCCGGCTTCCAGTTCGACTATGTCCACCTCGGCGGCGACGAGGTCGAGCGGAAGGGAAGGGCGGTGGGCGCGATCATCGGCGGGCGCTTCTACCTCGCCTTGTTCGACGCGACCCGGATGCACTATTTCGACGCGAGCCTGCCCGAGTTCGAGCGGATCGTGGAGAGCGCCCGGCTGCCGCGCTAGCACGCGCAAACCCTTTCCCGTAACGACGGGAGAGGGGTTTCAGGCGCGCTCCGGCTCCGCTAGCCTGGTCGCCGGGACGGTAGAGGGGGTATCGGATGGGCAAGGCAAGGGCGTTCGGCTGGGCTTATTTCGGCGGCTTCATCCTCATCGTGGCGATGGGCTACCTTCCCGCCTTCCAGGACGAGCAGGGCAATATGTTCGGCCTCTTCAAGCTCGACCTCTACGACGACAGCCTCCACCTCGCGTCCGGCCTCTGGGCCGGGATCGCGGCGTGGCTGTCGCGCCGTGCGGCGGCCAATTACTTCCGGCTGTTCGGCCCGCTCTACTTCCTCGACGGCGTGTTCGGCTTCTTCACCGGCAGCGGCTATCTGGACGGCGGTATCTTCCTCTACGGACCGCTCGACCTGCCGTTGCAGACCCGCTTTTTCGCCAACCTGCCCCATCTGCTGATCGGCGGAACGGCCATCTTCGTCGGCTACGTCCTCGCCCGGCGGCATGACGCCCTCGCGGCGTGAAGAAGCGCTGGAAGGCGGCGATCGGCCTCGGCGGGCTGCTCCTCGCTACCGTCCTGGTCCCCATCGCCTATATCGAGACCGCCTGCCGCGGCCCCTCGGACGCGGTCCGTCCCGACGCGCCCTACACGCGCCTGCTGACCTCCGGTCCCGGCCTGCGCAAGGAGGCGCGGACGTGGCTCACCTATCCTGAGTGGCACATCGTCTATTCCGCCGAGAGCTATGGCCGTTTCCTGGACACGCGCCCGCCGAGCGCTTTTCCCTATTTCAGGCATATCGGCCGCTTCTGGTCCAGCTACTGCGCGCTCAACAAGGTCACTTCCGCCTCCGCCGATACCGGCGAGGCGAAGGTCATGATCTACACGATCGGAATCAGCTACACGATCGAGCTCGGCCTGAAGGGGATCTACGAGAAGACCATCGGGCGGATCTTCGAGTGGACGGCCGGTTCGCGAAGCGCCGGCGATCTCTACTCGGCCGCGGTCCAGCAGCGTTACGGCGCCTTCATGCACGAGACGCCCTGGTACGAATTCCCGTTCGGCGACGCGTTGCGCGGCCTGTGGCGAACCCGCGAGACCCGCCAGTATCTTCGCAACGGCGAGCGCCGCGCCGCCCTCAGCTTCGAATTTGGGGCCAAAGCGGGCTATGCCGGGATCATCGGCTGGGCCTCGAACTCCACCCTGGGACCCGACCAGCGCACCTTGCGGATGCTGTTGCCGCCGAATTCGGACGCGGGCTCGATCGACCCGCGGGTTCGTACCCTGGGCCGGACGCGGCAGGGACTGACCGTCGTCGAAGTGCCGCGCTACGCCCAGCTCACCGATATTCTCGGCAAGTTTGCCGCGTCGGGAATCGACCCGGTGGAGATCGCCGGCAACGACGACATCTTCCTCACAATGCTGTCGCCGGCCGCGGCGCCGCCGCCGGCGGGCGCTCCCGTGCTGCTGTCGCTGCCGATCGACGAGCGCCCCGGCTGGCGCCGCCTGGGGCTCTCGACCAAGGTCGATCGCCTCGGCCCGCTGCTGAGGGCCATTCGTGCCGGGGGCGGGGAGGTCGAGCATGTCTACGACTATTAGCCTGCTCCGCTGGGCGGCGGGGGCGATGCTCGTCTTCGCCGCCTGGGCGGCGGTGATGGTGACCATCCCCTTTCTCGGTCCCGACGGCCGGCTGGTCTCCGTCGTCAGCGGCCGCGCGACCGCCGTTCGCGCCGTTGCGGCCGCCGGCGGACGGATCGTGGAGGTGCGGGGCAGGGCCGTGCTCGCCCGATCGGACCGGCCCGGCTTCGTTCGCCGCCTCTACAGGGCCGGCGCTCCGCTGGTGATCGAGGGGCGAATCGGCGCCGGCTGCTTCGGGAGGCGAGGGGACCATTAAAATCCTCCCCTGCATTTGCAGGGGAGGGGGACCATGCGAAGCATGGTGGAGGGGATCTTTCAGACTCCGTAGAACCCCTCCACCGCACTTCGCGCGGTCCCCCTCCCCCGGAAAGTCGGGGGAGGAATCAAGAGAAGGCGGGCGCGTAACGCGCGTACCAATGGTTGCTGAAGCGGCCGTCGGGGTCGAAGCGGCGCTTCGCGGCGAAGAAGGCGCCGATCTGCGG
>DASVPM010000032.1:0-9891 GCA_036382815.1 Allosphingosinicella sp.
CGAGCTGACCGGCCAGGTCGAGCAGAACGGCAACCGGCTGCGCCAGGCCGAAGATGCGCTCAATCGCCTGCGCGACAGCAGCGGCGCCCGGCTCGACGCGCTCGAGCGGAGCGGGGTGCCCGCGGCGGAGCCGTCCCGTCCGTCCACCTCCTCCTCCACGCCCAGGCCGAAGCCCGTGCCCGCGGAGGCCGAGGCCGAGGACGAAGAGCCCGCCAAGCCCGTTTCGGCCTCGGGCGAGGCCGCCGCGGAGGAAGCCTATAATGCCGGCTTCCGGCTGTGGGAGGCGAAGCGCTACACCGAGGCGCAAAAGGCGCTCGAAGCGGCGGCCAAGCGCTACCCCAAGAGCAAATGGGCGAGCTGGGCGAACAATCTCGCCGGCCGCGCCTATCTCGACGCCGGCAAGCCCGCCACGGCCGCCAAGACGTTCCTCGCCAACTACCAGTCCAACCCCAAGGGCGAACGCGCCGCCGACAGCCTCTACTTCCTCGGCCAGGCGCTGGTCTCGCTCGACAAGCCCGCCGACGCCTGCAAGGCCTATGACGAGCTTCAGGACGTCTACGGCGCGAACATGCGCGACTGGGTCAAGCAAAGGCTGCCGGCCGCGCGGACGCAGGCGAAGTGCCGCTGATCCCGTCTCGCCCGCAGAGACAGGTCCATAATGGACCTTTTCGGCCACAGCCGCCAACATAATGGCGCAACTTGCGAATGTTTGGATTACCAATGCCGCTGACGGGCGGATAAGCCGTTGCCAGCGAGGGATTGACGATGCCTGACAGACTGCAGGCGCTGACGTCCGGACGGACGGAAGCGGCCGCCCACGGCGCCAGCCGTGACATTTCGAAGTCCGCCGGCAGGCGGTTCTCCGCACGATGAGCGCGCTGAGCGACTTCGGAGCCGTCGGGGACGCCCGGCAGGTCCATCCCATTGCGATGGTAGCGGACTCGCCGCTGGCCGTCGCTGCGCCGGGCACCTTCACCGCGGCCGATGTCGGGAAGAACATCGTCGTCGCCGGCGCCGGCGCGAGCGGCGCCAAGCTGTCCACCACGATCGCCGAATTCGTCGACGAGACGACCGTTTCGCTGGCCCAGGCCGCCGCTACGACCCAGGCCGAGACCGGAGCCTCGCTCGGCACGGATTGCTCGGGGGCGCTGCAGGCCGCCCTGGACAGCCTTGCCGACAATGGCGGCGGCGAGCTGTTCATCGAGGGCGAGTATCTGCTGACGGCGCCGGTCTATAAAAACTTCCAGGCCCTTGCGTCCTCGGTGAGGCTGCGGGGCGCCGGCAGCGCGTCGGCGCTGCTCATCGCCTGCGGCGCGACCGACGCGGCGATCACGCTCGGAAACCTGATCAGGCTGAGGATCGAGGGCATCGACTTCGTCGGCACGCCCCACGAGCGCAACGACGCCCGTATCGTGCTCGACCTGCAAACCTGCCTGTCCGCGGATCTGGAGGGCAACAGCTTCTACGGGTTCGCCAACGTCGACAGCCCCGAGGCGGCCGTGGTCAACAACCAGAGCGGCGGGCTCAACCTGCTGAGGAACGGCTTCGGGGGCTGCATGATCGCCAACGGCGGCGTCGTTCTCAACAACCTCTGGCAGCATTTCTCGTCCGAGGGCAACCGCTTCATCGACTTCGGGCAGCGCAACGGCATTCTTCACAGCAAGACCTTTCTCCTCACCGGACAGAGCTGGATCAGGATCGGCGACCCCGTGGCCGCAGCGGCTTACGAATCGAACCCCGCGTTGGCCTATCCTCACGCCTCGGTCAGGCTCGAAGGCGATTTCTACGACGAGGGCACGAAGAACCCGGTGCTCATCAACTCGCCGGCGAAGCGGATCGGCGGGGTCAGGATCGCCGGCTGCCGGTTCAACGTCAACGGATTCACGACGGGAACCACCGGCCCCGCCATTCTCAACGTGGCCGACCTGTCGATCGAGCATTGCTCGATTGGTTATTGCAACGCTCCCCGCTTCGCCATCTATCTCAACACCGTCCGCCATGCGCGGATCGTGGGCGTGGTCACCAACGGGGTCGTCACCACCCTGAAGGCCTATACGATAGACTGGCTGGAGATCGTCAACTCGCCCACTTTGTCCAATCTGGAGCTCACCGCCGTCACCCGCCAGACCATAAACGGGCTGGCGCCCTGAGCGAGCCCTGGCATCGGCGGCGACCGATGCCGGCCCACGTCGAAGCGGTCACTTCCGCTTCTCCATCTCCTCCGCGCGCGCATCATAGTCGCTTGCCATCTGGTTGAGCGTCTCGGCCACGTCGGGAGTGGCGATACCTCGCGCAAGTCGGCGGCAGCGGCGGGCCTGCTCCCTCAGGAAGGCGGCGTCATCGCTCATGCGGCGCTTAGCGAAAAAACCGTTGCGAACGTTCCGGTTCGAGCGACGAGGGGTTCCTTACGGAAGACCTTGCGCAACCGATACGGTTCGCGCTCGGGCTTTGCGCGATTTGTAGCGGCTGGATATACAAGGCGGGACGTCATCCCGGCGGGCCGGGACCTCAGGACAAGAAGGCTCTGCCTGTCTGCACGAGGTCCCGGATTTCGCCGGGACGACGGGGTTCAGCAAGGGGTGAGTCGATGACTGGGAAGAAGTTCATTTGGGCAGGCGCGAGCGCGGTCGCCCTCGCCGCGGCCGCGGCGGCGATCGGCCAGGCGCGGGGCGGCGGCAGCGGGCCGGCGGTTTACTGGATGAGCGCCGACACGGCATCCGGGCTGGGTGGGATGGCCGGCGGCGGCCGACCCAGCGCAGGCTCGGTGATGGGCGCCATGATGGGCCGCGGCGGCCGCTCGTCCTACGCGCACACCCTGACCTTGCAGCTCGGCAGCCCGCGCCGGGCGCCGGGCGCTCCGCAGGCGGAGCATCTTCCGCCCGCCGGGCTCCAGGCCGGCCCGAGCCTGCCGCTGGTCACTCCCCAGGCGGCGCCGCGGACCCCCACCCCGGTCCAGCCCTGGGGGCAGGGGGAACGACCGCGGGGCCGGATGCTGATCTATTGGGGCTGCGGCGAGCATGTCCGCCCCGGCCAGCCGGTGGTGGTCGACTTCGCGTCGATGTCGGCGGGCAGGATTCCGCCGGCTTTCGCCAATTCGGCGCTGAAGCCGATGAACCCGCCGTCGGCGGCCACGTCGGCCACCTACGGGGAGTGGCCGAACGAGCGTTCACAGACGCGGATCCCGGCGGGCGGCTCGCTGGTCGGCGAGCATGTCGTGCGCGGCAATTATTCACCGGAGATCCGCTTCGCCCTGAGCACCGGCCAGGATTTCCTCGCGCCGGTGACCCTGACCTCCAACAGCGCGGCCGCCTCGGGCTCCATCCCGCTGGTGTGGCGGCCGGTCCCCGGTGCCCGCGCCTGGTTCGGCGGAGTGATGGGCGCCGGGCAGAATGGCGACTTCGTCGTCTGGACCTCGTCGGAGACCCAGGCGGCGATGATGGCGTTCGACTATGTCGCCGAGGCCGATATCGCCAGGCTGGTCCAGAGCCGGGTGCTGATGCCGGCGACGGCCGACCGCTGCACGGTTCCGGCCGAGGTGGCCCGGGCGGCGCCGCAGTCGATGCTGATGGTGGTCGCGCTGGGCGGGGAGACCAATATCTCCCAGCCCCGGCCCGCCGGTGCGGCGCGGACCTGGCGCCCGGAATGGACGGTCAAGCTTCGAACCAAGTCGAGCCATACCGGCCTGCTCGGCATGACCATGCCCGGCATGGAGGATGACGGCGACGAGGCCGAGGACGCGCAGGAGCGGCCGCGGACGAAGAAGGAGAAGCTGAGGAAAGGGCTGGGGAAGATATTGGGGCAGTAACGCCTGCTTCCTCCCCTGCATTTGCAGGGAAGGGGGACCACCCGAAGGGCGGTGGAGGAGCCTTGCCGAGTCCGGAAGACCCCCTCCACCCCGCTTCGCGCGGTCCCTCTCCCCCGGAAATCCGGGGGAGGAATTTTTAAAAGAACACTTTCCTGACGCTGAGCCTGACCGACCTTCCGAGCGGGTCGAGGTAACCCGGCTGGTAGCTCAGCGGCACGGTCCCGAGCCGGTCGCGGACCCGCTGGCGGGAATCGAGCAGATTGTCGATCGACAGGCTCACCCGCATGCCGCGAAGGAAGGGCCGCTCGCGCGCGAATTTCTGAAGGCCGAGGTCGGCGAACAGGCGCAGGTTCACGGTCGCGAAATCGTCGAAGAAGAGGTCGTCGCCGGTGCCTCCGCCGGCCAGCGGCCCGCCGCGCACGAAGGTCGAGCTCTGCCAGTTGGCGGTGAGCCGGGCGCCGAGGCCGTTCTTGAACAGCCCGCTTTGGAATTCGAGCTCGTGGCGCGGCCGCCCGCCGCGGCTGCTTCCGGCGGAGCCGTCGAGAAAGTCGAGCTCGGGAACGCCCGGGCGGATCAGCACCGAATCGGTGAAATGCCAGGTGTGGTAGAGAGCGACCTGGACCCGGCCGCCGCCGCCGCCGAAGCCGCCGCGCCCGCCGCCGAAGCCGCCCCGGCCGCCGCGGAACCCGCCTTCGCCGCCGCCGCGCGGTCCCCGTTCGCCGCGCGCACCCGTGATCGGGCCGTCCGCCGGCTGCGCCTGGCCGGGCCCCGGCGGGGAGGCTCCCGGCGCTCCCTGCGGCCCCGGTGCCGCGGCGGGGCCCGCTCCGCCCGGGCCCCCCCGGCCGAAGCGTCCGCGCCACTGCCCGGGCTGCGGCTGCTTGCCGATCGGGAGGGTGAGGTTGAAGCCCCAGCGAAGCTCCGAGCGGTCCTGGCGGGCGAAGTTGACCGGCCTCGTATCGACGAGCAGGAGCCGGCCCCCGGAATCGCGCTGGAAGCGGTCCGGGAACGCCGCCTCGATCTCGGCGGTCGCGGCGGGAAAGCCGGAAATCGCGTTGACGATCCGGCTCGACGTGAAGTTGGCGCTCAGGCTGAGATCGGTCTTCTCGAACGGCCGGACGTTCGCGCCGAGCTTCCACACCCGCCTGTTGTCGGCGACGAGCAACGGATTGCCGCCTGAGATGCTCGTTACTTCCACGGTCTCGCCGCGGACGAAGTCGAAGACGCGGACTCCGGGCGTCTGCTGGACCGGGTCGCCGAGCTGCTGCATCGACGGGGCGCCGTCCTCGTCGGTGACGGAGGCGATCAGGCTGAGCTGCGAGATGGGCGACCAGTTGAGCCCGGCGCCGAGGGTCCGCAATGTGCCGAAATCCGAAAGATGCTCGACCTCGGCGTTGAGGTTGGCGGACAGGTTGCCGAGCGCGGCCAGCGCCGCCCGGCGCCGGCTGGCGATGGGGATGTCGACGTTGACCTGCGCATGCTCGCGGGTTCGGGAAAGGTCGCGCACGGTGAACAGGCCCGCCCGGTCCGACCAGCTGCCGAGGCCGCGGGCGTCGAAACCGGCCCTTGCGGCGGCGGTGACGGCGCCGCCGGGTAGGTCGAACAAAGGTCCGTTGAGGAGCAGCTCGGTGTTGCCGATCTGGCTGACCGAGCGGGTGCGGTCGAGGCCGGTACTGGTCTGGGTCTCGCTCTCGCTGGCGCTGCGGTCGAGATTGGCGGTCAGCGACCATTGCCAGGGCGAGAGGGCGCCGTTGACCGAGAGCCCGAGATGACCCGCGCGGCTGTCGCTCTCGCGGCGCAGGCCGGGCGGAGTCAGGCTCGGCCTCGGCAGGCCGAGGAAGGCGGTGCTCGAATTGACGTCGAACGTGCCGTTGAGGGTCGCCTGGACGGTGTCGGAAACGGAGCGGTTGATCGTTCCGCTGAGCTCCAGCTGGCCGGTTCGCGGAAGCAGCGTGCGGTAACGGCCGAGCTCGATCCCGGCCACCGGCTCCGCCTGGATGATGTCGCGCTCGCTCTCGAAGAGCGGCTCGGCGCGGCGGAATTCGGCGCCGAGGTTGATCCGGCCCGCCTTGTTGATCTGCAGATAATTGAGCTCGGCGCCGTAGGATTCGCGGCCGGCGCCGGTGGCCGCTCCGCCCTGGACCTCCGCGGTATAGGCGTCGAAGCGGCGGCGCAGGACGAAGTTCACCACCTTCTGGTCGGCGCGATAGCCATATTTGAGGGCGACCTCCTCGGGCATGACGTCGATCCGGGTGATCGCCTCGGGCGGGATGTCGCGGATCTCTGAGAATCCGGAGATACGGCGGCCGTTGAGGAGGATGACCGGGCGCCCTTCGTCGCGGCCGCGGCCGCTGCGCGTCTGGGGGGCGATGGCGTCGAGAAGCTCGGTGAGGCTGCCGGCGCCGAGGGCGCGGATCTCGCGGCGGTCGAACTGCACTTCCGGGGCGATGTCGCCGATTACGGCGCCGCGCTGGCGCTGGCCGGTGACGACGATCGTCTCGCCGTCCTCCTCGTCGGGATCGGCCTCGGTATCGACGGCGTCGGCCGCCGGCGCCGGCGGCGGGTCCGCGGCCGGCCCGGCTGCGGCGGGCGCCGGGGCGGGAGCGGGAATCGCGGTCCCGGGCGCAGGCGGCTCCTGGGCGAGGACGGGGACGGGAGCGGTCCCGGCGAGTAGAACGAGGACGAACGCTTTGCGGGAAACCACGCGATTGCTGCCTTTTTTGTTTTCGGGAACCCCATAAGGTTCGCCCCCCGGGTGGGCCAGGCGGGCTGAACGCATTCTGTATTCGGTCGTATCCTCAGGTTAAGGTCGCTTATGGCCGCCGCTCCGCACCCCGACGCCGTCTCGCGCTTCCGCTTCGATCTCGAGGCGGTCGCGGGGACCGGGCCGGCGCCGCTTGCCGTGGCGGTCTCGGGGGGACCCGACAGCCTGGCGCTTCTGCTCCTCGCCCGGGCCGCCTGGCCGGAGCGGGTGCGGGCGGCGACGGTCGATCACGGCCTGCGTCCGGAAAGCCCGGCGGAGGCGGAAGCGGTCGCCCGGCTGTGCGGCGAGCTCGGGGTTGCGCACCGGATCCTCGACGTCCGCGTCGAAGTCGCCGGGGAGGGGCTTCAGGCGGCGGCTCGAGCCGCGCGCTACGCCGCCCTGGCGGGATGGATGGAGGCCGAAGGGCTGACCCTGCTGCTCACCGCCCATCATGCCGACGACCAGGCGGAGACCCTGCTGATGCGTCTCAACCGGGGCTCGGGAGTAGCCGGTCTCGCCGGAGTCAGGGCCGCGGGGACGGTGCCGGGCAGCGGCGGCCGGCTTCGCCTCCTCCGTCCTTTGCTGGGCTGGCGGCGGAGCGAGCTTCAGGCTCTGCTCGACGCGGCCGGAGTGGAGGCGGCGCGGGACCCGAGCAACTCGGAGGAAAGGTTCGACCGGGTCCGGTTCCGGCTTCGCCTGGCCGAGGCGCCGTGGCTCGATCCGGCCGCCCTCGCCCGAAGCGCGGCGCTGCTCGCCGAGGCCGAGGCGGCGCTGGAGTGGACCGCCGCGCCGCTGTTCGCGGCTCGGGCGCAGGTGGAGGAGGACATCGTAACGTTGCGCCCGCACGGATTGCCGCCGGAGCTTCTGCGCAGGCTCGTGCTTCGCTGTCTGAGGCGGCTGGCGCCGGGGGCGAAGCCGAGGGGCGAGGCGCTGGCGGCGTTCATCGCCAGGCTGGACGAGGGCGCGACGGCCACGCTTTGCGGAGTGATGGCGTCGGGCGGCGAGAGCTGGCGCTTCGAGCTCGCGCCGCCGCGCAGGCGAACATAATTCCTCCCCCGGTTTCCCGGGGGAGGGGGACGGCGCGAAGCGCGGTGCTTCGCATGGTTCCCCTCCCCGGCAAATGCCGGGGAGGAATTAAGATGTTAGCGCCGCTCTTCCGCCCGGTAGAGGCTGTGGCAGCCGTTGCAGCCGCGGGCGACCACCGTCGCCTGGGCGGCGAAGCCCGCCTTGTCGCCGGCATCGGAAAACCGCTTCAGCTGCGCGGCCGCCTCGCCCAAGGCGTTGGCCCTGGCGGCGAAATCGGCCTTGTTCGCCCAGACCGCCGGGAGCGCGCGGCTGTCCGGCCCCTCGCTCCCGTCCGGGAACAGGCCCGCGACCGAGTGGCCGAACAGGTCGAGCCCGTCGGCCGCGTGGCCGGCCGCCTTCACGTCGCCGCCATTCTTCGCCACCGGCATCACCTCCTGGAAGAGCAAAGTCGCCGCCATGTGCATCATCGTCTGGCGGGCCGCGATCAGCTCGGCGGCGCTCGCCCGGTCGCGCTCGGGGCCCTTTTCGAAGAACGGGGTTTCGTCGCGGGCGATCGCGGCGCAGCCGGCGAGCAGGGGCAGGAGCAGCAGGGGCAATCGGCGCATGGACAACCTTTCGCGGAAAAAGAGGGTCGAAGATGTAACATCCCTCGGACCGGGGATCGAGTCGGCCTCGTTCCGGGTTCAGCCCTCATGCCGCGCGTTTTCCTGATCCTCCTCCCGCTCCTCCTCGCCGCCTGCGGCGGGCCCGAGGAGGACGACCGGCCGCGCGCGAACAGCGCCGAGGAGCTCGAGAACAGGCTCGAGAAGCTGGCCGACCGCACCAGCGAGGAGATCGAGCCGGCGCCGCGGATGAGCAACCTCAAGGAGGCCGACCTCGGCCCGGAGCTTCGCTCCAACCCCGCCTGCCGGCTCCATCGCGGCGGCCGCCTGCTTCTCGTCGTCAACGCCGCCGGCGCCGTCGCCCGGATCGACGGCCGCAGGGTGCCGCTCGCCCTCTCGGGTCCGGTCGGCCCGACCGGCGGCTTCCTCACGGCACCCGGGATCACCGTCAGCGTCGGGCGGACCGAGCCGACGGGGAACGACGCCGCCGAATATGGCATGGGCTGGCCGGCGCGCGCGACCGTGGGCGGCGACAGGGAGCGCCCGCTCGAGAAGCTCGAAGCGACCTGGATCTGCGTGAGGTAGGCCCCGTCATCCCGGCGAAAGCCGGGACCTCGGGGAGGCCCGCCGAGACTTCTCGTCCTGAGGTCCCGGCTTTCGCCGGGATGACGGGAACGGTTATTCCGCCTCCTCGCGCACCCGGGTGAACTTGTCGGTGGTCACCGTCGGCGCCCCGCAAATGTCGGAGGGCCGGGGCGGAAGCTCGCCATGGGCGAGCAAGTGGCCGAGGCACATTTCGAGCACGAACTTGGCCCGGTAGAGTGCGTCCTCCTCGTCGCGCCCTTCGGCGACGGCCTGCGGCACGTCGGGGAAGACCACTCGGACGTCGCCGCTTCGGGTCGGCACGAACCGGACGGGGTAAGCGAGCATGGCTTCAGCCCGCCGCCGGGTTGAGCGGAAGCGCGAGCACCGGCCGCATTTGCTCGTCGTCGACCTCGACCACCGCATCGGGGGGCAGGGTGCCGGCGATCAGCGCCGATTCGATCAGCTCGGCGGCCAGCCGCTCGGCCTCGAGGCGGGCGGCGCCGTCGTCGCTCAGCCTTTTGCCCGCGAGGTCGGGAAGCTCGAAATTCTCGCCGCGCAGATTGAAATAATAGGTAGGCATGGCAGGGGCGAAAGCGCGTAACATGGATCAGGGTTGCAGCCGAAACGCCGCCGCAACGAAGATTTGCGCCGGGCCGTTGTCCTGGCGGAGTCGGGCCGATCGCAGGAGCGAAGTCAAAGAAGGGCGGGCGATCCGGAACCCGCCCGCCGCGGCGCTCGTTTCGCTTGCGCAACCCATCCTCAAGAACGGAGCGTACCGATGTCCAATATTCCAAGCAGCGCCATGCCCCACGCCAAAGCTTCCGAGGGATCGGAGCAGGAATCGCAGCAGGAGCAGGCCGGCGGCCCGACCATCTCCGAGCGCGCCGGCAAGCTTCGCGACCAGGCGGGCGATTATGCGCGCGAGAATCCGAAGACCGCGATCGCGGCCGGCGCGGCGCTCGCCGCCGGCGTGATCGCCGCGGCAGCCATCCCGCTGGTTCGCGGCCGCTCGGGTTCGGGCGGCGGCGCCAAGAAGAGCGGCGGCGGCGGCTCGAAGAAGACGACCGCCAAGAAGAGCTGAGGGCTTCCGGCCGACCTATGGGCGAGACGGGCCGCGATGACAGGCTGCGGGA
>DASVPM010000033.1:0-3684 GCA_036382815.1 Allosphingosinicella sp.
GCACGATCCGCAGCCGGTCGAGGCCGGTGGCGGCCCGGACCGCGTTGATCGGATCGAGGCCGCCGCCGCTGGCGTTGAGGGACGCAACCGCCGCGGCGAGTTGCAGCGCTTCGGGCGCCGAGAGGTTGGTGATCGAGGTTCCGAACAGGAGCCGGCTGAGGAGCTCGTCCTGCGGAAGGGCCGGGGTGCTGGTGAAGCTGATCTCCGGCCTCTGGCCACGCCCCGTGACCCGGATGACCGCGTTCAGCCCCTGGACCCCGCCCTCGGCGGTGATGTCGAGCACCGGGTTGACCGGGGATTCGCCGAGAAAGCGGATCTGGCCGCGCTCGAGATCGAAGCGGCGGCCGGCGAAATCGTAGCTGCCGCGGATCAGGTCGGCCCGGCCGCTGATCCTCGGCTCGCTGACGGTTCCGGCGACCTTCAGATCCGCGCTCCATTCGCTGTTGATCCCGAGACCGGTGACCATCAGCCGGTTCCGCGCGTCCACGTCCAGATCCAGCCGCCAAGGCGAAAGCCGGCGAGCGATCGGACGCTCGTCGGCCGGGCGGTTGATCTCACGAACGGCAAGACGCGGCACCTGGGTCGAGGCGGTGACGGCGCCGAGACGGAAGCTGCCGCTGACGAGATCGACCTTGCCTGAGATGCTGCCGTTCTCGCCGTCCGAGCGGATCGCGATCGAGCCCGTGACCTGAGCCTTGATGTCGTCCCGGTCGAGCAGTTGCGCGGCCTTCGCCTGCAGCGCGATGTCGATTCCGAAGCCCTTGGGTCCGGCAAGGTCGAACGTGGCCCGGCCGGTCACCGAGCCGCCGCGCTTGGTGGTCCCGGCGAAGCTGTCGAGGACCAGCTTGGAGCCGCCGAATCGGCCGGCGGCGCGGACATTGTCGATCACCATGCCGGTGACCGCGCTCTCGATCCGCGCGCGCTCGGTCCTTAGCGAGCCCCGGGTCTGCGGGTTGTTCAGGGTTCCGCGGGCGTCCGCGCCGACCGCGACCGGGCCCGAAACGTCGAGCAGCTCCACCCCGGTCAGCCGCCACAGCGTGTCGGCCGGCCCGTTATAGCGGAGTTGGGCGAAGAGCGGCGCCGCGGTCAGCCGCTCGCCGATATTGCCGCTCCGCCCGATCGGCGCGAGCCGGGCCTGCGCCCGCCCGATCGTTCGCCCTTCGCTGACGGCGATGGCGCGAAGCGCCGCATTGCCTCCGGCGAGCTTCGCCACCAGGCCGATGTCGACCGGGCGGGAGGAAAGGACGAGGCCCGATCTCGTGAGGCCGCGGATTCGAAGGTTGGCGTCGCCGCTCGGTTCGCCGACCGCTCCGAACCGGTAGCTCAGGGTTCCCGAAGCGGTTCCGCCGAGTCCGAGTTGCGGCCAGCCGATGTCAAGCACGCTCAGCGGCATCGATTCGACCCGGGCGTTCAGCTCGCTGGTCGATCCTCCGAAAAGCCCCGATATCGTGGCGTTGCCGCCGGCGAAGGTGAGCGCGGTGGAAGTCAGCCGCCAGCCGTCGCCGTCGCGGACCAGCAACGCCGGCTCGGTCAGCACGATCGCCCGCCGGTCGACAATTCCCCGGCCGGTCAGCCGAAGCCGGCCCGGGGCGATGTCGGCGAGCGTGTCGAAGACGAAGTCGCGGCCGCGCGTTCCCGCGATACGGGCCCGGATCTGGCCGGTCCCGCCGCGAAGCTCGCCGCTCGCGTTGAGGCTGGCTATGGACAGCGCGCCGCGGCTGAGGCCCCGGGCCGTCAGGCTGCCCTTGAGCGAGGTGCCCGCCGGGTCGAGCAGGGCGACTCCTTCGAGCCGGCCGCTTCGGATCATGATCGGCGGCGGGCCGGCGAAGCGGGCATTGTCGGCCCTGAGGTCGATGGCGATGCGCTGCAGATTGTTGAACGGGCTGAAGACGAGCCGCCCGGAGAGACCTCCACCGCCGACGTCGAGCTGGCCGGTGAAGCCGCCCGGGTCCGAGCGGAGCGCGCCCGAGGCCCTGCTGTTCGAGACGTCGAGCGCCGCCACCCGGATCAGCGCCGGCTGGCCCTTCGGCAGAAGGATCGCTCCGCTCGACGTGAAGGGTCCGAGATGCGATCCTCCCGCCGCCCGGTAGGCGTAGCCGGCCGGAGTGGGATCGAGATTCAGGAGAACGTCGGCGAGCCCCAGCGCCGCGTTCGGGCGAGCCAGGCGGATCGCCAGCGTCGGCCGCTCGATCCGTCCGTCGAGGCTCATCGCGAAGGCACCGTAGGTCGCCTGGCCGCCCTTGCCCTCGAAGAAGAAGGTGCCGTCGCGCCGCCGGAAGCCGTTGCCGACGATTCGAATCCTCGGGGCCGTGAGGACCAGGTTCTTGAACTGGACGATGAAGTCGTTGCCCCGGACAAGGTCCGTCTCGAGATAGGGGAGGCCGCCGGCCAGCCCGGCGAGGAACCGGTTGTCGAAGCGCCTTACCCAGGCGCGGCCCTTGCCGGTGACCAGGGTGCCCTTGCCGCTCGGGTGCCGGACCACTTTCAGCTCGGTGAGGACGTCGACGATCCCGAGGCCGGGGATGAGATAGCGGGTGAGGCCGCCCGAGAGGACGACGTCGAAGCGGCCGGTAACCAGGTCGACGAAGAGGCTCA
Source organism: Allosphingosinicella sp. (assembly GCA_036382815.1). Lineage (GTDB taxonomy): Bacteria > Pseudomonadota > Alphaproteobacteria > Sphingomonadales > Sphingomonadaceae > Allosphingosinicella. The sequence goes on from DASVPM010000033.1 coordinate 2,596, forward strand.
GCTTACCCTTGAGCTTGTCCGAGCTGAGGCTCAGACCGTCTCCGGTCAGTGCCTTGCCGGTCACTTTCAGCAGGCCTTCGACCCGCAGATTGGCGAGGATTCCGCCGGCGACGTCGCCGACCCCGGTCACCCGGCGCGCCGACAGGATCAGGGGCACCGTCACCGGCGCCTTCGAGAACCGCCCGCGCCCTTGCGCCCAGACATCCTCGAAGCCGGTCTTGTCGAACGCCACGTGCGGGCTGGTCAGGCGATAGGCGAAAGCGAAGCTTTTGAACCCGCCGTCGAGCAGGACGGCCAGCCGCACCTTCCGGCCGGTCATATTGGGGAACATGGCGGGCGGGCGGAGCAGATCGGCGCCCACGCGCAGATCGCGGAAGGCGCTTCGGGCGAGGTCGACCTTACCCGTCGCGACCAGGCTGATCGCCGCCGAGCGCAGCGCCAGCCGGCCCGCGAGCTGGCGGTCCTCGAGCGTCGCGTTGCCGGCCACCTGGACGAAAGGCGCGGTCAGCCGCGCTTTCCTCCCCTTCCAGAATTGCGCCGGGGCGAGCCGGCCCGCGACGCTGTAGCGGCCGTTCTCGGCGCGAAGCCGGAGGTCGGCGGTGCGCCGGCCGGAAAGGTCGAGCCGGGCGGTCCCGTTCCACCGCGCCCAGCTGCCGTCGCCGTCGACGGCGAGCGCGATGGGCCGTCCGGTCCCCAGCATCGCACCGGCGATTCCGCGGGCCGGCGAAACGAGCTTGACGTCGAGGTCGAACCGGTCGCGATCCGGCTCGGCGTCGAGGACCAGGGAGAAGCGGTCGCCGCCGTCCATCGCCACCGCCTTGAGGCCGACCAGCGCCCGGCCCGAGCGGATGTCGGCCTCTCCGGAGAGCTTCGCCACCCGTGGCTGCCCGGTCACCGCCCTGCCGATGCGAAGCTGGGCGACGTCAAGACGTCCGACGTGGATGTCGAAGCCGGGCAGGACGGGGCCCGGGCGCTCGCTCGGTCTCATTTTCGGCAGTCGGTGGAGGGCGGCGAGTCCGGCCTGGAGGCGATGGATGACGAGGCGGTTGCCGATCCAGCCGAGCGGCTGCCAGTCGACCTCGATCAGCG
>DASVPM010000034.1:0-5638 GCA_036382815.1 Allosphingosinicella sp.
CTGCCGATGGGGACGCTCAACCATTTCGCCCGCGATGCCGGCCTGCCGCTCGACCTCCAGGCCGCCGCCGCCGTCATCGCCGCCGGCCGGACCCGGCAGGTGGACGCAGCCGAGGTGAACGGGCGGCTGTTCGTCAACAACAGCGCCGTCGGCCTCTATCCGATGCTGGTGCGAGAGCGCGAGGCGCAGCAGCGCCGTCTTGGGCGAACCAAGCGCCGAGCGATGCTGGTCGCGGCTGCGCGCGCCTTGTGGCGGTTCCGGAGCCGGCGCCTGAGCCTGCGCTTCGCGGGGATGAAGGCGCCGGTGGACACCCCGCTGCTCTTCGTCGGCAACAACAAATATGAAATGAACCTGCTCAACCTCGGCACCCGACAGGCGCTCGATAAAGGGGAGCTTTGCCTCTATGCGCCGCTGGCCCGTTCCCGGACCGCCTTTGTCTGGCTCTCCATGCGGGCGGTCCTCGGCCGCCCCGACCGGCAGCGCGACTTCCTCAGCGTCGAGGGCATCGAGGAAGTCGAGATCAACTCGGGCCGCTCGATGCTGATGGTGGCGATGGACGGCGAGGCGCGGCCGATGGAGACACCGCTGCGGTACCGGATCCGGGCGGGGGCCCTGAAGCTGATCGTGCCCTAAGCCCCTCCCTTCCAGAAGGGGGGCTCAGCGCGGCACTCTGAAGGTCCGCCCGACCTCCATCGTCACGAACCTTTGCGGCGCGACGCCCCGCGCCCGGCGGGCCGCCGCGAGGCGCTTCGGCGGATCGTCGATGCCCTCGAAAGTGAGCTGGAACGTGCCCCAGTGCATTCCCAGGGCCATGGCCGGCTTCAGCTTTTCGAAGACCACAACCGCTTCATCAGGGTCCATGTGATTGGCCTGCATGACGTCGCGGGGCGCGTAGGCGCCGACGGGGAGGATGGCGAGGCGGAAGGGGCCGCGCCTCGCCGCCTCGTCGGCCCAGCTGCCGTCGCCGTAGCCGGTGTCGCCGGCGAAGAAGAAGCTGCCGCCGGGCATCCGGACCGCGAAGGAAGACCATAAGGCGCGGTTGCGGTCGGTCCCCCAGCGCGATCCCCAATGATGACTGCGCAGGACTTGAACCTGGGCGACGGGCGCCGGCCCCTTCGAATCCCGCATCCAAGCCGCCATGGCCGACCCCTGGACGAAAGTTTCGCGGCCCCAATCCAGGGCTTCCACGCCCGGGCATCGACCGCAATCGCTCCGGGCGCGGCGGTCCCCGATGCCGGCGCGACGCAGGATGGAGTCGTTGCCGAGGCTGGTGACGAAGACGGGCCGGTCCCGCTTCCACAATCGCTTCAGCGTCGGCAGGTCCATATGGTCGTAATGGTTGTGGCTGATGAGGACTAGGTCGATCCCCGGCAGGTCCTCGAACCGGACGCCCGGGGCCCGCACCCGCTTCGGGCCGATGAAGGAGAAAGGCGAAGCGCGCTGCGACCAGATCGGGTCGGTGAGGATGTTGAGGCCGGCCGTCTGCACCAGCACGGTCGCGTGGCCGATCCAGGTGACCAGCATCGCGCTACCCTCGACCCGGCGCGGCGGCACGGTCGGAACCACCGGCACCTGCTCCGGCCATCGCGCCCGCTCGCTGGAGCCGATGAATCGATTGAGGAATCGGGCCGGGCCGCCTTGGGCGGGGGAGGGCTGCCCGGGCCCCGGGTTGAAGAAGCGCTCGCCGTCGAAATGGTCCGAGCGGGGGCCTTCGTAATAGACCCGGTTGAGGAAGGGCGGGACCAGCGTCGGCGCGAAGCACAGGGCTACGGCAAGGAAGAGGAGGAGAGTGCCGAGGCGGCGGAGCCAGGTTCGCATCGCCGTTCGCCGGGGTCCGCCGTCAGCGGGCATCGATGGCGAAACCGGCGGCCGGCCGGGCTTCGACATGCTCCTCATGGTAGAGATCGAAGGCGAGGGTGACCCGGCCGGGAGCCGCGGCGCCGCAATCGAGCGGATAGCGCTCGGTCAGCGTTCCATAGGCGCCGACCCCGCCGGAGCTGCGCGGCCCGACCCGGGGACGCGAACCGTCGGCGCAGCGCAGCCGGGCGATATAGGCGCGGGCGCCCTCGGGGCCGCCGACCCGGACCGGATTCTCCACCGTGCCGAGCGGGTGGGCGGCCGCCGCCGCCGCGATCTGCTCGGACTCCGCGATCGGATCCAGAGCCGGTTCCTGGCCGAGCATTTGATCCGGGCTGGCGGTTCGGGCACCGGGCTTCTGGCCCGCGGCGGGAGCGGCGGCGAGGGCGGCCGCCGCGAGGATAAGGAGGATACGCATGTCGGCGGCGCTAAGCCCTTAAGCTCGAAAAAGAAAGTCGGCCGTGTCCCGAGGATGCCTATTGCAGCTCGAACGACACCGACAGGCTGATCGAGACGCTCTGCTCGCCCGGATCGACGGAGGTGGAGTCCGCCGACTTACCGATCGCCGACTGCCGCATCATGATCACCGGGGGGGCGTAATTGGCGCCGGCCTCGCTGATCGAGAGGATCCGGCCGACCCGCTTCCCGAGCGCCTTCGCATAGAGGTCGGCCCGGGCTCGGGCGTTGGCGAGCGCCTGGGTGCGGGCCTCGTCGAGCGCCGCCTCGGGCTTGTCGATGCCGAGCATCGGGCCGTTGATCTGGTTGGCGCCCTGGGCGACCAGGGCGTCGAGGATCCGGCCGGTGGCGGCGATGTCGCGGAACTTGACCGACACTTCGTTGCCGGCGCGGTAGCCGACGATCTGCGGATTGTTGCCCTGTGCGTCCTGCCGGTAATCGGGATAGAGGTTGATCGAGCTCGTCTGGATGTCCCGGTCGGCGATCCCGGCGCGTTTGAAGGCGGCCCGGACCGAGGCCATCTGCTTCGCGTTCTGGGCGAGCGCGGCGGTCGCGGTGGGAGCGACGGTGATCACGCCGGCGGTGATCCGCGCGATGTCCGGAACCCGGCTGACCTCTCCGGTAGCGACCACGTCGAGGCGGGTACCGTCGAGCAGGATCTGGGTCGGCGGGGTCTGGGCCGAGGCCTGGGCCAGCGGCATTGCGGAAATCGCCAAAGCGGCGCCGAGGATCAGATTACGCATATACTTTCTCCGGAGATGTTTCGGTCCCGGTCCTTTCAACGCGGGAGCGCCTGCACCGTTGCTGAATAACCGTCGTCCAGCGACGGCCGGGGGCCCGGATGGGTGAGGAGTTCGGGGCGAGTTTCTCGCCAGGGCCCCAGGCTGCGCCGGGCGCGAGCTTGCTCTTCCCGTCGAAAGCGGTTGACTTGTAGGGCTTTAGCTGGGAGTTGAGGCCGCGATGACGACCTTCGCGACCCGCACCGGCTCGACTTGCGCCCTTTCGGCGCCGGCCGCTGCGCATGCCTGGCATTGGCGGTGGGACATATCCTCCGCCGCGGCGCGCGACCATCGATGGTGAACCGGACTCTCTAGAAGTCCGAACTCTCCAGCAAAGGCCCGCCGCTCCCGGCGGGCCTTTTCTTTTGCGCTCCATTCCCAGGAAAAACGCCATGTCCACCCAACCGAAATATGTCCTTCCCACGTCGGAAGCCCCTTCCGCCGACGCGGCGCTCGCCCGGCTCTACACCGGCGAATCGCTCGCCGAAGCCGAAGCGGAGGCCCTCTTCGCCGAGCTCGTCGCCGGCCGGCTTCCCGAGCCCGCCATCGCCGCCATGCTCGTCGCGCTCCGGCTCAAGGGCGAGACTGCGGGCGAGCTGACCGGCGCCGCCCGGGCGCTGCGCGCCGCCGACGCGGATTTCCCGCGTCCCGATTATCTGTTCGCCGACAGTTGCGGGACGGGCGGCGACGGCTCGGCCTCGATCAACGTCTCGACGGCGGTCGCCTTCACTGCCGCCGCGGCGGGCCTCCCGATCGCCAAGCACGGCAACCGCTCGGTCACTTCGCGCTGCGGATCGGCCGACGTCCTCGAGCAGCTCGGGGCCAGGCTCGACGTCAGCGCGGAGGTCTCGCGCAAGGCGTTGGACGAGACCGGAATCTGCTTCCTCTTCGCGCCGCTCTACCACCCTGGCCTTCGCCACGCGGGGCCGGTGCGCCGGATGCTCAAGGTCCGGACGATCATGAACATGCTCGGGCCTTGTCTCAATCCGGCGGAGCCCTCAGTCCAGCTGCTCGGCGTCGCGGATCCGGCGCTGCTCGAGCCGGTGGCCGCAACCCTCGCCGCGCTCGGAGTGAGGCGGGCGCTGGTGGTCCATGGCTCCGGCCTCGACGAGATCGCGCTCCACGGCGAGACCGAGGCGGTGCGCGTGCGCTTCGGAGCTCTGGAGCCGGTCACGATCCGCCCCGAGGACGCCGGGCTGGAGCGGCGGCCGGTCCAGGTGCTTCGCGGCGGCGGGCCGGAGGAGAATGCGGAGCGGCTGAAGGCGCTGCTCATGGGCTACGGCCTCGCCGCGGAGACCGAGGTGGTGGCGCTCAACACAGGCGCCCTGCTGCTCACAGCCGGTCTTGCCTCGGACCTTCGCGACGGCGTTGCAATGGCTCTCCAGGCGCTGGCCTCCGGCGAGGCCTATCGCCGGCTCCAGCTGTTCGTCGAGGCGACCAATGGCTGAAACGAGCGGAATCCTCGCGCAGATCGTCGCAAGGAAGCGGGTCGACGTGGCGGCGCGGCGCGGCGGCGTCGGGCTCGAAGCGGCCGAGCCGACCCGGCGCAGCCTCAAGGCCGCGCTGGCCCGGCCCGGGGCTCGCTTCATCATGGAGGTAAAGCGCGGCTCCCCGTCCGGCGGAGCGATCCGTCCGGCGGCCGACGCCGGCGCGCTCGCGCGCGCCTATCGCGGCGCCGCGGACGCGATCAGCGTCCTGACCGACGCGCCCTATTTCGGCGGATCGCTGGAGGACCTGCGCGCGGTGAGGCGCGAGTTTCTCGGGCCGATCCTGGCCAAGGACTTCATCGTCGATCCGCGGCAGGTCGCCGAAGCCCGTCTCCACGGCGCCGACGCGGTGCTCGTCATCCTGGCGGTGCTCGCCGACGAGGAGGCCGCAGCGGTCATGGCCACGGCACGGCGGCTCGGCATGGACGTGCTGGTCGAGGCGCACACCGCCGAGGAGGTGGCGCGCGCGGTACGGCTCGGCGCCGACATCATCGGGATCAACAATCGCGATCTCGACACCCTGAAGGTGGACCTCGCCACCACCGAGCGGCTGGCCGGACTGGTGCCGGCGGGCACCCTGGTGGTGGCCGAGTCCGGCATTTCAAGCCGCGCCGACGTGGAGCGTCTCGCGCCTTTCGCCGACGCCTTCCTGGTCGGATCGTCGCTGATGAGGGCCGAGGATGTCGGCGAGGCGGCTCGCGCGCTGGCTTTCGGCCGGGTGAAGGTCTGTGGAATCACCGACGCGCACGACGCCACCATGGCGGCGGAGCACGGCGCGACCTATGCGGGCGTCGTCATGGTTCCCAATACGCCGCGCGCCGTGACCTGCTCGCAGGCGGAGGCGATCGCCGAGGCGTCGCCGATCCCGCTCGTGGGAGTCTATCGCAACGAAAAGCCGATGCAGATCGCCTATGGCGCGCGGGCGCTCGGGCTACGCGCGGTGCAGCTCCACGGCGAGGAAGACTCGCTCTATATTCGGGCGCTGCGCAACCTGCTTCCCGAGGAGACCGAGATCTGGGCTGCGGCGGCGGTCGACCGGGAAGTGCCCCGGCCGAGGCT
>DASVPM010000035.1:0-6049 GCA_036382815.1 Allosphingosinicella sp.
AACCGGGGGAGGATTTTTCATACGATCCTAGCTCATCCCCTCCAGCGCCGCTCCGCCCCTAAGCCCTTCGACATAAGCCCGCGCCTTCGTACCCGTCTCCTGCGCCGACTGGCCCGGCCTGTAGAGCCCGGAGCCGAGGCCGAAGCCCCGGGCGCCGGCGTCGAGCCAGGGCTGCATGTTGCCGGGGCTGACCCCGCCCACCACGAGCACGGGCACGTCCCTGGGAAGCACCGCCCGCTGCGCCTTCACGATCGCCGGCGACGCGCCTTCCGCCGGAAAGAGCTTCAGCCCCGTCGCCCCGGCGCGCAGGGCCGCGAAGGCCTCGGACGGCGTGAAGAAGCCGGGCAGCGAGACCAGTCCCGCCTCCCTCGCCGCCCGGATGACCGGCTCGAACGTGTTGGGCGAAACGATGACGCGTCCGCCCGCATCCCTCACGCGCGCCACGTCGGCGGCGTCGAGCACGGTCCCGGCGCCGATCAACGCGCTCTCCCCGAAGCGCTTCGCCAGCCGCGCGATGCTGGCGAGAGGGTCGGGCGAGTTGAGCGGCACTTCGATGATCCGGATGCCCGCCTCGAAGATCGCTTCGCCGATCGCCTCCGCCTCGCCGGGCGTGACCCCGCGGATGATCGCGACCAGCGCGCATTCGCCGAGCCGGCGTTGCAGTTCCTCGACAGCGTTCATCGTAAAAGCTCCACCAGATGCCGGATTCCGGCGAGGAAGGCGGCTTCGCCGTCGATCGTCCGCGCGGGCCGGCCGACCGCATCGAGCGCCGCGCAGAAGAGCCGGGTGAGATCGGGCCGGCCAATGACCGCCACTTCGTCGCCCCCGGCGAGGCGCAGGCCGACCTTGAGATCGGCTCCGATCAGAAGCCCGCTGACGTAGGCGCTCGCCGTTTCGGCCGGCGCCTTGCCGAGAAGGGCGCGTGCCCGGACGGAGAAAAGTTCGGCGGTGAGGTCGTCGCCCTTCAGCCCCTGCCGAACGCCCGCCTCGAAGGCCGGGCCGGGCTCGGCCGGAGGTCCGAGCAGATCGGCCAGAATGCTGTGCTTCTTGAGAAGGTTGAACAGCTCGCCGGTCATGATCGTCCGGAAGGCGGAAATCCGGCCGTCCTCGAGCCGGACCCACTTATTGTGGGTCCCCGGATGGCACAGCATCGAGTCGGCGCCGATCCAGCCTTCGGCGAAGGCGCCGAGCAGCTGGACCTCCTCGCCCCGCATGACGTCGGCGGCGCCGTCCGAATCATAGGCCGCGCCGGGCACGATCGCCGCCTGCTCGCCCTCGATCCAGCACAGATTGGCGGCGAGCTCGGGCAGGCCGGCGGGGCAGCGGACGTAGGGGGCCTCCACCCAGCCGCGATTGGAGCCGACCATCCCCGCCATCAGCATCGGCAAATCGCCGAGCCGTTCCCGGACCTGGGCGACGGCTTCGTGGAAGCCGCCGGCCGGCACCGCCAGGATGCCCCGGTCGTCCTCCATCTCGCCCGCGACCGATCCGTCCGGGCCGAGCCGCCAGGCACGCCGGTTGGTCGTGCCCCAGTCGACAGCGATATAGCCTTCGCTCCAGCGCATCCGCACGGCCGATAGCAGCTTTTCGCGGGAGCTCAACGCGGACGGGACTATTCGGTCGAAAGCGACTCCTCGCGCCGCGCGAGCGCCGCGCGCGGGGCGGCGCCGGTCGCACCGGAAGGCATCATCACCGGCACGACTGTCGGCGCGGTCGCGGCGGGGGCAATGTTGAAGATACGCGAGATCAACGCCTCCAGCGCCTGGAACACCGCTTCGACGCCGAAGCCCGCGACGAAGGAAATGGCGGAGGACGAGAGGGGTACCGGGCCGAGCAGGGCCATCTCCGTCGGCTTGTCGCTGCCGGGCTGCGAGATGAACAGCCCGATGCAGGCGCCGATCACGGCGCCCAGGGCAAGCTGCTGGAAGGAAAGCTGGAAATCGCGTGGGCTCAGCTGGCTGCCCTTTATCTTGCGTGAGAGCGACCTGACGATGGCGGCCGCGGCCCCCAGGAAGCCGTAAAGGACCGGAAGCACCGCCCCGCCCAAGACGTTCAGGATCCAGCGCGCGGCCGATTCCCCGCCCGGCGTCCACGAGTTCAGCGAGGCTTCGACCTGGTCATATTCGAGGCGCTGGGCCTTCAGCGCCTGGCAGCCCTTCATCACGACGGTCGGGAAGTCGGTGCGCCCCTTGCAATATCGGGAACTGTACGAAGCCGACGCCAGGCTTGGCGAGGCTGTTCAGATAATCCTTGGCGCGGATCAGGAGCGCGGCCTGCTCCGCCAGGGTCGTCGGAATCGCGCCCGGAATGTCGGGGGGCCAGGTGACCCGGCAGTCCTCCTCGAGCCAATTCTCGTCCAGCTCGGCGGGACGTCCGGCCGCGGTCAAAGCTGAGATGGTCGTGTCGGGATTGGCCGACAAATTGTCGAGCAGCAGATGGACCTCACTGCGCGCACGACGCAGAATGTAGGCCATCGGCTCTTCCTGCTGCTCGAGAACCTGCGCCATATGCGCCCCGGCCTTCGCCGCCGCTTCCGAAGTATTGGATATTTCGGTCCCGCCCATCAACGCCCCCTGTCGTTGTCGCACCGCCATGTCCGCTTCGCATATTCGCGGCTCGGAGCCCCGGAGACTATACCTTTTACTGGGGGCAGGCGAATCCAGACTTTGAGGGGACGGTGGCGGGCGGCTCGGAACCCGGGCCGCCGCCAGCGCCCGCATGCCCCGGACTTTCCTTCGCCCGCACCTTTTTTCCGTCCAGCCGCGCGCTTGAGGCTGGCCCCGCCTGCCCTCGCACGTTAGCCGTTGCACCACTCAGTTCGCAGGGGAGCTACCTCATCGCCAATTTCATGTTCGCGACCGGGATCGAGAACAGCATCCCGACCATCAACGGCGGCCGCACCCGGGTCGACCAGATGGAGGTGTGCGGCCATTACCGGCACTGGCAGACCGACTTCGACTGCGTCGACGAGCTCGGCATCCATTTCCTCCGCTACGGTCCGCCGCTGCATCGCACCCTGCTCGGTCCCAACAAGCATGACTGGGAATTCGCCGACCTGAGCTTCGCCGAGCTGAAGCGACGCAACATCACGCCGATCGTCGACCTGTGCCATTTCGGAGTGCCCGACTGGGTCGGCAATTTCCAGAATCCGGATTTCCCGCAGCTGTTCGCGACCTATGCCGGCACCTTCGCCGAGCGCTTTCCCTGGGTGCAGCTCTACACCCCGGTGAACGAAATGTTCATCTGCGCCATCTTCTCCGCCAAATATGGCTGGTGGAACGAGCAGGCGACCGACGACCGGAGCTTCGTCACCGCTTTGAAGCATATCGTCAAAGCGAACGTGCTGGCGATGATCGAGATATTGAAGCGGCGGCCGGACGCCATCTTCATCCAGTCCGAAAGCTCGGAATATTTCCACGCCGACAGTCCGCCGGCGATCGCCAAGGCGGAGCTGATGAACTCGCGCCGCTTCCTCAGCCTCGACCTGAACTACGGGCGCCGCGTCGACAGCGAGATGTACGAATATCTCATGGACAACGGCATGAGCCGCGAGGAGTATCATTTCTTCCTCAACCACCGGCTCAAGCAGCACTGTATCCTCGGCAACGACTACTACATGACCAACGAGCACCGCGTGTTCGCGGACGGCCATACCGAAAGCTCCGGCGAGGTGTTCGGCTACAGCGAGATCACCCGGCAATATTACAACCGCTACCGCCTGCCGGTGATGCACACGGAGACCAACCTTCGGGAGGGACCCAAAGGCGACGAGGCGGTCCACTGGCTTTGGAAGGAATGGGCGAACGTTCTGAGGATCCGCAACGTCGGCATCCCGACCGTGGGCTTCACCTGGTATTCGCTCACCGACCAGGTCGATTGGGACACCGCGCTCCGCCAGCAGAACGGCAACGTCAATCCGCTCGGCCTATACGATCTCGATCGCAACATCCGGACCGTCGGCACCGCCTACAAGAAATTGATCTCCGACTGGCGCGACGTCCTCCCCGCGTCCAGCCTGTGCCTTTCCGTGCCGATCGTCCCGCCGGCCCATACCGACCGCCCCTTCGCCCGGGAGCAGAAGGACGAGGCGGCCAAGCATCTGAAGGGTTTCGTCACCGAGGCCGCCAATCCGGAGGCGGGGGAATGATGCCAGCCGCGTCACCGGCGCTCATCCGTCATCCCGGCGAAAGCCGGGACCTCCGGTCACTTTCGCAGGGAGGTCCCGGCTTGCGCCGGGATGACGTGCCATGAAAATCGCCCGTATAGAAACCTTCTACGTCCCGCCGCGCTGGCTCTTCGTCCGGGTCGAGTCGGACGAAGGCGCGGTCGGCTGGGGCGAGGCGAGCCTCGAAGGCTGGGCGGAGGCGGTCGACGGCGCCTTCGCGGCGCTTCGCGACCGGTTCCTCGGCCATGACCCTTACGCAATCGAGGATGTTTTCCAGATCGGCTATCGCGGCGGCTTCTACCGCGGCGGTCCCGTGCTGATGTCCGCGCTGGCGGGCCTCGAGCAGGCCTTGTGGGACCTGAAGGGCAGGGCGCTCGGCCTGCCCGCCTGGCAGATGATGGGCGGGCGGGTGCGCGATACCGTCCGTGCCTATGCGTGGATCGGCGGCGACCGGCCGAACGAAATCGGCGAGGCGGCGGCCGCCCGGCGCGATCAGGGCTTCTCGGCCGTCAAGATGAACGCGACCGCCGATCTCGACTGGATCGGCACGCCCAGGCTGTTCGACGAGGTGGTCGCCCGGGTCGAAGCGGCGCAGGGCGCCGGAATGGACGTCGGCCTCGACTTCCACGGCCGGGTCCACCGGCCGATGGCCAAGCAGCTCGCCAAGGCGCTGGAGCCGCTCGGCCTCCTCTTCATCGAGGAGCCTTTGCTGTCGGAGAATCCGGAAGGCCTGGCGCAGCTCGCCCAGCTCGTCTCCACGCCGATCGCGCTCGGCGAGCGGCTCCATTCGCGCTGGGACTTCAAGCCCTTCTTCGAGGCCGGCGCCGTCGACATCATCCAGCCGGACCTCAGCCATTGCGGCGGCATCCTCGAGGCCCGGCGGATCGCCGCAATGGCCGAGGCCTATGACGTCGCCGTCGCTCCGCATTGCCCGCTCGGGCCGCTCGCGCTGGCCGCCTGCCTCCAGCTCGCGGCGACTGCGCCCAACGTCGCGCTCCAGGAGATGTCGCTCGGGATCCACTACAATGTCGGCGGCGATCTCTACACCTTCTGCAAGGACCCGGCGCCGCTCACCGCCCGGGACGGCTGGCTGGCCGTGCCGCAGGGCCCCGGGCTGGGCGTCGACATAGACGAGGATGCGGTGCGCGAGGCGGACAAGGACCGGCATCGCTGGCGCAACCCGATCTGGCGCCACAAGGACGGCACTTTCGCCGAATGGTAGCTAAAATCCTCCCCCGGAATTCCGGGGGAGGGGGACCATGCGAAGCATGGTGGAGGGGTTCTTTTTCTGTCTGTTCCGAAGGACCCCTCCACCGCGCTACGCGCGGTCCCCCTCCCCTGCACATGCAGGGGAGGAATTAATCGGGGACGATCATTGTGCGATGCAATAGAGGCACATAGACTGGAAGCGATGACGGACACGTCCCTCCAGCCGGTCACGACGGCCGCCGAGGCGATCGAGCGGGCGCGCCGGATTGTCGTCAAGATCGGATCGTCGCTGCTCATCGACGAATCGGGCGCGGGGGTGCGCCACGCCTGGCTCGGCGGCCTCGGCGCGGACATTGCCGCGCTCCGGGCGAAGGGGAAGCAGATCGTGGTCGTTTCGTCGGGCGCGGTAGCGCTCGGCCGGGAGCATCTGGGCCTGAAGCGGTCGGCGCGGCTCGACTTCAAGCAGGCGGCCGCCGCCGCCGGGCAGGCGCTGCTGATGCAAGCCTGGGAGCGGGCTTTGTCGCCGCATGGCATCCCGACGGCTCAGCTGCTGCTCACCTTCGAGGATACGGAGCAGAGAAAGCGGTCGCTCAACGCGCGCGCGACGCTCGACGTCCTGCTCGCCCAGGGCGGCCTGCCGGTGATCAACGAGAATGACAGCGTCGCGACCGAAGA
>DASVPM010000036.1:0-5360 GCA_036382815.1 Allosphingosinicella sp.
GCTGAGCTGGTCGCCCGCACCGTCGCCGCCGTGGAGGCGCCGGACCGGCCTCACGATCTGCCCCTCGACGTCCGCGGCACCGCCTTCCAGGAAGCGGTCTGGCGCGAGCTGGCCCGGATCCCGCCGGGTGAGAGCCTCTCCTACGCCGCTTTGGCGGCCCGGGCCGGACGGCCGCAGGCGGTGCGGGCGGCGGGGACGGCCTGCGGCTCGAACCAGATCGCGGTGCTCATCCCATGCCACCGCGCCCGGCGCGGCGACGGTACGCCCGGCGGCTACGCCTACGGCCTCGAACGCAAGGCCAGCCTGCTCGAACGGGAAGGGTGGCAGGGGTAGGGATACTCCACGGATCTCAGCCCGGTTTCTTCCCGGTCTCCCTGGTGGCGGCGTCCCAGGCTTCCAGCGCCGCCTTCGTGCCGCTCGAGTCGAGCTTGGCGATGACCGCCGCGACCGCCTGACCGAGCGCCCCGCCATGGGGATCGAAGGCGATCGGGGCGAGCGCCCGGCGCGCCTCCGCGGCTTTGCCGTCGACCAGAAGCTGGCGGGCCGCGTTCATCCTCAGCCCCGTGTCCTGCGGCGCCAGAGCGAACGCCTGAAGCAGCCCCTCCACCGCGAGCTTCGTCGGAGCGATGCCCTGTTCGCGGAAGCTTCGATAATAAAGGATGAGCGGTTCGGGATGGTTGGGGTCGGCGCGGTTGGCCTGACCGATGAGCCGGCGCACGGCCTTCCAGGCGGCCTCGTCGCCCTTGGCGGCGGCCGCGCGATCGAGGGCGATTCGGGCCCGGTAGATCAGGCCGTTGATGTTCTTCGGATCGGCCGCGATCGCCCGGGTCGCCGCCGAGTCCGCCGCGGCCAAGTCGCCCGCATCATATTCAGCTTCGGCGAGCGCGGCCTGGACGGCCGGATCGTCCGGCCACGGCGAGGCCGCCTTGCGCATGTCCTGAGCGACCCGTGCGGCGTCCTCCTTGGTGACTCCGACCTGCGAACGCATCCACAGGTCCATGATTGCGCTTTCGCCCGGCCGAAGCGTCCTGACCGCCACCGGCTGGACAGCGAGCAGCTCCGCCTTCACCGGCAGATAGGGGATCATCCGTCGGTTGAGGTAGGTCTTCAGCTCTCGGTCCAGCACCTTGAGATCGCCGAAGACCGACTTCGCCGCCTCCAGGCTGCCCTTCCCGGAATTGATCGCGTTGAGATAGGCGGCGAGCTGCCCGCTCCGGGCGCGGTCGAACGTCAGATAATGGGTCAGCAGCCAGCCGCGCCCGTAGATGGTGGCGACCCATTCCTCCTGGCTGAGCTTGCGCCGGGTCGGATCGAACAGCACCTCTATCGGCAGCGGGCTCATCCCGACGAGGCTCCAGGCGCGGTGGTTGGCGGCGGCGCCGAACCCCATCGACCCGTCCTTCTCGAACTTCGCGGTCGAGTAGAATTCGGCGAATCCCTCGCGGAACCAGGCCGGATAGGCCGCCGTCGCGCTCTGAAGCATCATGTGATGGGAATATTCGTGGAGGAGGATGATCGCCGGATCGAGCTCGTTGCGGGCTCCCGAGCCATTGATCCGCGGCACCACCGCGATCGAGCCGCCGGCGCGGCCGCTGTAGAAGCCCGCGATGCCGCTGCCCCGCGCCCGCCCAAGCCGCTGTACGGCCGCCATGTCGTCGACCACGAACACCGTCACCCGGTTCCCCGGTCCCAGATCCTCGTCGGCGAAGCCGAGGCGCAGGCGCATCGCCTTGTCGAACTTCTCGAGCTTGGTCGCGAATTCGCGAAGCGATTGCGCGCTGCCTTCGGAATAGACGAGGAAGTGCTTGCTGCTCGCTTCCCGCCATTCGGCCCACGCCGCTCCCGGCGTGCACAGGATGAGGGGCAGCCATCCGAACCTAATGAACCCGTTCATCTTCCACCTCGGTTGAGACCGAAATCTTACCAAAAGGGGCGGCCAGGGGCAAAGCCGGCGCGGTCGACGATTTTCAGAGTAAGGAATAAGGATCCACGTCGACCGTCACCCGCACACCGCGCGGCCAGCTCAGTTTGCCGAGCCAGTCGCGGATCACGTCCTGCATGTCGACCGAGCGGGCGGCGTGGACCAGCAGCCGCTGGCGGTGACGGCCGCGCAGCATTGCGAGCGGCGCTGGGGCGGGCCCGAAGACGGCCATGTTCTCGACCCGCGGCGCGGAGCGGCCGATCAGCTTTGACGCCTCGGTCGCCTCATTCAGGTCCTCCGAAGAGATGACGATTCCGGCGAGGCGGCCGAAGGGCGGCATCGCCGCTTCGCGCCGGGCCTGGGTTTCCGCCGCGTAGAAGCTTTCGGAATCGCCGCTGACCAGGGCCTCGATCACGGCCGCCGACGGCTCGTGGGTCTGGACCAGCACCCGGCCGGGCTTCTCGCCGCGCCCGGCCCGGCCGGCGACCTGGGCGATCTGCTGGAAGGTGCGCTCGGCGGCGCGCAGGTCGCCGCCCTGCAGGCCGAGGTCGGCGTCGACCACGCCGACCAGCGTGAGGTTGGGGAAATGATAGCCCTTGGTGACCAGCTGGGTCCCCACCACGATATCGATCTCGCCCGCCTCCATCCGGCCGACGAACTCCGCCGCCTTGGCCGGCGACCAGATGGTGTCGGAAGTGACGACCGCGGTACGCGCGTCCGGGAACAGGGCGGCGACTTCGTCCGCGATCCGCTCGACCCCCGGCCCGACCGGGACGAGGCTGCCTTCCTCGCCGCATTCGGGGCAGGCCGAAGGCGGCGGCATCATATGGCCGCAATGGTGGCAGGCGAGGCGGTGGACGAGCCGGTGCTCGACCATCCAGGCGGTGCAATTGGGACATTGGAAGCGGTGGCCGCAATGCCGGCACAGGGTCAGCGGCGCGTAGCCGCGGCGGTTGAGGAAGAGCAAAGACTGCTCGCCCCGTTCCAGGGTCTCCTCCAGCTCCCTGACCAGCCGGGGCGCGAGCCAGCGCCCCCGCGGCGGGGGGTCCTGGGTAAGGTCGAGGGCTTCGATCTCGGGCAGCTCGGCGACGCCGTAGCGCTCGGGCAGCCTGACTTCGCGGTAGACGCCGATCTCAGCCATCTGCCGGCTCTCGATCGCGGGCGTGGCGGAGGCCAGGACGATCGGGATACCCTCGAGCTTCGCCCGCATCACCGCGACGTCGCGGGCATGATACTGGACCCCCTCTTCCTGCTTGAAGCTGGTCTCGTGCGCCTCGTCGACGACGATCAGCCCGAGCTTCGGATAGGGAAGGAAGAGGGAGGAACGGGCCCCGACCACCACCCTGGCATCGCCGCTCGCGATCGCCCGCCAGGCGCGCCGGCGCTGCGATTGCCTGAGGCCCGAATGCCAGGCGACCGGGTCATGCCCGAACCGGGCCGCGAAGCGCTTCAGGAAGGGCTCGGTCAAAGCGATTTCGGGGAGCAGCACCAGCGTCTGCCGCCCCAGCCTCAGGGCTTCGGCCACGGCCTCGAAATAGACTTCGGTCTTGCCCGACCCGGTCACCCCGTCGAGCAAGAAAGGCGCGAACCCGGCCTTCCGGACCGAATCGACGAAAACATGCGCGGCGGCGCCCTGCGCAAGCTCGAGCTCAGGCGGCTCATGGTCCGGATCGGGGAGCGGGAAGGGGTCGTCGACTGAAACCTCGACCGCCTCGATCGCGCCCGCCTTGCACAGCCCGCGGATCACGCCGTCCGAGACTCCGGCGATATAGGCGAGCTCGCGCACCAGGCCCTGCCGCTCGCCGATTCGCTCCAGGGCTTGCGCCCGCTGCGCCGTCAGCCGCTCGGGCACGAACCCGGTGGCGCGATATTCGGTAACCGTCCGGCCACCCTCGAGCGCGCTTGCCGAGGCCAAGGCCATGCGAAGCACGGAGGCGAGCGGGGCGAGATAATAATCGGCCGTCCACTCGATCAGCCGCCGGAGCGAATCCGCCAGCGGCGGCAGGTCGTAGGCCTGGAGCAGGGGCCTCAGGCGGTTGTCCCCGACCGATTCCGCCTCGAGCCGGTCCTCCTCCCAAACCACCCCCGTCATCTGCCGCGGCCCGAGGGGTGCGAGCACGATCGACCCCGGCGCAACCGCCATGCCCTGCGGCACGCGGTAGTCCAGCGGGCCAAGGGCGGCGTTGAGAAGGAGGACTCGGCAGCGGTTCATCGGGACCTAGATCGAGTCGCGGGGTGAGAAACGCAACCGGAAGGGCGACGGAATGCGGAATTGCTATTCCTCTCCCGCGAAAAGCGGGAGAGGAGGGGGATGCAACATCCCCGAACGAGCGTAGTTACCTTGCCATGACCGCTTCGCTCTCCCGCCGAACCCTCATCGCCGCCGGGCTCGCCCTCCCCATGCTCACGCTCCCCGGCTGCGCCGCGCGGCTTCGCGACATTCCCGATCTCGAGCCCGCCATCCGGCGCCTCCTTACCCTGTCCGCTCAGCGCGCCTTCGCGCGCGTGCTCACCGACGGGGGCTTCTTCCGGGACGACCTCGCCCGGATCCAGCCGCCGCCGCAGCTCGGCGGCAAGTCGGTGACGGCGGCGCTGGCCGTGGCGCTCGGGACCCGCGCGGTCCAGGACCGGCTCCTGCGAGTCGTCAACGAGGCGGCGGAGCAGGGCGCGCGCCGGGCTGCCCCGGCCATCTACGATTCGATCCGCGACATGCCGATCGCCGACGCGCGCGCCATCGCCCGGGGCGGACCCACCGCGGCGACCGACTATCTCGCCCGGTCGATGGGCGAGCGAATCTTCGACGCCATCTTCCCCGCGGCCGGCGAGGCGCTCCGGCTCGCCGAGAACGGCGTCGTCCAGCGAGTCCTCGAATTCGCGACCGGGATCAACTTCCCGGGCCTGCAGGCCGACGTCACCCACAAGACCGCCGCCGCCCTCTACAGGGCCATCGGTCGCGAGGAAGCCGCGATCCGCGCCGATCCGGGCTCGGGCGGCGATCCGTCGCTGGCGAATGTCTTCGGGCCGTCGCGGTAGCGCTGCACCTCGAGGCCGCTGCCGGCAGGGCCGAAATATGAAAAACCTGCGTCCGGTGGCGATGTGGACGGTCGGGGCCGCCACGGCATCGCTGCTGGCCTTCCTCCGGCTTGGCGCCGCCGGGCTCGTGCTCGTCGCCGTCGCCGGGATCCTGGCGCTGGTCTGGAAGTTCGATAACTGGTCGGGCTCCTGCTTCATGCTGGCGATCCTGGTCGTGATCGTCGTCGCCGTCCTGCTCCTGCTCATCGTCCTCATGGCCTTGCCGCGCCCCTAGAGTCTGTTCTGCTCATATTGAAGCGTATCCGGAGTTGCGCAGGTAGTTTGCGCATTCGTGGGGTGGGAAGGCGTCGAGGAGGGAGCCGATACGCTTCCAGGTCGCGTCGACGGTTCGTTCGGCGGCTTTGCG
>DASVPM010000037.1:0-12818 GCA_036382815.1 Allosphingosinicella sp.
CCTCCTTGCCCGCGGCGAAGAAGATGCCGTCGTTCGGGCCGAGGCCGAGCTCGGCGATCAGCTTGCGGGTGGCTTCCTCGCCATGGTTCTTGGCGATCGGGCCGCCGAGCTCGCCGCCTTTCTGGGTGACGTAGCCCAGGCCGGCATGGCCTTCGGAGCGCGCCCAGTCGTTCATGTCGTCGAAGAATTTGCGGCTCTTGTCCGCCGTGGCGGGCGCCGGGATCGCGCGCACCGTGCCGCCTCCCTCGACGATCCGGGCGAACAGGCCGAAGCCGGAGCCCTGGAAGTGGCTCGACACGTCGGAGATCAGGATCGGATTGCGCAGGTCCGGCTTGTCGGAGCCGTATTTCAGCATCGCTTCCTTGTAGGGGATGCGCGGAAACTCACCGGCCGCCGTCACCTTCTTGCCGTTGGCGAACTCCTCGAAGACTCCGGCGAGGATCGGCTCGAGCGCCTGGAACACGTCCTCCTGGGTGACGTAGCTCATCTCGAAATCGAGCTGGTAGAACTCGCCCGGCGAGCGGTCGGCCCGCGCGTCCTCGTCGCGGAAGCAGGGCGCGATCTGGAAATAGCGGTCGAAGCCGGCGACCATGATCAGCTGCTTGAACATCTGCGGCGCCTGCGGGAGCGCGTAGAATTTGCCCGGATGGACCCGGCTCGGGACGAGATAGTCGCGAGCGCCCTCCGGGCTGGAGGCGGTCAGGATCGGGGTCTGGAACTCGGTGAAGCCGGCCTCGACCATGCGGCGCCGGATCGAGGAGATGACCTGCGAGCGGAGAACGATATTGCGGTGGAGCCGCTCGCGGCGAAGGTCGAGGAAGCGGTAGCGGAGCCGGATCTCCTCCGGATAATCCGCCTCGCCCGCGATCGGCAGCGGCAGCTCCTCGGCGGGCGACTGGACGACGACCTCTTCGGCCGAGACCTCGATCTCGCCCGTCGGCAGGTTCGGGTTCGTTGCTTCGGGCCCGCGCGGGACGACCTCGCCGACGATCGTCACCACCGATTCGGCGCGTAGATGCTCCAGCGCCCTCAACGGCTCGCTATTGGCCTTGGCGACGATCTGGGTGAGGCCGTAATGGTCGCGCAGGTCGACGAACAGAACGCCGCCGTGATCCCGCTTGCGGTGGATCCAGCCCGAAAGCTTCACCCGCTCCCCGACCTGGGAGGCGCGGAGCTCGCCGCAATGATGGGTCCTGTACGCGTGCATCGAAGGCCGCCTGACTTTCGCTTCGGAGGTGAATTTGGATGCGGCGGCGTTCGCGGCGCGGGTTGGCTTTGTCAAGCCGAGAGGCCGCCGCTATGGCCATCGCGATGCAGATCCACCCGCTGATTACCGATTCCGATTCGCTGAAGTCCCTGTGCGAGCGCCTGGCCAGGCAGCCGTTCGTCGCCGTCGACACCGAATTCATGCGCGAGAACACCTATTGGCCGGACCTGTGCCTGATCCAGATCGGGGACATCGACGAGGCCGCCGCGATCGATCCCAAGGCGGACGGGCTCGACATGACGCCCTTGCTCGACCTGCTCGTCAACAACGAGGAGGTCCTCAAGGTCTTCCACGCCGGAAGCCAGGACATCGAGATCATCTACAACATCACCGGCAAGACCCCGCATCCCCTGTTCGACACCCAGATCGCGGCGATGGCGCTCGGCCTGGGCGAGCAGGTCGGCTATTCCAACCTGGTCGAGAGCCTGATCGGCAAGAGCCTCGACAAGGGCGCGCGCTTCACCGACTGGGGCCGCCGCCCGCTCGACCGGCGCCAGATCGACTATGCGATCGGCGACGTCACCCACCTCGCGGCACTCTTTCCCAAGATGCTCGAGCGGCTCCGCCGGACCGGGCGCGGCGAGTGGCTCGACGAGGAAATGGAGAAGCTCGCCGATCCCGCCAATTACGAGAACGATCCGGCTCTCGCCTGGAAGCGGATCCGGATTTCGAGCCGAAAGCCCGAGGTGCTCGGCCGACTGAAAGCCCTGGCTGCCTGGCGCGAGCAGGAGGCCCGGGGCAAGAATCTCCCGCGCGGCCGGATCATGAAGGACGAGACGATCGCCGACGTCGCGGCCCATCCGCCGTCGAGCCAGGACGCACTGGCGCGGGTGCGCGGCCTGTCTCCGGCCTGGGCCGGCAACGAGATCGGCGCCCGGCTGATGGCGGCGCTCGCCAATGCCGTGCCGATGCCTGCCGACGAGCTGCCGGCCCGCGAGGATCGCGGCCCCGGCCTCGGCAAGGAAGGGGCGCTGGTGGCCGACCTGCTCAAGCTGCTGCTCAAGATCCGGTCGCGGGAAAGCAACGTCGCCGCCCGGCTCATCGCCCGGACCGAGGAGCTGGAGCTGCTCGCCGCGGGGCGGCGCGAGGGGCTGGCGATCCTCGAGGGTTGGCGATTCGATCAGTTCGGCCGCGATGCGCTGGACCTCGTCGAGGGACGGCTGGCCTTCGCGGTGCGCGGCGGAAAACTGGTCATGACCTTGACCGCGGACGGCGAATGAGGGCGGCGGCGGCGGCGCTGCTTGCGGCCGGCTGCGCGACCGCCACTCCGCCGGCGGACCCACAGTCGGCCGGCAAATGCGACGCAGCGAAGGCCCAGGTCCTGAGCGGCCGGTCAAGGAGCGCTGAGACCGGGGCGGAAGCGCTCCGGCTCAGCGGCGCCAAGGCGCTGCGCTGGATCGCTCCGGGGACGAGGGTGACGATGGACTATCGCGAAGACCGGCTGAACCTGCGCGTCGACCCCGCCGGCAAGGTGGCGAAGGCCGACTGCGGGTGAACGATCCGTCGTCCCAGCGAAGGCTGGGACCCCAGGGGGGTGAAGACCGCCGTGCCTTTCACTCGCCGGGGTCCCAGCCTGCGCTGGGGCGACGTACTATTCCGCGATCGCCTCAGACCTGCAGGCCGATCCCCGTCATACTATTCCGCCCTCATCTCCGATTTGCAGCCCAGCGCCGAGGCGAGCTTTCGCAGGCGGCGGTCGACCGTCTCGCCGTATAGGGCTTCTTCGCCCTTGGTCAGCACGAGCCGGATGACGTCCCCTTCCCGCTCTAGCCGGCTTCGCTCCAGGCTCGAGGCGAGGCCGCCGCTGAGGCGCTGGCCGAGCCGCATCGCGAGGCCCCAGCGCGAGGCGCAACGAAGCTCGACCGCGCTGCACAAGGCGGCGATTCGCTTGTCCGGGAAGTCGCGGCCGCCGCCGAAATTGGAGAAGAGCGCCTGCGCCACCATCACCCGGCCGCAGACGTCGATCCC
Organism: Allosphingosinicella sp.; assembly: GCA_036382815.1. Classification (GTDB taxonomy): domain Bacteria; phylum Pseudomonadota; class Alphaproteobacteria; order Sphingomonadales; family Sphingomonadaceae; genus Allosphingosinicella. The sequence continues at coordinate 3,236 of DASVPM010000037.1, forward strand.
GACCCAATTGCCGTGGAGCGCCATCTCGACTCCACGCTCGGCGCGGAAATCCGGATGCGCCTGCCAGGCGACGTCGGCGAGCAGGCACGCGGCGAGCCTGAGCCGGGCATTAGCCGGCGAATCGGAAAAGATCGGGGAGATCCAGCGGTCGAGCAGGTCGCCATGCTCGCCGAAGCGGCTGAGCCCGCGTCCGGCATCCCGCGCCGCCTCGATCAGCGGGTCCTTGATCCGCTCCCCGGCCGGAAGCTCGTGATAGAGCAGCCCCTCGCGGATTCCGAAGCTGGAGACGATGAGCTCGCTCGGCTCGAGCGCGTCGACCAGAGCCGAGAGAATCAGCTTTGCATTGGGCAAGGTCGGGATCCGGGACGCGGTCAGCATCGGCATGCTCTTGGGATCGCTTCGGCTCAGCGATGCGATCAGCTTGCGCAATTCGGCCGGCCGCTCCGGCGGCATCCGGTAATGATGCGTGATCGGAAGCGGATAATCGCGCGAGATGATGTCGAGCCGGGCGAGAGCGCGCCAGGAGCCGCCGACCATGTAGAAGGGCCGCCCCCGGCCCCGCGCGCCGAGGCCGGAATCCTCCAGCGCGGAAGCGAGGCTGCGGCGCAGGTTCCTCTCCGCCTTGGCATCGGGATCGCCCAGGCGAAGCACTCCGAAGGGCAAGGAGATGCTGGAATGGACGGCGCTGCCGCCAACGTCGGCGAGCTCGAGGCTGCCGCCGCCGAGATCGCCGACCAGCCCGTCCGCCTCGGGGAAGCCGGAGAGGACGCCTTCGCCCGCGAGGCGGCCTTCCTCCTCGCCGGAAATCACCCGGGGCTCGAATCCGAGCGCCCGGACTTCCTCGAGGAAGGAATCGCCGTTGCTGGCGTCGCGGACCGCGGCGGTCGCGAGCACCCGGACGTCGGCCACTTCCATCTGGCCGACGAGAAGCCGGAAGCGGCGCAACGCGGCGAGCGCCCGGATTCTCGGGCCGGCCCCGAGCCTTCCGGTCTCCCCCAGGCCCTGGCCGAGGCCGGCAAGGACCTTCTCGTTGAAGATGATCGAGGGCGCGCGCGGCGCCCCGGAATAGACGACCAGGCGAACGGAGTTGGAGCCGATGTCGACGATCGCCATCGGCTCGGCGTGAAGCGCTGCGCCGCCCCTCACGGGCCGCGTCGCAGGCGAAGCTTCGGGACCGACCCGCTCTCCTTGAGCGCCGCGCCGCGGCCGGAGAGCGACGGATTTGTCATGAAATAATGGTGGAGATTGAAGGACTTTTCGTCCTCGGCTCCGAGACGCTCGTAGCTTCCGTCGGAATGGAGGCGCCAGCTCTGCTGGTTATCGATGAGGCTGGCGACCATGACCTGGTCGAGCACTTGGGCGTGGACGGTGACGTTCTCGAGCGGAAGCATATATTCGACCCGGCGATCGAAATTGCGAGGCATCCAGTCGGCCGAGCTGATGTAGACCCTGGCCCTTCGATTGGGCAGCTCGTCGCCATTTCCGAAGCACCAGATCCGGCTGTGCTCGAGGAACCGGCCGACGATCGATTTAACCCGGATATTTTCCGAAAGGCCCGGGACTCCAGGCCTGAGGCAGCAGATGCCGCGAACGATGAGCTCCACCTCCACGCCGGCCTGGCTGGCCGCGTAGAGCTTGTCGATGACCGGCGGGTCGACCAGCGCGTTCATCTTGGCCCAGATCACCCCCGGACGCCCGGCTCGGGCATTCTCGATTTCGGCCTCGATGAGGGCGAGAAGCTGGTCGCGCATGCGGTGGGGCGAGGTCGAGAGCAATTCGAGGTCGCGCGGCTCGACGTAGCCGGTGATGTAGTTGAACAGCTGCGCGACGTCGCGGCCGACCCGGGGATCGGCGGTGAAGAAGCTGAGGTCCGTATAGATCCGGGCGGTCACCGGATGGTAGTTGCCGGTGCCGAGATGGCAGTAGGTGCGGTAGCCCCGCTCTTCGCGGCGGACCACCATCGAAACCTTCGCGTGGGTCTTCCAGTCGATGAAGCCGTAGACGACCTGGACTCCGGCCCGCTCCAGCGCCGAGGCCCAGAGCAGATTCTGCTCCTCGTCGAACCGGGCCTTGAGCTCGACGACCGCGGTCACCGATTTGCCGGCCTCGGCGGCGTCGATCAGGGCGCGGATAACGGCCGACTGCTTGCCGGCGCGGTAGAGGGTCTGCTTGATCGCGATGACGTCGGGATCGGCGGCGGCCTGCTTCAGAAACTCGACCACGACCTCGAAGCTCTCATAGGGGTGATGGACGATGATGTCCTTGGTCTGGATGGCCGCGAAGCAATCGCCGCCATGCTCGCGGATCCTCTCGGGGAAGCGCGGCGCGAAGGGCGCGAACTTGAGGTCGGGCCGGTCCTCCTCGTAGAGCGCGTCGAGATCGGCGATTCCGAGGAAGCCCGTCGATTCGGTGACGATCGCCTCGACGGCCCCGACTCCTTCGCGCACCATTGCAACCAGTTCGTCGGGCATCTCCGCGGAGAGCTTGAGTCGGATGACGCTGCCGCGGCGGCGGCGCTTGATGGCGCTCCGGAAGTAGCGGACGAGGTCCTCGGCTTCCTCCTCCACCTCGATGTCGCTGTCGCGCAGGATCCGGAAGGCGCCGCCGCCGACCAGCTCATGGTCCGGAAACATGGCGGCGATGTTACGGCGGATGAGGGTTTCGACCGCGATGTAGCGCGCCTCCGTCCCGGGCAGCCGGATGAACCGCGGCAAGGTCGCGGGCACCATCAGCAGCTCGCGGATCGGTTCCCCGGTCCGCCTGTGGCGAAGATCGAAGATCAGCGAGAAGCCGCGATTGGGAATGAACGGAAAGGGATGGGCCGGATCGATCGCCTGAGGCGTGAGCACGGGGAAGATCTGCTCGCGGAAGTGGCGTTCGAGCCATTCCGCGGATTCGGCGTCGAGGGCGCCGCTGCCGATCACCGCCAGGCCAAGGTCGGCGAGCGCACGGCGAAGCTCGGTCCAGACCTGTTGCTGATTCTGGGTCAGCTCGTCGGCCTCGGCAGCCACGGCGGCGAGCTGCTGGGCGGGGGTCAGCCCGTCGGCCGACGCTTCCTCAACCCCAAGCACCCGGTGCGCCTTGAGACCGGCGACCCGGACCATGAAGAATTCATCGAGATTGCTCCCCGAGATGGACAGGAAGCGGAGCCGTTCGAGCAACGGATGGGCGGGGTTGCGGGCCTCCTCCAGGACTCGCCGGTTGAAGGCCAGCCAGCTCAGCTCGCGGTTGAAATAAAGCTCGCGAGCCGTCAGCGGCGGCTCGGGCGAGGGGGATGGCGCGGTCTCGTTCATTGCGGCTGGCTTCTCGCCCTCTTGATGACACCGTCTTCCGAGAGCGCGCGCTTCACCATTGCCACCGTCATGCGTCGGTGATGTGACAGAGCGGCGCGGTCGAGCGCGGCCACGACCTGCTGAACGGCGACGTAGGACCGTTCGATCCGGGGCACGATGAAGGCGGGCACCTCCGGGGGCACGGCGATTCCCCGGTCGCCGAGCAGCTTGACGATCAGATCGCCGATCAGCCGGTCGTCGGGTCCCTCGATCGCGACATGCGGAGTCGCCGCAAGGCGGGAACGCAGGTCCGGGAGCGCGACCTGCCAGACGGGCGGGGGCGAGTCGGCGACGATGAGCAGCGGCCGGCGCGACAGCTGGGCCTCGTTCCAGGCGTGGAAGAGGGTTTCCTCGTCATGGTCCTCGGCATTGTCGAACAGCCGGCCGCCGGTCTTGCGGACGAAGAGTCGTCCGAGCAGGCTTCGTCCGGACTTGCGGGGGCCGGTGACGAGGGTGGCCATGACCGGCCAGAGCGACCAGCGCTTGAGATGCTCGAAGGCCCCCCGGTTGGATTCGGAGATGAGGAAATCCTCATCGCGGTCGGCTACCGGCCAGTCGAGCGGCAGCGCGATCTGCGGCACCTCAGTCGCCGCCCCGCGACAGGCGCAGGCTGGTACCCGAGCCCGAGACCCGCCAGCCCTGCGCTTCGAGCGCCGCGGCGAGCGCTCCGGGCTCGCCCATATAGCTCACCCGCATCGCCGATGTGCCGCCGACGGAGGGATTGGTGGTGAAGGCCGAAGTGACTCCCGGAACCCGGCTCACCGCCAGCTCGGCCCGGCCGATCGCGGCCTGGTCGGGCGTGTCGACCTCAATCCGAAGGACGGTGACCGCGCCGACCGGAGTCGACCCCGGCGGCGGCAGCGGCCGGGCCGGGCCTTCCTCGACGACGCTCTCGACGGCTTCCTCCTCGATCTCCTCGACCAGCGGCGGCTCGGGGACGATCAGCGACGGATCGGGGGTGAGCTGGCCGGCGGCGAGCGCCCGGCTGTAGAGCAGGTCGAGGCCGCGCACGCCCTCGTCGAGGAGGCGCGGAATGAGAGCGCTGTTCTCGACCCGGAGGGTGAACTGGCCGATGACCCGGTTGTCCGGGCCGTGACGGGCGATGAAGGTCCCGACCGCCGGGCCGCCGGGGAAGAGCCGCCTCAGATGAACCTCGGGAGCGATGACGTCGGCGGCGCCATATTGATCGAGCAGCATCCGCCACCAGCCGCGGCCGGGCCGCCGGGTCTGGGTGACGTTGAGAAGCAGCGGATCGATCCCGGAGCCGGTCGGCCGGACGTAATCGACCGGGCTGTTGCCGGTGCGGTAGCGGGCCCAGGCGCGCTGCCATTCATTGCGCGATTCGAAGGTCTGGAACGAGGAGCCGGTCAGCATCACCGGGATGACGAGCACCGGCGCCGAGCGGCGGACCGAGCCGCTGACCCCGAGCAGCTGGCCGGTGCGGGCCCGGTCGAAGAGAACGCCGAGCGTGGCGATGTAGCGCTTCGGCCCGATCTGCTCCTGCTCGACGACGATTCCCGAGACCATGCCGTTGAGCGCCGAGTCGGTCAGGCCGGGCGCCTGCTCGATCGGGCGGCCGTTGGTCTTCGCCCAGAGCGCCTTCCAGCCCTTCTGCTGCGCCTGACGCCAGCCTTCCTCGCGCGCCTTCTCCGCACTGTCCGCGCTGACGTCGACCTCGACTCCGGTGATCTCGAAGGTGCTCGCGCTGTCGATCGGCGGAACGCCGCGATCCGCGCCCTCCAATTGCGCCCAGACCGCCCGCCCGGCGAGGAGCGAGGCAAGCAGGGCGGCGAACAGGAGGGTCAGGCGAAAGGTCGGCTTCACGCCCGCCTTTTGGCGAGTTGGACGTGGAAATCCAAGCGCGATGTGGCTCGTGGCGCAGGGCATCCAAATCACTCCCCTGCATTTGCAGGGGAGGGGGACCATGCGAAGCATGGTGGAGGGGCCTTGCCGACTCCGAAGAACCGCTCCACCGCGCTTCGCGCGGTCCCCCTCCCCCGGGAATCCGGGGGAGGAATTAAGAGGGATCACACCGCCGCGCCGCGGAACAAAGGGCTTCAATATCGTCCGCGCAGGCTCTAGGCGGCGGCGATGGGCGACGGCGACAGCTACACTTATGCGAAAGCGGGCGTCTCGATCGCCGCCGGAAACGCGCTGGTCAAGGCCATCGCACCGCTCGCCAAATCGACCGCCCGGCCCGGCGCCGACGCTTCGCTCGGAGGGTTCGGGGGCTTCTTCGACCTCAAGGCCGCCGGATATCGCGATCCGTTGCTGGTCGCGGCCAATGACGGCGTCGGGACCAAGCTGAAGCTTGCCATCGACTCCGGCCGGCACGAGGGCGTCGGGATCGATCTCGTCGCGATGTGCGCCAACGATCTGATCGTGCAGGGGGCGGAGCCGCTCTTCTTCCTCGATTATTTCGCGACCGGGAAGCTGGAGGGCGGGGTCGCGGAGCGGGTCGTCGCCTCGATCGCCGAAGGCTGCCGCCAGGCCGGCTGTGCGCTGATCGGCGGCGAGACGGCGGAGATGCCGGGAATGTATGCCGAGGGCGATTACGACCTGGCCGGCTTCTGCGTCGGCGCGGTCGAGCGGGACGAGGCGCTGACCGGCTCCCGGGTGGCCGCGGGAGACGTCATCCTCGGCCTGGCGTCGTCCGGCGTCCATTCGAACGGCTTCTCCCTGGTGCGCCGCCTCGCCGTGGACCGCGGCTGGAAGCTCGACCGGCCGGCCCGGTTCGACCCTGACATCCTGCTGATCGAGGCGCTGCTGGCGCCGACCCGGATCTACGTGAAGCCGCTGCTGCCCCTGATCAGGGCGGGCAAGGTCAGGGCCCTGGCCCATATCACCGGGGGCGGCCTGCTCGAGAACGTCCCGCGGGTGCTGCCGGACGGGCTCCATGCCCGCATCGACGCCGGCGCCTGGCCTCAGCCGCGGCTGATGGCCTTCCTCCAGGCCCAGGGCAATATCGAGCCGGAAGAGATGGCCAGAACCTTCAACTGCGGCATCGGGATGGTCCTGATCGTCTCCGAAGAGAGTGTCGGCATCGTCTTGCAAGAGCTTGAAGTTGCTGGAGAAACCACATTCTCCATAGGGCGTGTGGAGCGAGGCTCCAAAGGCTGCACCGTCGCCGGTCCGGCCGGCGCCTGGAGCGCCCGGGGGGAGTGGACGGCGAGCCATCATGGCTGAGCGGGTCCGCGTAGGCGTGCTCGTCTCGGGACGAGGCACCAACATGGTGGCGCTCAGCGAGTATAAGCGACGCGAGGCGCGCAGCTACGATCTGGCCCTCGTCGCCTCCAACGTTCCGGAGGCGCGCGGCCTGGTCGTCGCCCGGCGGCTCGGCATCCCCATCTGGGCCCACAGCCACAAGGGCCTGGAGCGCGAGGCGTTCGACCTTCGGCTCGACCTGGCGCTTCGCGAAGCCGACGTCCAGATCGTCGCCCTGGCCGGCTATATGCGGCTGCTGTCCGCCGGATTCATCCGCAAATGGGAGGGTCGGATCCTCAACATCCATCCATCGCTCCTCCCCGCCTACAAGGGCCTCGATACGCACCGGCGGGCCCTCGAGGCGGGGGAGATCTGGGTCGGCTGCTCGGTCCATCTGGTCACCGAGGAACTCGACGGAGGCCCGGTACTGGCCCAGGCCAGGGTCCGGGTCCGCGAGCGGGAAACGCCCGAGCAGCTCGCCGAGCGGGTCCTCAAGGAGGAGCACCGCCTCTATCCCGAGACGCTCGACGCGTTCGCGGCACGCCTCCTTCCGCGTCGCGAAATCGTCCAGGGAGGCCGAGACCTATGAGCGAAGACAGGCAGTCCCAGGCGGAGCGTCGCGAGGCGGCGGCGATCCGCCGGCGCTGGATTACGCTCGGCGAAATTCTCGCCGTCATCGGAGTCCTGATTTCGGCTCTGGCCCTGTGGAGCTCAAGGGCCTGTCGCTGACCGGTCGCACCACGGCCGCGGAGACGCAACGGCGGCTCGACGCGCTCTGGGCAGGGCGAGCGAAGTAGCGCGCCTCCCTAATTCCTCCCCGCGATTTCGCGGGGAGGGGGACCGCGCGAAGCGTGGTGGAGGGGTTCTTGGGAGTCGGCAGAACCCCTCCACCATGCTTCGCATGGTCCCCCTCCCCGCCAAATGCCGGGGAGGATTTCGTCAGCCGACGATCTCTTCGGGCTTGAAGAAGAAGTCGATCTCGATCGCCGCATTCTCGGCGCTGTCCGAGCCGTGGACGCTGTTCGCCTCGATCGATTCGGCAAAGAGCTTGCGGATCGTGCCCTCGTCGGCATTGGCCGGGTTGGTGGCGCCCATCACCTCGCGGTTGCGGGCGACCGCGTTGTCGCCTTCCAGCACCTGGACGACGACCGGGCCTGACGTCATGAAGGCAACGAGGTCGTTGAAGAAGGGCCGCTCGCGGTGGACCCCGTAGAAGCCTTCCGCCTGCTCGCGAGTCATCCGGATCCGGCGCGACGCGACGACCCGCAGGCCCGCTTCCTCAAGCTTGGCGGTGATCGCTCCGGTGAGGTTGCGACGGGTGGCGTCGGGCTTGATGATCGAGAAGGTGCGTTCGGTCGCCATGGCCGGCTCTGTGCTCCGTGTTCGTGAGGGATTGGGCGGGCTCTCTAGGGGGGGATGGAGCGAAGGGCAACCAGCCGTCGTCCCGGCGAAGCGGGCACCCCAGCGGGTGAAGGGCGCCGAGGTCTTCACCCCCCGGGCCCCAGCCTTCGCTGGGGCGACGAGACTTAGCTTACGGTCCCTGCACCCACTTCCCGCGCTCGTCCTGCTTCCAGTAGCGGGCCTCCACTTCGGGCCGTCCCTTCAGCGCCCGCCAGGCGTCGCGGGCGCCGTCGCGGGCGTCATTGTCGAAGAAGTAGAAAATGCGCTCGAAGCCGAGCGCCTCCTCGCGCCAGCGGCCGTCGGCCAGCGCGATGTTGGCCGCGCCGTTCGCCGCCACCGGGTCGGACGAGAGCAGGACCGGCTGAGACTCGACCCGCTCCCGGCCGTGAGGAAGGAAGCTGTCCTTGGCATAGCTCCACAATTGCTCGTCCAGTCTGCCAAGGACGCCGGGCTCCGCGACGACCAGCAGACGCTGGCCGGTGGCCAGGACTTTCTCCGCGATGCTCGGGAGCGCCCTCTCCAGCGGCGACGCCGTGAGGTGGTAGAAATCGACGATCATAGGTCTGTCATCCCGGGCCTGGCCTGGGATCCATGGACACAAGCGCTCGAGAGTCCAATCCGGGGATCGTGTTCACGGACCCCGGCATTGGCCGGAACAAAGCCCTATGCCTCGTAATTGGCCGCCACGAAGCGGTCGAGCAGGGCCACTCCGTAACCGGTGGCGCCCTTGTCGTAGAGGTGGCTCGCCTTGTCGGCCCAGGCCATTCCGGCGATGTCGAGATGCGCCCATTTGACCCCCGCCTCGACGAAGCGCTGGAGGAAGACCGCGGCGGTGATCGACCCGCCCTCTCTCGGTCCGATATTCTTCATGTCGGCGATCGGCGAATCGATCAGCTTGTCGTAAGGATCGCCGAGCGGCATCCGCCACAATTTGTCGCCTGTCGCCTGTCCGGCGGCGACGAGCTGTCCGGCGAGGCCGTCGTCGTTGGAGAAGATGCCGGCATATTCGTGGCCGAGCGAGATGATCATCGCGCCGGTCAGGGTAGCGAGGTCGATCATCACCTCCGGCCTGTACTGGCGCTGGGCCCAGGTCATCGCGTCGCAGAGCACCAGCCTGCCCTCGGCGTCGGTGTTGATGACCTCGATGGTCTGGCCGGACAGCGAGGTGACGACGTCGCCCGGACGCTGGGCGTTGCCGTCGGGCATGTTCTCGGCCAGCGCGCAGATTCCGACGACGTTCGCCCTGGCCTTGCGCCCGGCGAGCGCGGCCATCGCCCCGGCCACGGCGCCGGCGCCGCCCATGTCCCACTTCATCGCTTCCATGCCGAGCGCCGGCTTGATCGAGATCCCGCCGGTGTCGAAGGTGATCCCCTTGCCGATCAGAACGACCGGCCGGGCACGGGGTTCGGCGGCTCCGTTCCAGCGCATCGCCAGAAGCCTCGGCGGCCTCACCGACCCTTGGGCCACGCCCAGCAGAGCGCCCATGCCGAGCCCCCGCATCTGCTCTTCGTCGAGCACCTCGAACTCCACGCCGAGCGGCTCGAGCCGCTCGCGGCAGCGCTCGACGAAGCTTTCCGGATAGAGGATGTTGGCCGGCTCGGTGACGAGCTCGCGAGTGAAGGAAAGCCCTTCGAGCAAGGCCGCGC
>DASVPM010000038.1:0-10948 GCA_036382815.1 Allosphingosinicella sp.
AGGCCGGTCTTGTCGGCGATTTCGGGGCTCGGCTTGGCCGGCACCAGGCGGCGCGGCGGCGCCGGCGGGATCGGCGCCTGTTGGTCGCTCGGGCCCTGGCGAACGAAGCCGCCGGGGCCGATCGAGCGGATCTGCGGCTGCGGCGCGGCCGGCGCGGGCTCCGGCGCGGCCGGGGGCGTTTCGGACTCGGTCTCGGTCTCTTCGGGCTCGACTTGAGCCGCTTCCGGCCTGGCTTCGGCTTCGGCCGGCGGCTCGGGTTCGAACGGCGACGGCGCCGGCTCGTCCTGGCCCTCGTTCGGCTTCACCGGCGAGGGGCGCGACTGAAGCCCAAGCCGGTGGGCCTTGCCGATCACCGCGTTGCGCGAGACTCCGCCAAGCTCGTCGGCGATCTGGCTCGCCGTCATGCCCTGGGTCCAGAGCTCCTTCAGCCGGTCGATCCGTTCGTCGGTCCAGGACATGTTTGCAGCGCCTTCCTTCAAATGCTTGGCAGGTCTGTGCTTGCGGCTCACGGCGTCTGCCTCTAGCGACGGCGCGGTGAACGACCAGCCTTCTAATTGGATGCGGGCCGCCCCGGGCGTGCCGGTGATCCGGAACGTGAACTGGGGCGGCCTCAGGACCCTCTATGTGAAGGAGGTGAGGCGTTTCTTCAAGGTCCAGCTGCAGACGATCTGGGGTCCGGCCCTCACCACTTTGCTCTTCCTCATCATCTTTTCCGTCGCGCTCGGCAGAAGCGGCCGAATGGTGCAGCTGGGAGCGGCAAGCTTCCATTTCGCGGATTTCCTGGCTCCCGGGCTCATCGTCATGGGGATGCTGCAGAACGCCTTCGCCAATTCGAGCTTCTCGCTTCTGGTCGGGAAGATCCAGGGCAACATCGTCGACTATCTGATGCCGCCGCTGTCGACGACCGAGCTGATCGGGGCCCTGATCGGAGCGGCGGTCACCCGCGCCGCCCTGGTCGGCCTCGCCGTCTTTCTCGCCATGCAGCTCTGGCCCGGCGTTCATGTCATGCCGGTCCACCTCTGGGCGGTGCTCTGGTTCGCCCTGATGGGAAGCATGATGCTCGCCTTCTTCGGGCTCATCACGTCGATCTGGGCGGAGAAGTTCGACCATGCCGCGGCTGTCACCAACTTCGTGGTGGCGCCGCTCTCCCTGCTCTCGGGCACCTTCTATTCGATCGACAGCCTCGCGCCCGCCTTCCGCGCGGTGAGCCACGCCAACCCCTTCTTCTACGTGATTTCCGGCTTCCGCTACGGCTTCCTCGGCGCCGCCGATTCGCCGATCCTGCTCGGCGGGCTGCTCCTGCTGGGGATCAACCTCGGGCTGGGACTGACCACCTACGCCATGCTGCGCACCGGCTGGAAGCTGAAGGCCTGACCTCCTCCTCCCGCTCCGCGCGGGGAGGTGTCTCGTTCATGAAACTGCCAGTTTATATGAACAATCCCTGTCGAGGCCGTTCAGCGCCGTCTCAGAAGCCGAATCGTAGAAGCTCCCTATCAACAAGGAGCAAGTCACATGCGTAAGATCCTCATTTCAGCCCTGGTGCTTTCCACCGTCGTCGGCGTCGCTCCGGCCGCGGCTCAGCACGGCGGCTATCACCACGCCGATCGCGGCAACGTCGCCTGGAACCGCGGCGGGCCTTCGCGCCAGGCCATCAACGAGCTGCTTCGCGACCTTCAGCGCGTCGAAATGCGGATCGACCGTTCCGCCCAGCGCCGGATCATCTCGCAGCGCGAGGCTTTCGGCCTTCACCGCGAGGCGAACCAGATCGAGCGGCAGCTTCAGCGGGCCGGCCGCAACGGCATCAGCGGCCGCGAGTTCGCGTCGCTGAGGATGCAGGTCAACCGGCTCGAGCAGCGCCTGCGCATCGAGCGCCAGGACCGCGACGGCCGCCGCTACTAAAGGCGAAAAGGGCGGGCGCCGCGAATTGACGCGGCGCCCGCCACCTCTCTAGAGAGGCAGGAAGGCGATCCGTTAGGGTCGCCTTTTTGCATTCACAGCCGGAGCCCCCCGATGGCCATCACGCCGCTCATGCCCGTTTACCCGCGCTCGCCCGTGCGGCCGGTACGAGGGGAGGGGGTCTATCTCTATGGCGAGGGGGGCGAGAAATATCTCGATTTCGCCAGCGGCATCGCCGTCAACCTGCTCGGCCACGGCCACCCGCATCTGACCAAGGCGATCCAGGAGCAGGCGGCGACCCTGATCCACGTCTCCAACCTCTACGGCTCGCCGCAGGGCGAAGCCCTGGCGCAGCGCCTGGTCGACAATACGTTCGCGGATACGGTGTTCTTCACCAATTCGGGCGCGGAAGCGGTGGAGTGCGCGATCAAGACGGCGCGGCGCTACCAACATCACCACGGCCGGCCCGAGAAGCATGATCTCATCACCTTCAGGAACGCGTTCCACGGGCGGACGATGGCGACGATCAGCGCCACCGATCAGGCCAAGCTTCGCGACGGCTTCGCGCCCCTGCTGCCGGGCTTCACCGTCGTCGAATTCGACGATCTCGAGGCCGCCGAGGCCGCCGTCGACGACAATACGGCCGGCTTCCTGGTCGAGCCGGTGCAGGGCGAAGGCGGCATCCGCCCGGCGAGCGTCGAATTCATGCGCGGCTTGCGGCGGATCTGCGACGAGAGGGACCTGATGCTGGTGCTCGACGAGGTCCAGTGCGGGGTGGCCCGTACCGGCACGCTCTACGCTTACGAGCATTACGGAATAGAGCCGGACATCCTTGCTTCCGCCAAGGGCATTGGCGGGGGCTTCCCGATGGGGGCCTGCCTCGCCACCGAGAAGGCCGCGGCCGGAATGGTCGTGGGCACGCATGGATCCACTTACGGGGGCAATCCGCTCGCCATGGCGGCCGGCCAGGCGGTGCTGGACGTGGTCGCCGATCCCGAGTTCCTCGAGCGGGTGTCGCGGATGGGCGAGCGCCTGCGCGGAGCGCTCGAGCAGATGATCCCCAACCACGACCATCTTTTCGAGAGCGTCCGCGGGCTCGGGCTGATGCTGGGGGTCAGGATGAAGACCGACAGCCGGGCCTTCGTCGGCTATCTGCGCGAGCACGGCCTGCTCACCGTCGCCGCCGGCGACAACGTCATGCGGGTCCTGCCCCCGCTGATCATCGAGGAGGAGCATGTGACGGAGTTCGTCGAGCGCTTGTCCGAAGCGGCGCGCCAGTACGAGGTGCCGCAAGCGGCGTAGCGGCTCCTCGCCGTTCGGGGGAGGGGCGACGTTGCGTCGGCCCTCGACGATCGTGGAATAGCCCCGAATGACCGACTCCCGGAAAATCTCCAAGTCGCTGTCCTACTGGCTCCGCCATCGGCCGGACGCCGCCGGGCTGGAGCTCGACGGCTCCGGCTGGGCGCCGGTGTCCGAGGTGATGCGGGCGCTGGCCGTCGGCGGCCTCGCTGACCGGATCGAGCAGCTTCACGAGGTCGTGGCCGAGAGCGACAAGAACCGGTTCGAGCTGTCCCCCGACGGCGACCGGATTCGCGCGCGGCAGGGCCATAGCATCGCCGTGGATCTGGACTGGCCGGAAGCTGAGCCGCCCGAATTCCTTTTCCATGGCACGGCCGAGCGAAGCCTCGCCGCAATCTTCGAAGCGGGACTGAAGCCGATGAGCCGCCATCATGTCCACCTCTCGCCGGACACCGAGACTGCGGCACGGGTAGGCGGTCGACGCGGTCAGGCGGTAATCCTGCGCATCGCCGCAGGGCAGATGAGGGCGGTGGGACATGTCTTCCGCCTGTCCGGCAACGGCGTCTGGCTGACCGACCATGTGCCGCCACACTTCATCGAACGGATCGACGGATATTGAACCGGGCGGGGAGGTTAGCCACATCGCCTCGATGACCTCCCCCGATTTCGACACCCAGGCGCGCTCCGCCAATCTCGACGAGGCGCTCGGCTTCACCATCCCGGGCCGCAACGCGCGCGGCCGCCTGGTCCGGCTCGGGCCGCTGCTCGCAGAGATCCTCGCCGCGCATGATTATCCGGCGCCGATCGCCCGCACCCTGTCGGAGGCCCTGGTGCTGGCCGCCCTGCTCGGCTCCCTGCTCAAGGAAGCCGAAGGCCAGCTGACGATCCAGGCCCAGACGGAAAGCGGAATCATCGATCTCCTCGTCGTCGATTACCGGGACGGCGAGCTGAGGGGTTATGTTCGTTTCGATTCCGGCCGGCTGGGCGAGCTGCCTACGCACCGCGACCTCGCGGCCCTGTTCGGCAAAGGCTATCTCGCCATCACCTTCGATCATCCCCTGGCGGAGGAACGCTATCAGGGGATCGTTCCGCTCGAAGGCGCTTCGCTCGGCGAAGCGGCGCAGAACTATTTCAGCCAGTCCGAGCAGCTGCCGAGCGTCGTCCGACTGGCCGTCGACGACACCGGCCACATCGCCGGGGGGATCCTCGTCCAGCATCTGCCCGAGGGCGAGGAAGGGCGCGACCGCCTCCATACCCGTCTCGACGATCCCGAATGGGAGCATGTCCGGATCCTCGCCGAGACGATCAAGGGCCATGAGCTGACCGATCCCGCACTGCCGCTCGGCGAGGCCTTGTGGCGCCTGTTCCACGAGGAGGAGGTGCGGGTGCTGGAGGCGATCCCGCTCAAGAAGGGGTGCCGATGCAATTTCGAGCATGTGCGCGGAGTGCTCGCCCGATTCGGAGTCGCCGAGCGCGCCGAGATGGTCGACGAGACCGGTGTCATCAACGTGGATTGTGAGTTCTGCTCGCGGGTTTTTCCTATATCTCTCAACGACTTGGAAGACTGATCGGACTTACGTTCACGCCAGTCGATTTTCCCGGGTTTTCCTGCTACGAGCCCGATTATGTCGTTTATGCGGGGTCGTATGCGCTGGGGGGCGCTCGGGCTGGCCGGCCTGATCGCCGTCGCCGCGCCCGTGTTCGCGTTCGCGCTTCCGGACCTAGAGGCTTTTTCCCAGCTCGAGCGAGGCCGCTGGCAGCTGCGTGACGCGGCGGGCGAGTCCCGGTCGATCTGCCTCGGCGACCCGACGGAGCTCGTCCAGCTCGAACATGCCGGAATCAGCTGCGAGCAGGAGATACTGGCCAACGGGAAGGGCGCCGCGACGGTACAGTATAGCTGCCCGGGCCACGGCTATGGCCATACCAGCATCCGGGTTGAGACCCCGCGCCTGGCGCGGGTCGACACACAGGGACTCGCCGACGGACGGCCCTTCTCCTACCGGGCGGAGGCCCGCAAGGTCGGGGCCTGCTGAGAGGCGCGCGCGGACACCGGGCGACGGCGGATACCCACGCTTCCGTCACTGCGAGCGAAGCGAAGCAATCCGGCGCGGCCTCGAAGGCCCGCTGGATTGCCGCGTCGCTTCGCTCCTCGCAAATGACGGAGTTGCCGTTAAGCCCTTGTTTACCCTGATCCATGTAAGGAGAGAGCGTGCCGATTGTTGGCACGCTTTCCTCCCTAGCAGGCCTTGAGGCCTAAACTGGGCCGCTCTTCACCGGGCGGCCCGTTCTTTTGTGCCGCTTGCGCCCCTCGCCGCGGCCGACTAGCCGCCCGGATCATGTCGTCCGCCGCGCCCAAAGCCGTCGCGCTCCTTTCCGGGGGCCTCGATTCCATGGTTGCCGCCGCGAGCGCGCGGGAGGCCGGCTACTCCCTTCTTGCGCTCACCGTGGACTACGGCCAGCGCCACAGGGTCGAGCTCGAAGCCGCGGCCCGGATCGCCGCCACGCTAGGGGCGGAGCGGCATGTCGTCCTTCCGCTCGACCTGCGCGCGTTCGGAGGCTCGGCGCTGACCGCCGACATAGCGGTCCCCAAGGGCGGGACGGGCGACGACATCCCGGTCACCTACGTGCCTGCGCGCAACACCATCTTCCTGTCCCTGGCGCTGGGCTGGGCCGAGGCGGCGGGGGCGGCGGACATCTATATCGGAGTCAACGCCCTCGATTATTCGGGTTATCCCGATTGCCGGCCGGATTTCATCGCCGCCTTCGAGACGCTGGCCGCCCTTGCCACCAAGGCCGGGGACGAGGGCGGCCGTTTCCGGATCGCCGCTCCGCTCCTTCACATGACCAAGGCCGACATCGTGCGCGAGGCCGGCCGGCTCGGCCTCGACGCCGGCCTCAGCTGGTCGTGCTACGACCCCGCCCCGGCCGGGCGCCATTGCGGCCTGTGCGACAGCTGCCGGCTGCGGGCCAAGGGCTTCGACGAGGCGGGGGTCGCCGATCCTACCGCTTACGCGGCGCGGCCGTGAGCTACGCGGTCAAGGAGATCTTCCTCACCCTGCAGGGAGAGGGGATGCAGGCCGGGCGGCGGGCCGTCTTCCTTCGGTTCGCCGGCTGCAACCTATGGTCAGGCCGCGAGCGGGACCGGGCGGAGGCGCGATGTCGGTTCTGCGACACCGACTTCGTCGGCACCGACGGCGAGAATGGCGGCAGGTACGATGCGGAGGCGCTGGCGAAGCGGGTGCTGGAGATGTGGGCGAAGGGCGATCGGCCGCTGGTCGTCGTCACCGGCGGGGAGCCGATGCTCCAGCTCGACGACCCGCTTGTCGAGGCGCTCCATTCGGCGGGCTTCGAGATCGCGGCCGAGACCAACGGCACCCTGCGGGCCGCCGCCGGCCTGGACTGGATCTGCGTCAGCCCGAAGGCCGGGACGCAGGTGGTGCAGCGCTCGGGCGACGAGCTCAAGCTGGTATGGCCGCAGGCCGGGATCGATCCGGAGAGCCTGCTCGGCTGGGATTTCCGGTATTTCATCATCCAGCCGCTCGACGGGCCGGAGCGGGAGGAGTCGAGAGCGGCGGCGATCGCCTACGTGATGGAGCATCCGCGCTGGCGGCTGGGCCTGCAGGCGCACAAGCTGATCGGCCTGCCTTGATCCGTCATTGCCGGCGTAGCGAAGCCATCCCCTGGATGCCCGCCGCGAACGCCGCCGGATTGCCGGGGCGCTGGGCGCCCCGCAACGACGGGGGAAGGGCTATTTAGCCGTGCCGCCGCAGACGCGGCGAAGCACGCCCTTCTTGGAATAGCAGGCGGCCGCCAGCGGCGGCAGCGGCTCGAGGCGGATCAGATAAGGGCGGTACGCGGCGCGCGGCTCGTAGGCGGGCACGAGCGCGTGCCTCAGCTCGCGAAGCCGCGCCTGGGCGAGCGGGTAGAATTGCCCCTTGGGCGCGGCCAGCGCCGACTTGGTGATATTGGTGGCCGTCTGGCAGAAGATCTGCTGTGCCTGCGCGGCGGACCAATTGTTGTAGGTCATCGTCGAATAATCGTCGAAGGCCTTCTGCCCCTTCGCGCCCAGGGTCCGTTTGTAATAATTGTTCAGCGTCGTGTAGGCGGCGGCAAGCTCGACATTATGGTGGGCGAGCAATGCGTTATAATTGGGGACCGCGCGCAGGTAGTCGGAAAACTGGCATTGCAGAGCGGCCACGTTGAGGCCGGCGCGCAGGTTCCACAGCACGTTGGCCCGATATTCGGCGGCGGTGGCGCCGGGCAGCGGAAGCCCGACGAGCGGGTCATTGGGCTCGATCGGCGAAGCACGCAGGTCGGGGGCGCTCAGATAGAGCTGCGCCCGGGCCGGGACGGCGCCCAGCGTTGCCGCGGCGACGGCGGCGGCGATGAAGCCGGTCTTCATCCTGATGGCCATTGAGGTCCCCTCGAGCGCTGGACACGCTGGCTCCATGCTTAGCAGGGGTCGCCTCGCAATAAAGCTTCACGCGCCGTGCCCGTCGCGACTGCGGCACGGCTCGTCATTCCTAAGCGCCTGCACCCAATAAGGAAAGGGCCGCTTGAGGAGGGCGGACAAGAAAAGGGCCGCCCGGTCGCCCGGACGGCCCTTTGCCGATAAAGCTCGATCCGTCGATTACATGCCGGTGGTGTTGCCAGTGCCCGTGCCGGTGTTCATCGTCGTGTCGGTCGTCGTCGCATTGGTGGTGGACGTGGTCGTGGTCGTCGCGTTCAGGTCCGCAGCGGTGCCGAGGCCGTTGCTGTCGGTGGTCGCGTTGAGCGCGTCGACGCCGGTGACGTCGCCGGTGTTACCCATCAGCGCGTCGTCGGTGTAGTTCATGGCCGTGTTGTTGGCAGCCGCGTCCTCGCCGCCGCCGCAGGCCGCGACGAGCAGGGCCGCGCCGGCAACCATCGAACCGGTCATCACTTTCGAAAGAAGGTCACGCATTTAGAAACTCCCTAGGTTGGACGATTTGGACGGGATGGCCCCTTTTTTACCAAATCAGTTGGGTACAATAAACGGAAAGGACAGGGCTCTCAAGCCTTACTCGCGCCCCCCCTCCAGGGAACGCAGGAAATCGCAAAGCCCATTCCTCAGCGCCAGGTCGAAACGGTCGAATCCGAAAGACGCTCCCATCTCGTCGAGGCTGGTCACTGGGAAGTCGGCAATACCGCACGGCACTATCCCTGAGAAGTGGGAAAGTTCCGGGCTCAAATTGACCGAGAATCCGTGATACGTCACCCAGCGCCGCACCCTCACCCCGATCGCTCCGACCTTGGCCTCGCCCCGCGGCCCGTCCGCCCAGATCCCGATCCGCCCCTCCGCCCGCCGCGCCCCGACGCCGAGCCGGGCGAGGGTGGCGATGATCCACCCCTCGAGCGAATGGACGAAGCCGCGCACGTCCCGCCCCCGCCGGTCGAGGTCGAGAAGCACGTAGCCGACCCGCTGCCCCGGCCCGTGATAGGTGTAGCGCCCGCCCCGCCCGGCGGCGAAGACCGGGAAGCCCAAAGGATTGAACAGCTCGGCCGGATCGGCCGACGTGCCGGCGGTGAAGAGCGGCGGATGCTCGACCAGCCAGACCAGCTCGGAAGCGGAGCCGGAGCGGATCGCGGCGGCGCGCGCCTCCATCTCGGCGAGAGTCTCCGGATAGAGGCTGAGCCCCGGCGTCACCCGCCATTCGATGTCGTCGTCGTCAGAACCCACCGGGGCTCCTTCGCCGGGCGGCGCGGCGAGGGCAAGGGGGGAGCCTGCAAGGAGGAGCACAAGAGCAGGGGAGGCCGGGGTTCCACGCGAAGACGCGAAGACCCAAAGGGTGCGGGCCAGGCGGACGCGCCGGCCGGCCGGCAGGGCGCCGCGACGGCCGCGCCCGCAAAGGGACGGTCGCCCGTCCGCGGCCCGGGGGAGGGCGGGAGCGGAATCCCGGAGGCGGCTCGCGTGGAGGAGCGAGGGGACGGCGGGAAGCCCGCGCGGGCCATTGCGGAGGTCCCGAGATTGCCGCAAGCTCGCGCCGCGCCGCAGAGTCGAGTGAGCCCCATGCCTCCCGCCTCCCATTTCCGCTGGGCCTCCGAAGCCGATAACGGCCGGCTCGGCGAGATCATGTTCGACTCCGTGAGGAACGGCGACAGCCCTTATTCGCAGGCGCAGCGGGCGGCGTGGGTCGGCGCACCGCCCTCCGGCGAGGCCTGGGCCGCGAAGCTCGCCCTGCAGGACGTCATCGTCGCCGAGCGCGACGGCGAGCCGGTCGGCTTCATGACCCTCGCCGGGGGCGGCTATATCGACCTGGCATTCATCCGCCCCGGGGCCCGGCATACCGGCCTCTTCCGCCAGCTCCTCTCGCGCATCGTCGAACGGGCCCTGGCGAAAGGCGAGCCCCGGCTCTGGACCCATGCAAGCCTGTCGGCCGAGCCGGCCTTCGCGGCGCACGGCTTCGCGGTGGTGAGGAGGGAGCGGGTGCGGGTCGGGGACCAGGAGCTGGACCGCTGCGAGATGGAGAGGCGGCTTGCGGGGGCGTGAAGCCGCGCCGGGGCCGAGCCGTTGGCAGGGCGGGGCCGGCGGGCCGGTCGACGACGGGATCCCTGTTTGCCTGAGAGGTGACAGTCACCGCGACAGGCACCGCGACAGTCACCGGCGGCTGTCGCGGACCGGCCCGGCGGCGGAGTCCGCGAGGCGGCGCCTGTTTATTGTGGCGCTTTGCCCCGGAGCGGGGCAGGAGGAGTCCGACGATGACCGAAGAGCGCGCCGGCCTGCCGATCCTCGCCTTCGCCGATGCGGAGGCTCTAGAGCGATGGCTGGAAGGGCAGCCCGCGGGGGCGCCGGGGCTGTGGATCAAGCTCGCCAAGGCCGGCTCGGGCATCGCGAGCGTGACCAAGGCGGAGGCGATCGACGCGGCGCTCTGCCACGGCTGGATCGACGGCCGGCTCGACCGCTATGACGACCGGCACTGGCTGGTCCGCTTCACGCCGCGCAAGGCGCGGAGCTTATGGTCGCAGGTGAACCGGGACCGCGCGGCCGAGCTGATCGCGGCGGGCCGGATGCGCCCCGGCGGACTGGCGCAGGTCGAGGCCGCGAAGGCGGATGGCCGGTGGGACGCGGCCTATGCGCCGGCGAGCCGGGCCGAGGTGCCGGCCGATCTCCAGGCGGCCCTGGAACGGAGCCCGGCGGCAGCAACCTTCTTCGCGACCCTGACCGGCGCCAACCGCTACGCGATCCTCTATCGCATCGGCGCGGTGAAGAAGGCGGAGACGAGGGCGCGCAGGATCGCCGAGTTTGTTGCGATGCTGGAAAGGGGGGAAACGGTGCATGGGTGAGAGGTGGTCTTGCGCCGGTCCTGAATAGGGACCGCAAAGGTCCGGTCTGCGCAGGACCGGATCGCAAGTCAGTGCAGGGCGGGGGGGGTCGCACAGAGGCCGCTAAGGCCACAAAGGCACGAAGAGATAAAACCGACGGTCAGTCGCGGCAGTCGGCGGCCTGTACCTGCCAGCTCCGTGCCATACCTCCACGGTGCCGGACTCCACGGTGCCAGGACTCCACGGTGCCAGGTAGGTACCAGGCACCTGCCAGCTACGTGCCTGGCACCAGCGGCCTCGGCTGTGGACCAGTGCCAGCCTGTCGGCGGAGCCGGCCTTCGCGGCGCTCGGCTTCGCGGTGGTGAGGCGGGAGCGGGTTCGGGTGGGCGACCAGGAGCTGGACCGCTGCGAGATGGAGATGTGGTTGGGGACGGAGTGAAATGGCGGAGGGGCGGCGGGACGTACGTCGCGG
>DASVPM010000039.1:0-25430 GCA_036382815.1 Allosphingosinicella sp.
CTGATCTATCTGAGCTGGGTCGAGGCGGGCGAAGGCGGCAATCGCGGCGCCGTCGTCGGCCGCGCCAGGTTCCTCGAGGGAAGTCAGGGCCCGAGGCTCGAAGGCCTGCAGGTGATCTGGAGGCAGAGCCCGAAGATGAGCGGCCGCGGTCATTTCGGTCATCGCATCGCCTTCGGCCCCGACGGCAAGCTCTACATCTCCAGCGGCGAGCGCCAGGAATTCACGCCCGCGCAGGACATGAACGCCAATCTCGGCAAGGTGCTTCGGCTGAACGACGACGGCACCGTCCCCGCCGACAATCCCTTCGCCGGCCGGGGCGGGCTCACCGCCCAGATCTGGACGCTCGGGCACCGCAACCCCCTCGGCCTCGCCTTCGACAGCTCCGGGCGCCTGTGGGAGATCGAGATGGGGCCCAAAGGCGGTGACGAGCTCAACCTGATCGAGCGTTCGAAGAATTACGGCTATCCGATCGTCTCCAACGGCGACCATTATGACGGCAAGGACATCCCCGATCACAAGACCCGGCCCGAGTTCGAGGCGCCCAAGGTCTGGTGGACGCCGGTCATCTCGCCGGGCGACATGATCTTCTATTCGGGCTCGGCCTTCCCCGGCTGGCGCGGCGACGTCCTCGTCGCAGGCCTGTCGAGCAAGGCGCTGATCCGGGTCGACGTCAACGGCACCGGCGCGCGCGAGGCCGAGCGCTGGGACATGGGCAAGCGTATCCGCGAGGTCGAGCAGGGCCCGGACGGCTCGGTCTACCTCCTCGAGGACGGCGGGGGCGCAAGGCTGCTCAAGCTGACGCCGGCGCGCTAGCGGAGGCACGCTTCGTCATCGCGACGAAGCAATCCACTGGCATCGAACGCCCAGCCGGATTGCTTCGCTTCGCTCGCAATGACGGTTCAAACCCGCCGATACCTGAAATACCAAACCTCATGGCCTTTCCTCCGGGCCTTGGCTTCGTAGCGGGTCTCCGGCCAGCCGCCCGGGCGGGTGAGGAAGTCCTTCGCGCTCTCCGCGAGCCATTCGAAGTCGCGCCGGCCGTTCATCACCATCATCGACCATCGGCAATAAGTCGGGTCGTCGGTGCCGAGCCGGAACTCGCCGCCGGGCTTCAGCTTGGCGGCGATGAGGTCGAGCGGCCCGGGATTGACCATCCGCCGCTTGGCGTGCCGCGCCTTCGGCCAAGGGTCGGGATGCAGCAAATAGACGAAGGACAACGCCCCGTCCGGCACCCGCTCCAGAACGTCGAGCGCATCGCCCATATGCAGCCGAACGTTCGCCAGCCGCTGGTCCCTGATGTGCTGGAGCGCCCCCACGACCCCGTTGAGGAAAGGCTCCGCCCCGACGAAGCCGTGATCGGGAAGGAGGTCGGCTCGATAGGCGAGATGCTCGCCCGAGCCGAATCCGATCTCGAAGTGAAGCGGCCGCTCGTCGCCGAACAGGGCCTCGGACGTGATCGCCCCTTCGCCGGGCACGCTCACCGCAGGGAGCAGGCGCTCGAGCAATGCCTCCTGACCGCCGCGAAGCTTGTGCCCGGACCGGCGGCCGTAAAGGCGGCGGATGGTGGTGGGATCGTTCATCCCGCGGCGCCTAGTCTGCGCTCGCCCGGCAGCCAAGTGGGCGCAGGCGGCACGACGGCTGGAAGGGTCCGCTCAGGGCTGTCCGCAGGCTTTCGTCTTCGTTTCGCAGATGATATAAAATCCGCGTGAATCTCGATGAAGCCATAAGTCTGGCAAAGGCCCATGCTGAAAAGCACACCCGATCGTTCGCCGACTTCTTCGGTGCCAAAACCCCCGATCCGGAATTCACGACCTACGAGCACGTCACGACCGGTGCCCTGATATACCTTGTAGTCGGAGTGACCTTGCAGAACAGCTTCATCGGCGGAATGAAGTTCGCCGATATTTCCTGGCTGGATTGGGCAGTCACTCAACTCGTGTTTTGGGTCACTATCGGTTTTATAGTTCATCTGGCATCGCGTTTGCTGCCGCCCAAGTGTCCCAGCAACGGGTTTCTGGTTACTTTTCGAGTGATGCCCGTCGCCTTTTTATGCGGGGCTTACGCCTCCAGTCTTGGGTTTTGTGTTAATTATTTGTTGAAGTTCGGTGAGTGGGATTTCAATACGGTACCGCATTTTTTCCACATGATAGTTCAGGTTATGATTATCTGCCTGTACATGCCGCGTGACATTCGACATCATTGCTTCGAGAGCAAAAATTCGAGTCGGCTTATCACATCTCTAGTCGTAATATTCGTTCTCTCGGTCGATCTTGTGGTGGTGTTCGGAAACGTGTT
This sequence comes from Allosphingosinicella sp., assembly GCA_036382815.1. Taxonomy (GTDB): domain Bacteria; phylum Pseudomonadota; class Alphaproteobacteria; order Sphingomonadales; family Sphingomonadaceae; genus Allosphingosinicella. The sequence goes on from DASVPM010000039.1 coordinate 2,296, forward strand.
CATGCCGACTCCGCCCAAGGCGCCGACGGTGGAGACCGGCAATGTCAACAAATAAGGCCTTTTGGCTCGCAACGACGGCTTTGTACCTCGCGGTACACCAGGCGGGCGACGCCGTCGCATCCCCCCCGCGGGAGGCAATCGAGCTTGCCTATCTTGATAGTCCGTGGAGCGACTGCCGGCGTAGTTATTCGTGGTGGAGGTGCCTTCGCCGAGCGGCGCGCGGAGAATTGGGTAATTCGGACAGCCTGCCCGTACCTCCGCCCCCGATGCCGCCGTCGCCGCCGCCGTGCGTCGCCGGCCCATTCATGGTTTTCTTCGACTGGGACCATGACGACATCACCCCCCAGGCCGCCGCGATCCTCGACAATGCGGCTTCGGCCTACGCTACATGCGGACAGGCTCAGGTAATGATCGCGGGCCACACCGACCGATCGGGGCCGGATGCCTATAATGTCGGCCTCTCGCAAAGGCGGGCCGCGCATGTGGCCGATTATCTCGAGGGCCGGGGCATTCCTGCGGGAGTGATAACGCAGGAGGCCTTCGGCGAATCGCGGCCGTTGGTCGAGACCGCCGACGGCGTGACGGCGCCCGAGAACCGCCGGGTGGAGATAAGTTATGGGCCCGGGTCGGGATGGTGAGCCGCTTCCGGTGGGTGGAGAGGCAAAACGAGGAGACTCGAGAATGCGCATTCACAGCTTGGTCGCGGTCACGCTTCTCCTGCTGCCCGCCGCTGCCCTTGCCGGCGGCGTCGAGTGCCGGCCCGTATCGGGGGCCGGGCCGATACTGAGGCTTGCCGTTTCCGACACGCGCGCGAACGATCTGACCCCGCTTCTCAGCGATGGCAAGCGGACGATCCCGGTGCGGCTCGCCGGCAGCAAGATAGACGAGCACGACCTTTGGCTGGACCTCGTGGACGGTCGCGGAAAGCGGGTCGAAGCCCGCCTTCGGGCGACGTTCCGCCACGACCTGGCGGGGCATCCGGCGATCGGTACACTGCATCGCGGGAAGCGCCGATACGAGGTCCGCTGCACCGAAAAGATGTAGTCCCCGTTGCCGGCCCGCCCTGGGCGCAGCCCGGCTCGTATGCCCTAAAGCGCCGCCTTCAGCTTCTCCGCCAGATCGGTCTTCTCCCAGGGGAAGAAGTCGCCTTCCGCGGTCCGGCCGAAATGGCCGTAGGCGGCGGTGCGCTGGTAGATCGGCTTGTTGAGCCCGAGATGGGTGCGGATCGCGCGCGGGGTGAGGCCGCCCAGCTCCTGGATCGACATGATCGCCCGCTCGATCGCCGCGTCGTCGGCGCCGTTGCCGGTGCCGTGCGTGTCGACGTAGAGCGACAGCGGCGCCGACACGCCGATCGCATAAGCGAGCTGGATCGTGCAGCGCCGGGCGAGGCCGGCGGCGACGATGTTCTTGGCGAGGTACCGCGCGATATAGGCGGCCGAGCGATCGACCTTGGTCGGGTCCTTGCCGGAGAAGGCGCCGCCGCCGTGCGGGGCCGCTCCGCCATAGGTGTCGACGATGATCTTGCGGCCGGTGAGGCCGGCATCGCCGTCGGGGCCGCCGATCTCGAAGCTTCCGGTCGGGTTGATGTGGTAGACGGTGTCGTCTGAAAGCAGGTTCGTCGGAAGCACGTCGGCTACGACCTTGCGGACGTAGCTCTTCAGCTCGGCCTCCTTCTCGCCTTCGTCATAGCCCTTGCCGTGCTGCGTCGAGACGACGATCGCCGTCGCCGCGACCGGCTCGCCATTCTCGAAGCGAAGAGTCACCTGGCTCTTGGCGTCCGGCTCGAGGAACGGAGCCGCGCCGGAGTGGCGGTCGGCGGCCATGCGCTCGAGGATCTTGTGGCTGTAATAGAGGGTCGCCGGCATCAGGTCCGGAGTCTCGTCGCAGGCGAAGCCGAACATGATGCCCTGGTCGCCCGCGCCCTCGTCCTTGTTGCCCGAGGCGTCGACGCCCTGGGCGATGTGCGCCGACTGCGGGTGGAGGTTGTTCGAGAAGTCGAGGGTCTCCCAATGGAAGCCGTCCTGCTCATAGCCGATCGCCTTCACCGTCTTGCGGACGACGGCCTCGATCTCCTCGCGCACGCCGGGCGCCCAATTGCCTTCCTCGTCCATGATCCCGCGGCCGCGGATCTCGCCGGCGAGGACGACCTTCTGGGTCGTCGTCAGGGTCTCGCAGGCGACCCGCGCCTCCGGGTCCTTGCCGAGGAAAAGGTCGACGACGGCGTCGGATATCTGGTCTGAGACCTTGTCGGGGTGGCCTTCGGACACGGATTCGGACGTGAAGAGGTAATTGCTGCGCATCGGGAGTGACGGGCCTTCCTGAAATCTGCGGGAGAAAAGGATATAAAGATATCCTTATATGTGCCCTCCCTAGCCGTCTTTGCGCCGCCCTGCAACGTGCTGCGGGATCAGCGCGAGCACGGCCAGCAGAAGCGCGAACAGCAAGGGCAGGAGGTTGCCGAGGCGGGCGAAGGGAGTCGGCGGCCTGGGGGCAGGTAGCCTCGCGTCGATAATTCCCGCCGTCCGCCAGGGCAGACTCCTCAGAAGCCGGCCGTCGGAGTCGATTACGGCGGAGATTCCGGTCGGAGTCGCGCGGAGCACGGGGAGCCCTTCTTCGAGTGCCCGAAGCCGCGCCTGGGCGAGGTGCTGCGGCGGGCCCCAGGCCCCGAACCAGGCGTCGTTGGACGGGTTGAAGAGGAAGGCGGGCCGGTTCCGCCGCTCCACCACCTCGCCCGAGAAGATGATCTCGTAGCAGAGCTGGAATCCGGCCTTGCCGACGATGGGCAGGTCCAGGGTCCGCGCGCCCGGGCCCGGATCGAAGTCGACATCGCCCGGCGCCAGGCGCGACAGCCCCAGCGCCGAGAGGATCGGCCGCATCGGCAGATATTCGCCATAGGGGACGAGATGCGCCTTGTCGTAGCGGGCGAGGATCCGCCCGGACCGGTCGAGCGCGAAGACGCTGTTGGTGGCGCTGGTCACGTCCCGGCCGTCGGGCGAGCGCCAGGTGACCCCGCCGGTGAGCAGCAGATCCTTCTCGCCGAGCATGGCGGCGAGGTCGCGGCGCAGCTCCAGCATTTCGATGACGTGCCCGGGATCCTCCAGGCCGTTCTCGAGCGGTCTCGTCACCGCCGCCTCGGGCCAGAGCAGGAGGCGCGGCCCGCCCCCGGCGGCGGCGGAGAGGCGCTGCAGGCGCGACATGTTCTCCTCTTGGAAACCCTCCCGCCATTTGTCCTGCTGGCCGATATTGGGCTGGACGATCCGAAGCGAGGTGGCGGTGGGGCCGGGGGCCGGTCCGCCGGCAAGGAAGCCGGCCAGGGCCGGCACGCAGAGCCCGGCGGCCGCAGTCACGGCGGGACGCCAGTGCTTCAAGGCCATCAGGAGCAGGATGCCGGCGAGCAGGACGGCAAGTCCGGAAAGGCCGTAAGTGCCGATCAGGCGCGCCGACCAGGAGAGCGGAGTCGCGAGGAGGGTCGCTCCGACCGGATTCCAGGCGAAGCCGGTGAAGAGGGTCGCCCGGAGCCATTCGGTGACGATCCACGCCGCCGCGAAGACGAGGACGAGCCGAAGGTCGTTGCCCCGCCCCCGGCGCCAGGCGAGACCCGCCGCCGCCGCCGGATAGACGGCGAGATAGAGCGAGAGCAGCACCACCGCCAGATAGCCGAGCGAGGCCGGCATCTCGGCCTGGTAGGTGAAGGCCGTGGCAATCCAGTTGAGTCCGACGATGAAATGCCCGACCCCGAACCACCAGCCGCGCGCCAGCGCGCTGCGCAGCCTCGGGGCCCCCCGGATGAGCCACAGCAGCAGCGCGAAGGCCGCCAGCGTGACGGGCCAGAGCCCGATCGGCTGGAAACCGCAGGCGGCGACCAGGCCGGCGAAGAAAGAGAGAGCGAGGGGCTTCACCGGCCCCTCATTGCGAGGAGCGAAGCGACGAAGCAATCAAGAAAGCTGCGGAAACGCAGCCCCGTCATGGTGAACTCGTTTCAGCATCCAGTTTCGAGCAGCGGTGCGGGCGGAGACCGGACCCTGAAACGAGTTCGGGTTGGCGATAGGCTCGCCGGAACGGATTGCTTCGCATCGGCCCCGATGACATTGCAGCGTCATGACCCTCCCACCCTTCCACCTCGCCTTCCCCGTCCACGACCTCGAAGCGGCCCGCGCCTTCTACGGCGGCCTGCTCGGCTGCGCCGAGGGCCGGAGCGCGGCCGAGTGGATCGACTTCGATTTCTTCGGTCACCAGATCGTCGCCCATCTCGACTCCGGTATGACGCCGAGGCGACATCGCAATCCCGTCGACGGCCACGACGTGCCGGTGCCGCATTTCGGCGCCGTGCTCGACATGGCCGCGTGGGAAGAGATGGCCCGCAGGCTGACGGCGGCGGGCGCCGAGTTCGTCATCGAGCCGACGGTGCGGTTTCGCGGGCGGCCGGGCGAACAGGCGACGATGTTCTTCCTCGACCCCTCGGGCAACGCGCTCGAGATCAAGGCCATGGCCGATCCGGAGAATCTGTTCGCGAAATGACTACCTAATTCCTCCCCTGCATTTGCAGGGGAGGGGAACCATGCGAAGCATGGTGGAGGGCAATCTTGCTGCGCCGGAGAACCCCTCCACCGCGCTTCGCGCGGTCCCCCTGCCCGAGAAATCTCGGGGAGGATTAGACGATCAGGCCGCCGCCCTCGCTGCCGCGAGCACAGGCCGGTATACGGCTGGAAGCAGGCCGCGATAGAGGCTCGCCATCTGGGCCGCCATGGCGTCCGGGGTGTAGCGGGCCGACCGTTCCCGCGCCGCCCGGCCGAGCACCGCCCGCTCGAAGTCGTCGCCGACCAGATCGCCGATGGCCCGGGTGAAGCCGTCTTCATCGCGCGGGTCGACGAAGATCGCGACTTCGTCCCAGAGCTCCCGGAAAGTGGGAATGTCGGAGAGGATCAGAGCGCAACCCGCCGAAGCGGCTTCGAGCACCGCCATTCCGAACGGCTCGTGCAGGGCCGCCGAGACGAAGACCGGACGCGCGGAGAGCCAGCGGCCCAATTCCTCCTCCCCGAGCGTTCCCAGACAGTGGATGTTGTCGAACAGAACCTGGGCCCCGTTAGGGCCCGCGACGGGTCCCGCCGCGCGTACCGGCACTCCGATCCTGCCGGCGGCCGCATCGAGCATTCCGAAATTCTTGCCCTCGTCCCAAAGCTGGCCGGCGGTGAAGACGAAATCGTGCGGCACGCCGTTCGGAACCGTGAACGGCGAGCGCCCGTGATGGACGGTCCGCGGCGCCGTCTCGAGCCGGTGATGGCGTTGCGCGACGGCGCCGAAGGCCGCGGTCGGGGCGACCACGGCACCGGCGGCCTTGAGGCCGTCGCCGAGGAGCTCGGAGCGCCAGGCGAAATCGGCGGGAAGCGCGGCACCCTGCACCGCCTCCCACCAGCTCGCCACGCAGCTGTGGAGGACGGCGACGACCGGCCGGCCGAAGTCGGCGAGGGCGGCCAGCGCCGGCATGTTGAGGTGGACGATGTCCGACCCGGTCTCGGCGGCGAGCGCCGCGAGCGCTTCGGCCGATCGGACCATCGACGCTTCCGTCTTTGCCAGCCGGTCGAGCGGCAGCCCGGTGTCCACGATCTGCAGGCCGGGGACCGCGCCGGTCGCCTTGAGTCGATCGGCGGTCGCCGCCGGGCCGGTCAGCGCCAGCACCGTTTCATGGCCGAGGCGGGACAGGCCGCGGGCGAGATCGAGGCTGTATTGCCAGAGGCCGCCGGCCGATTCGGTGGTGATGAGAATGCGCAGCGAAGGCTTCATGGCCGCCCCGTCGATGGAAGGAAGATGCTTTCGGGAAATAAAAGGACGCAGGACAGCCGGGGGTTGTTATCGCCCCTCCTGGTTTCAACCCGCCGGCGGGGGACAGGTTCCCGGCGAGGTCGAGAGACCGGGCGCAAACCCTTTCAGGACGTCCGGCGGTCGCTCGCCCCGCCCCATTTAGGGCATTTCCGCCATGTGCTTAGCGGCGCCCGGCGAACGCCAAGCTTGCACTCCGCGCTCCGGCGGGGCAGAGCCCTCGCAGATGTGCCGATTCCGCGGCTCCACGCGTTTGGACGCCGCCGCAGGACCTTTGAGGTGAACGTGACAATCTTTTTGAACCGCGCCCGTCAGGAGCGCGCCCGATGAGCCTTCATGACCCCAAGGCGATTAATGTCGCCATCGTCGGAGTTGGCAATTGCGCGAGTTCGCTCGTGCAGGGGCTCGCCCACTACCAGAATGGCGGCGCGAACGACCAGATCGGGCTGATGCACTGGGACCTGGGCGGCTACCGGCCCAAGGATATCAAGCTCGTCGCCGCCTGGGACATCGATCGCCGCAAGGTAGGCAAGGACGTCGCCGGGGCGATTTTCGAGAAGCCCAATTGCACGGCGGTCTTCTGCGACCACGTTCCCGAAAGCGGAGTCACGGTCGAGATGGGCCGGACCCTGGACGGCTTCTCCGAGCATATGGCCGAATGGCCCGACGATCGCACCTTCCTTCCCGCCGATCTTCCGCAGCCCGACAAGGCCGATGTGGTTCGCCGGCTGAAGGAGACCGAGACCGACGTCCTCCTCAATTATCTGCCCGTCGGAAGCCAGGAGGCGACCGAATTCTACGCCGAATGCGCGCTCGAGGCGGGAGTTGCCTTCGTCAACAACATCCCGGTGTTCATCGCCTCGGACGAGGCCTGGGCGGAGCGCTTCCGCAAGGCCAGAGTCCCGATCATCGGCGACGACATCAAGGCGCAGCTGGGCGCCACCATCGTCCACCGCGTGCTGACCGACCTGTTCAAGAAGCGCGGAGTGCGGCTCGAGCGCACCTACCAGCTCAACACCGGCGGCAATACCGACTTCCTCAACATGTCGAACAGGAAACGGCTCGCCTCCAAGAAAATCTCGAAGACCGAGGCCGTCCAGTCCGTCGCGGAGCGCCGGATCGACGACGACAACATCCATGTCGGCCCGTCCGACTATGTCGCCTGGCAGAACGACAACAAGGTCTGCTTCCTGCGGATGGAAGGCTCGATGTTCGGAGGCGTTCCGATGAACCTCGAGATGCGCCTGTCGGTCGAGGACAGCCCCAATTCGGCGGGAGTCGCGATCGACATGATCCGCTGCGCCAAGATCGCCAAGGACCGCGGCCTGTCGGGGCCGGTCCACCCGGCCGCGGCTTATTTCTGCAAGCACCCGCCAGTCCAGACCACCGACGACGAAGCCCACGAGGCGCTGGAGCGGTTCATCAGGGGCTGACGGCTAAGCCCTCGTTGCGAGGAGCGAAGCGAGGAAGCAATCCAGCGGCCCTCGGAATCCGGGTTGGATTGCTTCGCTCGCTCGCAATGACGGCTGCTCCGGCCTCCGCCGCGACTATCCAGCGCCCCCGTACCGCCCGTCGACATAGACGAGCGGGTCCACGTCCCCCCTCACCTTCACCTCCTCGACCTCGCCGATGAAGATCGAGTGAGTGCCGTAAGGGAAGTGCCGGATGCGTCGACACAATATGGCGGCCTGGGCGTCGGCCAGCCGGGGCGGGCGGTCGCAATCCACCTCCCAGCCCGAAGCGAAGCGAAGCCCCTGCTGCCTCCGGTCCGCGAACATCCTAGCGATATCCTCCTGGCTCCTGTGGAGGACGTTGACGCAGAAATGGGAGACGTCCTCGAGCGGGCTGTGGAGGGACGCGGTCCGGTTGATGCAGATGAGCAGGCTCGGCGGGTCGAGGGTCAGCGACGACATGGCGGTCGCGGTAATCCCCATCGGCTCGCCGCCGACGCAGACGGTGATGACGTTGACCGTGGAGGCGACGCGGCGCATCGCCTGCTTGAAGTCCCGCGTGAGGGCTGAAGCTTCGGTCGCCATGGCGCCCGCCCATGGCCGGGAAGCGGCGCGGTGGCAATGGCTTAGCCCTGCCCGAAGCCCGGCGAACAGCGGCAAACCTTGGATTTTGCTAGGAAAATACGAAAACTCCGATTATCTGCCGACTCGGGGGACGGGGGAATGCTCGAAATCATCGCCGCTCCGGCGAACCTGCCATTTTCGGTGGCGCTGCTGCTGATGCTGATGATCGGCGCGGTGGAGGCGTTCGGTCTCGGCGCGTCGGCGGTCCATCTCGACGTTCACGCCGACATCGACGGCGGCGGCGACCTGCTCGGATGGCTCGGTATCGGCAGGGTGCCGCTGCTTATGCTGATCGTCGTCTTCCTCGCCCTGTTCGGACTTTCCGGCCTTGCCATCCAGCAATTCGCCGGCCCCCTGCCCTCGTGGATCGCCGTGCCCGCGGCGGCAGCCGCGGCGCTGCCGCTCACCGGCTTCGGCGCGCGCGGCCTCGCCCGGATCATGCCGGGCGACGAGACCACCGCCGTCAGCCTCGACAGCCTGGTAGGCCGGCGCGGCACGATCACGATCGGCACCGCCCGTCGCGGCTCGCCCGCCCAGGCGCGGGTCGCCGACATTCACGGCCAGCCCCATTATGTGATGGTCGAGCCGTATGACGACGACCATGCGATCGGCGAGGGCGAGACGGTCCGCCTCGACCGCCGGGAAGGCAATATCTTCATCGCGGTCGGAAGAGTCGACCGAATCCCCTCAAGCTTCGACGTGCTTCCCACGCCGGGCCTGCCGATTTCAAACAGGAGAGACTGACATGGTCCAGATGGCCATCTACGCGGGCATCGTTCTGGCGGCGCTGCTCATATTGGGGCTGATCATCACCCGCCTCTACCGCCGGGCCACCAAGGAGATCGGCTTCGTCCGCACCGGCTTCGGCGGCGAGAAGGTCGTCATCAACGGCGGCGCCCTCGTCCTTCCGGTCCTCCACGAGACGATGCCGGTCAACCTCAACACCGTCCGGCTCGCGGTCGAGCGTAAGAATGTCGACGCTCTGATCACTCTCGACCGCCTTCGGATCGACGTGAAGGCGGAGTTCTACGTCCGGGTCCGCCCGGACCGCGAGTCGATCGCCATCGCCGCCCAGACGCTCGGCCTCAGGACCATGCACCCGGAGAATCTGAAGGAGCTGATCGAGGGCAAGTTCGTCGACGCGCTGCGCTCCGTCGCCGCCGGAATGACGATGAACCAGCTGCACGAACAGCGCAGCGAGTTCGTGCAAAAGGTGCAGCAGGTCTCCTCGGCCGATCTCGCGATGAACGGCCTCGAGCTCGAATCCGTTTCCCTGACCGGTCTCGACCAGACCTCGATCGAGCATTTCAACGCCAACAACGCCTTCGACGCCGAGGGCCTGACCAAGCTCACCGAGCAGATCGAGCTTCGCCGCAAGGCGAGGAACGACATCGAGCAGGAGACGCGGGTCCAGATCGAGGCGAAGAACCTGGAGGCGGCGCGCAAGAGCTTCGAGATCGGCCGCGACACCGAGTTCGCGCGGCTCGAGCAGGAGCGCGAGGTCGAGGTAAGGCGCGCGGCCCAGAATGCCGAGGTCGCCCAGCAGCAGGCCGAGCGCCAGCGCGAGGCGGACGAAGCGAAGATCACGGCCAAGCGCCAGGTCGACAGCGCCCAGATCGAGGCCAACAAGGTCGTCGAGCAGGCGAAGATCGCCCAGACCCAGGCGGTCGAGATCGCCCGCCAGGAGCAGCAGATCGCGATCCAGAACAAGAGCCGCGAGGAAAGCCAGGCCAAGGCCGAGGCCGACAAGGCCCGGGCCGAGGCCGTCGCCGCCGAGGAGCGGGTCGGGACCGCCCGCGAGACCGAGGTCGCCGAGCGCGTCAAGCGGATCGAACTGATCGACGCCAGCCGCGAGGCGGAGCGCTCGGCGATCGGCATCAAGGTCCAGGCCGACGCCGAGAAGCAGGCCGCCGCCGACCGCGCCGAGGCGATGCGCCTCGCCGCGGAAGGCGAGGCCGAGGCCGAGAAGCTTCGCGCCGAGGCGTCTCGGGTGCGCTTCGAGGTCGAGGCCGCGGGACAGCGGGCGATCAACGAGGCGGCGAACCTGCTCTCCTCCGACCAGATCTCGCTGCAGACCAAGATGGCGCTGCTCAAGGTGCTTCCCGAGGTCGTCCGCGAGGCCGCCAAGCCGATGGAGGCGATCGACTCGATCAAGATCGTCCAGGTGGAGGGGCTTTCAGGTGGCTCCAATGGGGGCGCTTCCGACGGCTCGGGCACCGAGGGCAATCTGGCCTCCAGCGCCGTCGCCGCGGCGCTTCGCTACCGCGCCCAGGCGCCGATCGTGGACGGGCTGATGAAGGAGCTGGGCTTTGACGGCTCGACCCTGGAGAATCTCGTGGCCGGAGCCGGCAACGGCGCGGCGCCGACGTCGCCGGAGGCCCACGAGTCGCTCGTCGCGGTGCCGGTCGAGCCGACGAAGGATTGACCTTCGTCATTGCGAGCGAGGCGAAGCAATCCAGATCCGGCGCCGCCACCTGCTGGATTGCTTCCTCGCTCCGCTCCTCGCAATGACGGGGTGATATGACCCACCACGACGTCGTCATCGTCGGCGCCGGACATGCCGGCGCCCAAGCCGCGATCCAGCTTCGCCAGCTCGGTTTCGAGGGCTCGATCGCCCTGATCGGCGCTGAAGACGAGCCGCCCTACGAACGGCCGCCGCTCTCCAAGGAATATCTCGCCGGAGAGAAGGAGTTCGAGCGGATGCTCGCCCGCCCTGACGCCTTCTGGGTCGAACGCCGCATCGACCTCATCCTCGCCACGCGCATTGCAGTCGTGGATTCCGAGGCAAAGGTACTGACCGCCTCGGACGGCGCCGTCTTCGCCTACGGCACCCTGATCTGGGCCGCCGGCGGCGAGCCCCGCCGGCTCGGCTGCGAGGGCGGCGACCTTGGCGGAGTCCATGTCGTCCGGCGCAAGGCCGATTCGGATTCGATCCGGGCCGAGCTCGACGGGGTCGAGTGCGTCGCAGTGGTCGGCGGCGGCTACATCGGCCTCGAGACGGCGGCAGTGCTGCGTAAGCTCGGCAAGAGAGTCGTTTTGCTCGAGGCCCTCGACCGCGTGCTGGCGCGCGTGGCGGGACCGGAGATATCGAGCTTCTACGAGGCCGAGCATCGCTCCAGGGGGGTCGACGTCAGGCTTGGCGCGACCGTCGCCTCGATCGTGGGCGAGAGCGGCCGTGTGGCCGGGGTCAGGCTCCAGGACGGCACTCTGGCCGAAGCGCAGATGGTCATCGTCGGGATCGGAGTCGAGGCGGCGGTCGCGCCCTTGCTCGCAGCCGGGGCCTCCGGCGCCAACGGGGTCGACGTCGACGCCGTCTGCCGAACCAGCCTCCCGGGGGTCTATGCGGTGGGCGATTGCGCCGCCCACGAGAACCGTTTCGCCGGCGGCCTCCGGATCCGCCTCGAATCGGTCCAGAACGCCCATGACCAGGCGGCGACGGCGGCCAGGGCGATGACGGGAGCTCCGCAGCCTTACGAGGCCGTCCCCTGGTTCTGGTCCAATCAATATGATCTGCGGCTGCAGACCGTCGGCCTGTCGATCGGCCACGACCAGACGGTGATTCGCGGCCGGCCCGAGGAGCGCAGCTTTTCCGTGATCTACCTCCTCGAAGGCCGGGTCATCGCCCTCGACTGCGTCAACGCGACCCGCGATTACGTCCAGGGGCGAAAACTGATCCTCGAGCGCGTAGCGGCAGCGCCGGAAAGGCTTGCGGACTCTTCGGCGCCACTCAAGGCGCTGGTCTAGTCCTGGACGGCGTAGCGCACGGGCCGCTCGGGCAGCATCAGGATAGGGACCGGCTTTCCCGCTTCAGCGAGCACCTGGTCGATCGGGATTGCGCCTTCGCCTTCATTGGCGAGGAAGGCCTGGACCAGCCGACGCCCCTTCGAAGGCCGGAGATTGGCCGGCACGGCATGCGCCGTGCGACCCATCCGCGCGAGCCAGATCGGGCGGCCTTGAACGAGTTGCGTGCCGGGCTGGAAAATCTGCAGGTCGACGGCGTGAGCATATTCCCCGACCTTCACGTAGGCGCCGCCGAGCCGAAGGACCGACGCTCCACGGATCCGCGGCGCGACGATCGCCTGGGCTTCCCGCCCCGAGCGGCGCTGGGACGACTCCCCGAGATACGCCTGATCGATGGTCAGCGGATCCACGCCGGTCATCTTCTTGAGGCGGGCCGCCATCCACTCAACGGCCCTGCCATTGCCGGCAACGGGCGCCTCCATGACATGGCTGAAACCGACATAAATGAAAATCTTCGCGCCGGGATTGGCGGCGAGGATCGCGGCGAGATTCTCCGCCTGGGCCTGCTCCCGCTCCGATATGCCCCCGCCCGGTGAGGACTGGCTGCTTTTCTGCTCGTACGCTCTGGGTCGGAAGCCCAGCGCCAGCGCTTGACGGATGAAGTCCGCGAAGACGGGATCGTGGAGATAATGACCGGTCTGAAGGTGCGGATACCCTTCGCGCTCCAGCCGGTTCACGGCAGACTCCCCTTCCCCGTCCAAATTGGCGAAGGCCTCGGCCGCGAGAATATTGTAGCCGAGCGGGCGCAGGGTACGCGCCACGTCGAGCCCGAACGCGCGGTCGCGGGGGCTGTGATGGGCCTCGTTGAGGATGACGATCCGGGTCTTGGCCGCTTCGGCGCGGATCGCCGGCAAGGCATCGTGGGCCGAGGCGGCCCGCAGGCGCGCCGAGTCCGCGGCAGCGAGCGGCGGCGATGTCGCGCCAAGCGGCTGGGGCGGAGCGTAGCCGCCCATCATGGGCCGGAGCTGATACCACATCTGGTACGCCATATTGTCGACGACCTTGCCCGACGAATCGAAGGCGGCCTGCTCGAGCATTTCGATAGGCTCGAGATAGTCTCCCTTCGAAAACCGCTCCATCGCTCGAAGCTTCGGGTCGGGATGGGGGGGCGCCGGCGCCGCCCCGCCGGGCATTGCCGAGGCCGTCGCAATCGAGAGCGCGGCGAGCAGAGCCAGGATACGCACCACGCCAGCTTATGCGCTTGAACGCCGCAGGCAAGGGCGAAGACGAGTCTCCTCAGCGGGTCGCGAAGCCCGCCAGCATTTCGCACACCCACCGTCCCGCAGTCAGCGCGGTGATGTCGCTCACGTCGAGGCTCGGGTCGAACTCGGTCAGGTCGACCAGCTTGACCCTGGGGTCGGCCGCGAGCCGACGCGCCGCGGCGAAGAACATGGAGGCCGGCATGCCGCCCGGGCGGGCGCCGGGGGCTCCGGGGCATTGGGAGCGGTCGATGACGTCGATGTCGAAATCGACCACCAGCGCCTCGAGGTGGACGAATCGGGCGAGGGCGTGGTTGAGCACGGCGAGGATCCCGCGCTGCAGGCAGTCCGCCATCGTGTACACTCCGATCCCGAAGGCCACGGCGTCGGCATGCATCCTCGCCGTGTTGGCGTAGGGCGCGAGGCCGATCTGGGAGATGTTGGCGCCGGGGAGGCCGTCCTCGATCAGGCACCGGATCGGATTGCCGTTCATCGGCCCGCCGGCGGTGTCGCGCAGATCGAAATGAGCGTCGAGCGTGATCAGACCGACCTTGGCGAGCGGAAGGCCGAGCGCGTGGACGGCGGGGCGGGTCACCGCATTGTTGCCGCCGATCAGGAGGGTCAGGCGGTGCTCCGCGACCGCGGCTGCGGCCGAGTCGCGGATCGGCGCGAAGCCCTCGGCGGGAGTCACGCCCTGAACCGGCACGTCGCCAAGGTCGCGGATCGGGAAGAACAGGTCGGCCCCGGTTTCGACATTATAGGTGGAGAATCGTTTCAGGGCGCGGCGCACGGTTTCGGGGGCGAGGTCGCAGCGGCCCGGGGTCACCGAACCCGATTCCATGGGCGCGCCAAGGATCGCGACCTGGCCCTCGCTGCCGATCAAGTCAGCGATGGATTTCCAGTTCATGGCGTTGCCCTTAGTCGGGCAAAGGTTAAGAAGCGAGCCATGTGGGACCGACTTCTGACCGACTGCAACATCGCGACGATGGACCCGGCCGTGCCGACGGCTTTCGGAGCGATCGAGGACGGGGCGATCGGGATCCAGGACGGACGAATCGTCCGGGTCGGCCGCCGCATCGACCTCGCCGGATACCGGGCCCGGACGGTCGAGCCGCTCGGCGGCGCCTGGGTCACGCCCGGACTGATCGACTGCCACACCCACATCATCTTCGGCGGCAACCGGTCCGCCGAGTTCGAGCAAAGGCTGAACGGCGCGGGCTATGAGGAGATCGCCAGGGCCGGCGGGGGCATAATCTCCTCGGTCAAGGCCACCCGGTTCGCGACACGGGACGAGCTGGCCGAGCAGGCCCGGCCGCGGCTGAGGGCGCTGATGGCGGGGGGCTGCACCACCGTCGAGATCAAATCCGGCTACGGGCTCGACGTGCCGAGCGAGACGAAGATGCTCGAGGCGGCGAAGGCGCTGGGCGAGAGCGAGGCGGTGCGGGTGGTTCCCACCCTGCTCGCCCTTCACGCGCTTCCGCCCGAACATAAGGAGAGCCGCGACGCCTTCGTCCGGGTAGCGACGGACGAGATGATCCCGGCGATCGCGGAAGCGGGGCTGGCCCAAGCCGTCGACGCCTATTGCGAGGGGATCGGCTTCACGCCCGACGAGGTGCGCTCGCTGTTCGAGGCGGCGGACGAGCATGGCCTGAGGGTGAAGCTCCACGCCGAGCAGCTCTCCAACCTTCAGGGCGCGGCCCTCGCCGCCGAATTCGGGGCGCTTTCGGCCGACCATCTCGAACATGCGGACGAGGCGGGGATCGAGGCGATGGCGCGCGCCGACATGGTCGCCGTTCTCCTCCCCGGCGCCTTTTACGCGCTTCGCGAGACGCGCAAGCCGCCGGTCGATCTGCTTCGCCGCCACCGGGTCGCGATGGCCGTCGCGACCGACTGCAATCCCGGCACCTCACCGGTCCTGTCGCCGACCCTGATGCTGAGCATGGCCTGTACCCTGTTCGGCCTCACGCCGGAGGAGGCTTTGGCGGGGATGACGGTTCATGCCGCCAAGGCCCTGGGGCTGGAGAAGGAGGTGGGCACGATCTCCACCGGCAAGGCCGCGGACCTTTGTGTCTGGCGGGTGAGCCGGCCGGCGGAGCTTGCCTATTGGATCGGGCTGCCGGGTCCGGAAAAGCGGATCGTGGCCGGGGTGGATGCCTGACCCGGCATTCCAGCGAAAGCTGGAATCCATCCAGACTCTGAATGGACCCCAGCTTTCGCTGGGGTGACGGAGCGGCTAGAGACCCCCCATGCATTCACGCCGCGACAACAGCCGTTCGATCCGCGCCCGCACCGGGCCCGAGCTCGTTGCCAAAAGCTGGGCGACGGAAGCAGCCGTGCGGATGCTCCAGAACAATCTCGACCCGCGCGTCGCCGAGGCGCCGGAGGAGCTGGTCGTCTATGGCGGCATCGGCCGGGCGGCGCGGGACTGGGCGAGTTTCGACAAGATCGTCGAGACCCTCGAGCGGCTCGAGGGGGACGAAACCCTGCTCGTCCAGTCGGGCAAGCCGGTCGGCGTCTTTCGCACCCATCCCGACGCGCCGCGGGTGCTGATCGCCAACTCCAACCTGGTGCCGAAATGGGCGACGTGGGAACATTTCCACGAACTGGATCGAAAAGGCCTGATGATGTACGGCCAGATGACGGCCGGCTCCTGGATCTACATCGGCACCCAGGGCATCGTTCAGGGCACCTACGAGACTTTCGTGGAGATGGGACGCCAGCATTATGGCGGCGACCTCAAGGGCCGCTGGATCCTGACCGCGGGCCTGGGCGGGATGGGGGGCGCCCAGCCGCTGGCGGCGGTGATGGCGGGGGCGCATTGCCTCGCGATCGAGTGCCAGGAGAGCCGCATCGAGAAGAGGCTCGAGACCCGATATCTCGACCGCCGCGCCGGATCGCTGGACGAGGCGCTCGAGATCATCCGGACCGCCGTTGCACCCACTTCCGTCGGTCTCCTCGGGAACGCCGCGGAGGTCCTGCCGGAGATGGTGCGCAGGGGCATCCGTCCGGACGCGGTGACCGACCAGACCTCGGCCCATGACCCTGTGAACGGCTACCTCCCGGCCGGATGGACCGTGGAAAAATGGATAAATATGCGCGAGCGAGACCCCGCCGCTGTGGAGGCCGCTGCAAGGGAATCCATGGCGGTGCATGTTCATGCAATGCTGGCGTTCAGGGAGATGGGCATCCCCACTTTCGACTACGGCAACAATATCCGGCAAGTCGCCAAGGACGAGGGCGTCGCCCATGCGTTCGATTTTCCGGGCTTCGTCCCGGCCTATGTCCGGCCGCTCTTCTGCCGCGGCATCGGTCCGTTCCGCTGGTGCGCGCTTTCCGGAGACCCGGAGGACATCTACCGCACCGACGCAAGGGTGAAGGCGCTCATCCCCGACGATCCGCACCTCCACCGCTGGCTCGACATGGCCCGCGAACGGATCGCCTTCCAGGGGCTTCCGGCGCGGATCTGCTGGGTCGGGCTTGGGCAGCGCCACCGCCTGGGAATGGCGTTCAACGAGATGGTCGCCTCCGGGGAGTTGAAGGCGCCCGTCGTGATCGGCCGCGACCATCTCGATTCCGGCTCGGTCGCAAGCCCCAATCGCGAGACCGAGGCGATGCGGGACGGTTCCGACGCCGTGTCCGACTGGCCCCTCCTCAACGCCCTCCTCAACACCGCCTCGGGGGCGACCTGGGTATCGCTTCACCATGGCGGCGGAGTTGGAATGGGCTATTCGCAGCACGCCGGGATGGTGATCGTCGCCGACGGCACTCCCGAGGCGGCGCGGCGGCTGGAGCGCGTGCTGTGGAACGACCCGGGTACCGGAGTCATGCGGCACGCGGACGCCGGCTACGGGGAGGCGATAGACTGCGCCCGCGAGCAGGGGCTGGATCTGCCGATGGTGGGAAGATGACCGTCGAAATGAGGATCACCCTTCGCCCCGGCGCCGTCACCCTCGCCGAGCTTCGCGCCGTATGGGCCGGCGCCCCCATCGAGATCGCCCCCGAGGCCTGGGCCGCAATCGACTCCGCCGCCGCCTGCGTCGGCCGGATCGTCGAGAGCGGGCGGACCGTCTACGGCGTCAATACCGGCTTCGGCCTGCTCGCCCAGACCCGGATCCCGAACGACCGGCTGGCCGAGCTCCAGCGCAACCTGGTGATGTCGCACAGCTGCGGGCTGGGCGAGTACCTGAGCCGGCCGGTAGTCCGTCTGGCGATGGCGACCAAGGTCATCGGCCTCGCCCGCGGCCATTCGGGGGTGAGGCGGGACGTGGTCGAGCGGCTGCTCGCGATGCTCGAGGCCGACGCTTTGCCCTGCATCCCCAGCCAGGGCTCCGTAGGCGCTTCCGGCGATCTGGCGCCGCTTGGCCATCTCAGCGCGGCGATGCTGGGCGAGGGGCGGATCGACCTGCGCGGCACGATCATGCCGGCCGGAGAGGCGCTGCGCGAGCTGGGGCTGGAGCCGCTGGTGCTCGGGCCGAAAGAAGGGCTGGCGCTGATCAACGGTACCCAGGTGTCGACCGCGGTCGCTCTCGACACCCTGTTCGCGGCCGAGCGGGTGTTCGCCACGGCGCTCCTTTCCGGGGCCCTGTCGCTCGACGCACTGAAGGGCACCGACGCCGCCTTCGACCGGCGGATCCACGAAGCGCGCGGGCAGCCCGGCCAGATCGCCGTCGCCGCGGTGCTGAAGCGGCTGATCGAGGGCAGCGAGATCCGCCACAGCCACGACGATTGCGCCCGGGTCCAGGACCCCTACAGCTTCCGCTGCCAGCCGCAGGTGATGGGTGCCTGCCTCGATCTGTTGCGCAACGTGTCGCGGGCGCTCGGGATCGAGGCGAATGCGGTCACCGACAATCCCCTGCTGTTCCCCGAAACGGGCGACTCCCTGTCGGGCGGCAATTTCCACGCCGAGCCGGTGGCCTTCGCCGCCGACACCCTGGCGATGGCGCTGTGCGAGGTCGCCAGCATCTCCGAACGGCGCACCGCGGTCCTGGTCGATCCCAAGATGAGCGGGCTGCCCCCGTTCCTGGTCCGCGACAGCGGGGTCAATTCGGGCTTCATGATCGCCCAGGTCACCGCCGCGGCGCTCGTCTCCGAGAACAAGAGCTTCGCCTGGCCGGCCAGCGTCGACACGGTGCCGACCTCGGGCAACCAGGAGGACCATGTCTCGATGGCGACCCATGCAGGGACCAAGGCGCGGCGGATCGCGGGCAATGCCGCGGGGGTGGTCGGGATCGAGCTACTCGCGGCGGCGCAGGGATGCGACTTCCACGCGCCGCTGAAGAGCTCGCCGGCGCTGGAGTCGGCGCGGGCGGAAATTCGGCGCAACGTGGAGCATTACGAGGCCGACCGCTATCTGGCCGACGATCTGCGCTGGGCCCAGGAGACTGTGCTGGCGGGGAGCCTGTCGGGCGAGGTCGAGGCGGAGTTGTTCGGAAGGTGAGCAAGACCGTCATCCCGGCGGAAGCCGGGACCTCAGGACGAGAAGTCACGGCGGGCCTCCCCGAGGTCCCGGCTTTCGCCGGGATGACGGGATGCCACCGGCCCATCGGCCCATGATCGACCTCGCGCAAATCCCCGGCCCGCTCGAGCTCGAAGGCGAGGTCTGCGTGATCGGCGCGGGCGCCGCCGGGATCAGCCTCACGCGGCGGCTGCTCGCCCTCGGCCACGGGGTGGTCCTGCTGGAGAGCGGGGGGCTGGATTACGAGCCGGCGACGGCGGATCTCAACGCGGGCGAGAATGCGGGCGAGGACTATTACGCGCTCGAGGACAGCCGGCTTCGCTTCTTCGGGGGGACCACGGCCATCTGGGGCGGGCGCTGCGCCGAGCTCGATCCCATCGATCTGGAACGACGCGACTACGTGCCGCATTCGGGCTGGCCGATCGGCTGGGCCGAGCTTGAGCGCTGGTATGCGGAGGCCAGGCCCGCTTTCGGGCTTCCGCCAGCGCGGCCGGAGCCCGCCGATCTGCGCCTGGCCGGCGTCAAGCTTCCGCGATTCCAGGAGCTGGAAACCCCGCTCTGGACCTTCGACCGCCGCTTCAACCGCTTCGCCTGGGAAAGCTGCGCGGACCTGGAGGCCGATCCCCGGTGCCAGATCGCCACCCATGCGACGGTGACGGGGATCGTCGCAGAAGGCGGCGGGATAGCGCGGGTCGAAGCGCGCTCGCTGGGGCCGGGCCGGGTCACGGTGCGGACCAAGACATTCGTTCTGGCGGCGGGCGGGATCGAAAATCCCAGGCTTCTTCTCGCCTCCGGCCTCGGCAACGGACATGATCAGGTCGGCCGGTATTTCATGGAGCATCCGCACGCCCGCGGCGGGCGGATCGTCCAGGGCTCGGCGTGGCGACTCTTGAAAGCGTTCGGACGTCGGCACCGGGTGGGCGGGCAGGACCTCGCCGCCCTGATCGCCCCGTCCGAAGCGCTCCAGAGGCGCGAGGGCATCCTCAACACCTCGCTGACCATCGTCGCCCGGCAGCCCGAGGGGCGGCGGCAGTTCATCGGGATGAAGGCCTATTCCGGCCTCAAGCACAGCATGGCCCCGACGAAGCGCGGACGGGCCTTGTGGATGGTGACCAAGAAGGCCGCGGGCTGGGCCCAGCGCCACGTCGATCCGGCCCGGCCCTGGCTTCTCCACAAGATCGGAAATCTCGACGTCGCCCTGCTGGTGCGCGGCGAGCAGGCGCCCAATCCGGAGAGCCGGGTGGCCCTGACCGGCGACCGGGACCCGACCGGCGTGCCTCGGGTAAAGCTGGACTGGCGGCTGTCCGAGATCGACGTTCGAAGCGTCGCGGTGCTCGTCGAGACGCTGGGGCGGGAGCTGGAACGGCTCGGGCTCGGCAAGGTCGAGCCGGCGGACTGGCTCGGCTCGGGCGAATGGGAGACCGACCCGCTCATCTCCTCCCATCCGATCGGCGGCTATCATCATATGGGCACGACCCGGATGGGGAGCGACCCGCGCTCCAGCGTCACCGATGCCGACGGCCGGGTGCACGGCATCGGCAATCTGTGGATCGCGGGATCGTCGCTCTTCCCGACCGGAGGCTGGGCCAATCCGACCCTGACCATCGTCGCTTTGGCACTGCGCAGCGCCGAGAAGATTTCCCGGGAGCTGAAGGCATGACCGCCATCGCCCCGGTCGGCGCTAATTCGACCCGGCTCTGGGGCCTGACCGCGGAGGAGCGGCTGCGCCGGATCGCCCGCGCCCAGAAAATGGATGTCCGCCCGGACGGGGAGATTCTGGTCAATCTGGGTTTCGCCTTCGACCCGTCCTGGCTGAAGCTTGCGGCGGCGAGGCCGGGGCTCGTCGTCACCCGCCGCGGCGTACCGGTGCTGGCCAACGCCCCTCGGGACGGCGAGGCCGTCGGCTTGGCAATGAAAGCGCAGACCCCGTTCGCCGCCGGAATGGGCGAAACGCTCGCCTGGGAGGAAGCCGGCGACCTCGAGAATGAGGAGCTGCGCAAGAAGGAGCGCCCGTTCATGGACCGGCTCGCTCCGGAGACGGTGCGCGGGCTCGAGCGGGCGAGCTATTTCGGCGCCTACAAGGGCGTCACCGATATCCTCACCAAATATCTCTGGCCGGAATGGGCGCTGGTCCTGACCCGATGGGCGGCGCGGATCGGGATGACCCCGAACCAGGTCTCGCTGATCGGCGCGGCGCTCTGCCTGCTCGCCACCTGGCTCTTCTTCGAAGGGCGCTACTGGCCCGGCCTGGCGGCGGGGCTCGGCTTCATGGTTCTCGACACGGTCGACGGAAAGCTCGCCCGCTGCACGATCACCTCGTCGAAGATCGGCGAGGCGATCGACCACGGCATCGACCTCGTCCATCCGCCTTTCTGGTGGTGGGCGTGGGGCGTGGGCCTCGACGCCTACGGGCGGCCCCTGGCCCAGGACGTTTTCTGGTGGACCCTGGCCGTCATCGTCGGCGGCTACGTGGTCCAGCGCCTGATCGAGGGCGCCTTCATCGCCCGCTTCGGGATGCACGTCCACGTCTGGCGCCGCTTCGACAGCCGCTTCCGCCTGGTCACGGCAAGGCGCAACCCCAACATGGTGATCCTGCTCGCGGCGCTGATCGCGGGTCGGCCCGACTGGGGTTTGGCAGCCGTGGCGGCCTGGACGCTTATCTCGCTCGCCGTCCACCTGGTCCAGCTCGCCCAGGCGATTGCGGCTCGGGCGGCAGGGCGGCCCGTGGTGTCCTGGCTGTCCTGAATCTGCGGCACTCGACCAAGGCCTGAAGGAGGACTGTTTCGCACAAAGATCACAAAGGCACGAAGAGTCCGCGGAGCGGCTTAACACAGGGCAATTCGAGTGGTCCGAACGGCCGGTGCCCGCCAAGTCCCTTTGTGCCTTTGTGATCTTTGTGCCAACGAAATGCTGCCTTCGGCCGAGTTGCTGCGGATGCGCTAAAATCCGGATTGCTTCGTCGCTCAGCTCTTCGCAATGATGGGGGATGAACGAGACGATCCTTCGCTTCGGCTATCCGGGGACCCTGATAGCCGAATATGAGCAGTGGATGGTGCTGCTCCGGCCGGCGCAGCCGACGCTCGGCAGCCTGGTTCTCGCGGCGAAGAGCCAGGCGAAAAGCTTCGCGGAGTTGCCGCTTGAGGCCTTCGAGGAGCTGCAGCGGGCCGTGGCGGATATCGAAGCCGCGCTGAGCTCCGCCGTCCGCTTCGAAAGGATCAACTATCTGATGCTGATGATGATGGACCCGCACGTCCATTTCCACGTCGTCCCGCGCTACGAAGGGGAGCGCGAGGCGTGCGGGGTGAGCGTGAAGGATGCGGGGTGGCCCAAGGTGCCTGCGCTCGGCGAGGCGGTCGAGCTGGAGCGGGCGCAGATCGAGACGCTGGTGGGTCATTTCAGGAGGTTTTGGCCCGCATCGACATAATTCCTCCTCGGCATTTGCCGGGGAGGGGGACCGCGCGGAGCGCGGTGGAGGGGTTCTGCGGAGTCAGTAAAGCCCCTACCCCATGCCGCGCACGGTCCGCTCCCCCGGAAATCCGGGGAGGATTCAGAAACTCCACCGCGCCGTCAGCGCCTTCGCGGCCTCGAGGTCTTCGGGGAAGTCGACTTCCTGCCATTCCTCGCCCTTGATCGAAACGGTGCGGACGTCGGCGCCGGCCTGCGCGAGAGCGTCGATGGCGCGCAGATACCAGCGGCGGGTGCCGTCGGGCCGGCGCATCATCCGCTCGACCTGGTCGGCGAACAGCCGGGGGCCGTCGTCCCGGAACGCGAGGAGTCCGATCGATTCGGCATTATACTCGCCCGCTTCGAGCGCCTTGCCGATGCGGAGCAGCCGGTCGCCGTCGCGGAGCACCTTCATGTCGTCGGAATCGTAGCTTTCCTTCTCGTCGACGGTGACGGCGATCGGGCCCGGCCTCGCTTCGAGAACCCGCTCGAGCAGCCGCGGCGAGATCAGGGTGTCGCCGTTGAGGAGCAGGGTATCGCCGTCGAGCTCGGAGCGGGCCATCCAGACCGAGCCGAGATTGTCGGCGACATGGTAGAAGGGGTTGAAGAGGGTCCGCACGCCCGGGCGCCGGGCGGCGACCGCGGCGACCGTCTCCTCGGCGAAGCCGGTGACGATGACGATATCGGCGATGGCGGCCCCCTGGAGCGCGTCGAGCTGCCATTCGAGCAGGCTGCGGCCGTTGAGGTCGATGAGGCATTTCGGCCTCTCCGCGGTCAGCGGAAGCAGGCGCGAGCCCTTGCCGGCGCTGAGAATGATCGCTTTGCCGATAGTCATGAAAAGGCCGAACCCTCAAGGCCGCGGCCCGCCGCGCGACACTTCCAAACCTGCCATTAGGTTTTGACTTGGGCAAAGTTGGGGCGGAGGGGCCCGGCACTTTCACGCCGTCCCTTGCCTTGCCCGATTCCGGGACTGGATTGTATTTGACAGCGCAGGGTTTTCCGGGAAGCCTTTGCCCAAGCACCGCGACGATCGCGCGAGTCGAGGCGGCGGCGCTTTTTCCAACATTCCTATTAGGGGGGGATCACACGGTGGCAGTCCAGAAACTCAGCAAATCCATCACGCAGTCGGACGGCGTGCTTGTCGGCGACGGCGTGCTGATCGGCGACGGCGTGCTGGTCGGCGACGTCGTTCCGTTCCGGCTCACCGATTTTGCCGGCCTCGCGACCTTCCGCGGCAAGCCGATCGCGACCCAGCAGCAGGTGATCAACCAGATCGACAGCGGTGCCCGGCAGGCGGCCAGCAACGGCACGATCACTTTCACCTTCCTCGACGGCCCGACCGCG